>NZ_CP011797.1:1970000-2272500 GCF_002795845.1 Reinekea forsetii
ATGTTAGGAGTGCAGACAGAACAAAAGGTGGATACGACTATCCCTTTACAGATTGGACCGGAACAACTATCGATTTTTCAGCTATGTATCAGACACCGGATGGCTTGTTTGCAAGCGGCTACGTTGTTGATCAGTTCTTTAACTGCAAAACTGGCATGATTAGTTGGGAAATATTGGGTGTCATAGAAGGCGAGTTTAGAACCTTTTCTGAAAGAGCGATTGTGGTTCACAAACCACAGGATGAATGCAGAGCTCGCGGGTTTAACCCCGACTCTTGGGCCATCAGTGATTTACTATAATGCTTATTTAAAATATGGCTTGATAGCTTATATGTAAAATTTCTAATTCAAACCATAGGCCCCATTACTTGTTCGGCCTTTAGGCTCAAAAAATTTTTTTCAACTGCTACCTGTCGAATGGGTGCTAAGACGGCCAACCCCCTGCCGCATCGCCAAAATAGCCTTCACATCCAATGCATCCCGATACCGCACAAAATCAAGAGTCTTTTCCCCAATCGCCAAAATCGACATCCGATCCGCCAACTCATTGCCTTGAACTCCCACATGGCCATTTAGATGCAACGCCTGTATCTGGTCCTGTATCTAGTATTTTGGGCCTAAAGAGAGGGCCTAAAGAGACACCCGCTTTAGTACCCATACAAAATATCGGTCCATTGGTAACCCCCCATTTTTAACCGATGTTAAAAGTAGGGTCTTGTACAACTAACGCCAACTTCGTTTTGGGTGTTATACCGCCAATTGCCATATTGGGCCGTTCATTATTATAGGTCCACAGCCATCGCGTTGCGTGATCTTGGACTTCTTCAATACACACGAACACGTATTGGTTTAATAAGCCGTAACGAACTGTGGGATTATACCGATCGATATAGGCTTTCTGTTGCGGACTTCCGGGTTGAATAACGTCAAGTTCTATAGCATGCCGTTCGGCCTGTTTGAGTATTTTGATATTTCATGCCGAATCTCCGGAGCAAATATTACGAGAAAGGATAATTTGACATCTGCTATTAATTGGGGGCATTGGCTACCGACGTGGCCGTTTACATGCAACACATGGATGGGGTTCTTAATCTTTGGCTACGGGGTATACATAGGATGGATCAGTTCGCGTATTTTTAACTCTTTAGATAATGCATTGGGATATATGACCCCTAGTAATGCTGAATGGGGCACCAAACAGCAGATTGGCTCGATTTAAATCCTTATTGCTAGGCATATACACTAGAAAACTCTAGATATCCTGCTCAGCGTCTCCTCTAAATTGAATGATTGTGTCGCTATCGTCATACGCTGAAAACCACGACCGTCCTCGCCAAACACTGAGCCTTTTTCCAGTTGAACTTTCGCCATACTCAGCCGCTGGCTGACTTCCTCTTCACTTAACCCGGTTGCACGAAAATCGAGCCAAGCAAGGTAGGTTGCTTCAATCGGCATTAACTCAATGCCCCCGATTTCGGTAAGCCGGTGTGTCAGTATCTCTATATTACGGCTTAAATACACCTTGAACGTATCCATCCACTCCACACCATGTGCATAGGCTGCCTCCAGTGCCGCATCTCCAAAGCTATTCCCCCAGTAGTAGCCTGTACTGTGGAGTTTCGATAAGTATTTTTTTCGCAACACCGGATTTGGAATGACAGTAAACGCCGTATTCAAACCTGAAAGACCGAACGATTTACTAGGGGAGTAACAATAGACAACATCAACGTCGGTTGTCGTGGGCAGAATAGGAATGGGCATATATCTATTTGGCGGGAAAACGAGATCGCAATGTATATCGTCGGATATTATCGATACTTGGTACTTGCTACAGAGTTCAACGATTTTTGTCAGTTCATCCATCCGCCAGGCTCTACCGACTGGGTTGTGAGGATTGCACAATAGGAATGCTGACGCTTTCGTCAGTTGTGCTTCAAACAGTTGCCAATCAAATCTATATCCATCAGTACTGCCTATCAGCGGATTAATGATTAACTCTCGATTATGGGTCGTTACAGAAGAAAAGAAAGGATAGTACGCCGGAGTTTGCACTATCACGCCCTCACCGGGGTTTGTGACGGATTGTATGGCCATTTGAATCGAAGGAATGACCCCGGGCGTGGGCACAATCCAGTCAGTTTGCATTCTCCATTGGTGCCGTTGTTGAAACCAATTAAGTATCGACTCAAAAAGCCGTGCAGGCCTATGCCGGTATCCAAAATTAGCACTTCGAGCATGCACCTGAAGTGCATCTGAAATTGACGGCGCTGTTGGGAAGTCCATGTCCGCTACCCACATCGGTATGACATCATGCGCCGTAAATTCGGGACTCCACTTTACCAAGTGAGTCGTTCTCAAATCTTCTATGTTATCAAAATCCATGATCTTACTCATATCGCCATTGATTGCTCAGAACGAGCCACTAAAGAAACGTATCCTGAATGAGGCTAAATAGGGGTTTTTTATCCGTCACGATGCTAACGTTAAACTCCATACTTGGCTTAAGGTTTGCGTGCTCGTCTATAGAAATATCGACCATCATTTGCATGCCCTCTGCCTCCGCCATGGCATAAAATATCTTTTCAACTTGCCCGATAACTCTCAATCGATTCATCTCGTTGTCTAGAATTACTTTTTTCGCGCTATCAATGGACATAATTTTGTGGCTAGGTACCTTCGCTCTAACGACTAATTTATTTTTATTATAGAGCGTTAATATGGTTTCACCTTGATTGAACCAATTGTAACCAGCGTTATCAGACTTAATGTCTAATATAATCCCTGACTTTTCAACTAGAATATTGCTTGGCTTCATTCGATTCAAATTAAAATCAAGATCTTTTTGAATAACTTCAACCTGAACATTTAGGTTTTCCTCCTGAATCGAAAAGACAGTTGTAGACTTTCGCTCATTTAGTAGACTCGAAGATTTCCGTTTCAGATCCAGTTCCTTTTTCTCCAGTTGAAGTTGCCGTATCCTGGCTCGTTGGTGGTGAATTTTGATTTGATGCTCGCCCTCATTAATGCCTGCTCGATAGATGCCCAACATATCGCCTAAGGTGAGTTCATTGCCAGCTGTTAACTCTCTGAGCTGAACCCAACCGCTCTTATCGGCAGATATTGATCTTATCTCTATAGGCACAACAATGCCTGAGGTGCGGACAACATGTTCAATGGGTACGAATAAAAATGAAACTAGGACTGCTAGTGCAAAAATCATTGAGAGAGCAATCAGGCTAACGGACTTAATATCACTCTGTTGATCCATCATCTTGATATATAGTTTCGTATTCATGCTACCACCTTCAATGCGTCAACCACGGCCAACCCACTAGATCGCAGTTCTAATAGGACATCAGCGAAAAGCGCATTATGCGGTCGATGGTTAACTATAATGATAACCTTGTCTTTTTTAAGTTCCTGAAGCCGCTCGAAGAACAATTTTTCCGTAGCCGGATCCAAAGCCGAAGTGGGTTCGTCTAGTAACATCACATCGGCATCGTGAAAAAAGAGGCGTGCAAGACATAAGCGTTGCTGTTGGCCACCGGAAAAGTTTCTTCCTTGCTCTTCAATACGGGTATGATACCTGTAAGGCAGTTGCTCAATGAACTCGTCAGCAACCGCGTAATAACAGGCATCGGTCAATCGCTTACTGTCAAATTCATCATGAGAGTCTAAATGGATATTACCTAGGATAGTCGAGGAAAATAGCTGTACTTCCTGTATAGCACACTGGGTGAATTCCCTGTACTTAAACTCTGGCCAATCTCTAGTGTCTATATCATTAATCAGGAGGAGCCCTTGGGAAGGATCCGATTGTTTTGCTAGCACTCGTAGCAATGTGCTCTTACCACAACCACTGGGTCCGCCTATAAAATGAATTTTACCCGCTTTGAAGTTAAAATTTATGCCTTGGAAGAGACCATCAACAGTCAGATTTCTGGCCTCGAGCGTGACCACCTTATCGACCTTAACCTCTACATCCACTTTCTTGGATTCAAGAATAACCACTTCCTTTTGATTATGAAAAATCAATTCCGTCATGCGCTGTATTTTAATCGCGCTAGCCTGCAAAGATTCGTTTATTGCTCCGAATCGATAGATAGGAGTGTAGAAAAAATCAAGCAAGAGTAGAAAAAAGAAAACCGTGCCAATATTGATTTGGCCTTTAATGACCAGAAAGCTTCCGTAGACAATAACGGAGGTATGATTGGTCGCGATGAGTGCCGCCTGAAAGTGCCCCTGACGTAACCCACTAATCTTTCTAGATAAGGTCGCCATGCTTAATCTGTCTATCATTTTTGAATTACGACGAATGAATTCCGTCTGCATGTGGTAATTTCGAATGTCATACCAGGCGCTTAACGACTGAAGGCAGAACGAAATAAGATCACTCCTTGCATGTTCTTGCTCTTCCGATGATGTCTTTAGCGGATGAATGAAGTGCTTGAAGTTGTAAAAGTGCAGAGGCACGAATGCCAGCACCAGCAGGAACAACGGCATACTAGTTAAAGCCATTGAAATAGACAAAAATATAAAAATAAAAACAGCGTGGAATACGAAAAATATGAAATCACATAAAAACCATTCAATCTCATTCAGAAAGGACCTAATACGCGATAGTAAGTCCCCTTTATCGTACTTTAGAAAAGCCATATAATTTAGACTAAAGATTGAATTTATATATTCTATATTATAGGTACGCTCAATCTTTTGCCTAAGAATAATTACCGCCAGATCCTGAGCCAATCCAAATATGAAACGCAAGGTAAATATGCCAATGAAGAATAGCGTCCCGTAATATAGCAGTTCGGATGCTTTCTCAACTAAGATGTACTCTAGTACAAACTTAATATATAGAGGTACTGAAACCGTTAGAATCGATACAAAGACGACCACGCTTGCAGCAATTGGTAATATATGCTTGTGAAAAGAAACCATTTTCCAAAGAATTCTTAGTGCATTCATATCGATGTTGCCTCAGCATTATTTTCGATAATATCGTCATATTTCATAAGCTCGTGTAGCGAATCGAATGACAATTTATTAGCACTAATGAATTTTGGGTTATCGCCGAGTACAAGTACTTGGTCGACGACATTGAGGAACTCGGGGTTATGGGTCGAAATCAAAATGGTACATTGACCCTTAAGTGAAGAGATCGTATCAATTATTATTTGTTCATTCTTAGGGTCGAGCGATGAAGTAGGTTCATCAAATAAGCATACCGCTGGGTCTTTTAACAAGGCTCTTGCAATAGAAATTCGCTGCTTTTCGCCGCCTGATAATTGCTGGCCACCGTCGCCAAGCTCAGTGCTGTATCCATATGGCATTTCACCGATACGATGGTGGATACCGGCGCGCTTAGCCGCAACATGAATTTTTGAATCCTCGATGCAACTTGAAAAACTTGCCCCGCCCAAACGGATATTTTCGTGAACCGTTCCTTTAAATACAGAGGGTTTTTGGGCTATATAGGATATATTCTTACACACGGTAAATTCTGACACCTCACTTAAACTGTAGTCATTAAAGGTTATCTCGCCCTCGTCTGGTGTAAGTTGTTTCAACAAAAGCTTTAGGAGAGTCGATTTACCCGACCCGCTTCTACCGACAATAGCGTAGCTTTTATTGTGTTCGAAACGGACATTCAAGTCTTTAAACACCTCAATGCCGGCGTACCCAAACGATAGCCCATTGATACAAACATCACCATCAAGATTGACCGCCAACGCAGGGTCGTTTTTGAACTTATGGTCATCAATATTAATATCCAACAGCGTGAGACACCGTTGCCAATAGGCCTTAGTGTCGTTTACGCTGATAATAAGCTGCACAAACTCGTCGATATAGGGATTTAAAATATTAACGATAACTAATGCCATCATTAGGTCACCGGTACTGTAAATGCCAGATATAACATTCTTACCACCCTCAAAAATGATTGTGCAAATAAGCGCCATGCCGATCAGGACTCTTAAGTTGTAAGCCACGTTCCAATAACGGACCATGTGAAAATCATTTAAGTAATACTTATCGAATTTATTAGAAAAGTCTTTGGTTACCTTAGGCTGTGCATTAAAGGTTTTTATGGTGCTAAACGAATAAATCATCTCTGTAAGGTTTGTAAGGATACCAGTGATTAACATCGGACGACGCCCTAAATACTTATTGGCCAAATTACTCACCCGACCAGGAATAGCAATCATTAAAATGGAAAGCGAAAGTACAAAGATCATCAACGACGCATCGATTAAATAGAGAATAATGCACGAGACAGAGACGGCAAAGAGGTTTTTGAATGTGGACAGAAATAAAAGCTCCCATCGCTCGATTACATTGTCTATATCAGTGGTTAAATGATTTAGCCACTCGCCACTTCTCTTCTGTGATAAGGTTGAATAGTGAACATGGTGAATTATCTTAAAGTGTCGGTTTCTGATAGAGTTGGCAAATCGGATATTGGCTTTGTTTAAATTTAGGCAAGCGGCATACGACAGTACTTGACCAAGGACCATCAAGCCCAATACGCCGGACCCGACAATCAGCACCGGATTTATTTCGTTGGTAAGAATCAAATAGTCGAAAGTAAACTTAATGAAATACGGAAAGGACATACTGAGCAATATGCTAAAAAACAACAATAGGATGCTCGATAGGATAAGCAGTGGTGCTACGCCATAAAATCGTCGAAATAGATCCCCAATCAACCTAAACTGGCTAAATTTCCTTCGTTCATCAACCCTAAATTTGTGCTGGAAACCAAGATAATAGTCGAGCATTTTGCTGTCCAACACCTGATGCTTGATTAAAATCTCGCCAATTTTATAGCCTGTCTTAAGTTGAACACTCAATGCGGTTTCGAGTTCTTCTTGGGACAATATGTCATCGTGCCTTAAGATTTCTCCTAACCGCATTTAATTCTCCAATGCCGAAGATAACGACAAAAGTTGAGTCACACTCGAGGAATAGTCAGATTTAGGTTTTTGTGAGGAATTGGCTTCCCACACCGTTGCGAGGCCAGACTCAAGGGATAGGTGTGGTTTTAGTTGAGGCAAGTCAGAGTGCAAGCGGTCTACGTTAACTACAAAATTGTATCGGCTGATGTGCCTAGCGAAATCCAGTTCGGAATCCTCCGCATAGCAGCCTGAGTCGATTTGATGACTTTCTAACGACCTCAAATTCGCCTGTACGCCTAGTACATCAGCGACCGTTTTATAATAGGTCTGCCAAGTAAAATGATCTCCGTTCCCCAAATTGTAAGTCCGGCCGTAACAGATTGGATTCAGGCAAGCCGCAGTGAAACCTTTTCCCGCATCCGCGGCAAAACAGGCTTCCCAGCGAGCGGCCCCTTTGTCCAATAACAACACCGGCAAACCCAATTTGAGGCGTTGAAACAATATCATTCCGTTCAGGCCCAGTTGATGAATTGGGCTGTATGCATCGTAGACATGAGAGGGACGAAAGACCGTTAGATTAAACGCGCCCTCTTTTGAGGCTTCTCTCAGTACGGATTCTGCCCTGGCCTTATTAACACCATAATGCCAATGCGAATTAGGGGTCATTGGCTCCGTGAATGGGCTATAGTTCGACTTGACATCATAGACACAAGCTGATGAGCACAGGATGAGTTGTTGTATCTTGTATTTAAAAACCCTCGTCAACAGTTGGGCATGGTTGGCGTCGAAACACAGCATATCGATCACCACATCCGGCTTTGCCTCAGCCGCCTTTGATAGGTCCTCTTGCGAGAATCGATCGCCCCGAACAAACTCAACATTCACTGAGGGCGGATGAGTTCCCCGATTGAAGTGAATGACATCATTACCAGACTTAAGGCATTCATTGGTAATTGCAGAAGAGATGGTTCCAGTACCGCCGAGTATCAAAACGCGCATAAGGTATTACCTAAATGATATATTGCTATGGATATCCAGCATCTTTTCAATGGCTAGATCTGTAAGCTGTTGAAGATTGTGCTTCACCATGACCCCAGGTTCAAACAGATCCGCCATCACATGGAAGGCATGCGAAACATGCTCGTTAGGAGGCAAAATAACTGCGTTGTCATAAACGCTTTTACTGGCTTTTAAGTTCGGTTCTTGAGGTGCCAAAGACTCACCAAAATCTTTTATTACCGGATTCCTAAACAGCGTTTTCGCCCAATCACCCTGCACTTCCGGGCTCAGCAGTTTATTAGCGACTTGCTCCGCGGACGCGTATAGATCCGTATTTAATTTATTTGACAAAAATAGATAGTTACAACTTGCGGAAGATCGACTTCGTCGTGCTATCGACGGAATTGGAGCAATGATCAGGTCCTCTCCAAGTACCTCCATATGACTCCTAATATCCCAATCACCACCAAAGCAAAACGCTGCTCGACGTGTTTGAAATTCGAATACGCTATGATATTGCTCCCATTTGATCGGCAATAGCATATGGTCATACATGAGTTCTTTGTGAAGTTTTAACACTTCATACAAAGAGTCTCGAGTAATCCCAACGTGCGGATTATCTGGGTCGCTCCATAACGGGGATCCTGTACTATATAGTAACGGCAATGCGAAGTAGCTTGCGTTGGTAGGGTAAACAAGCGGATAAAGCAAATGATTACCATTTCGAAGCCGCCAGGTTTCAGTCAATAGCTCGTCGAATGTTGCGGGAATACAATCGGTAAGCGATCGGTTAATGAACATAAGTTGGTGATTACCTCCACACAGTGGTAATCCACATACCTTACCGTCGATTTTAGCGCCTTCATAACAGCTTGGCCTTACCTTATCCAACAAATAAGATAAGGGTGTATCTTCAAAATACGAAAATTCATTGGATTGCCACTTGGTAAAGTAGTCGTTTGGTCCGATGACAGCCATCTTCTGCTTTACGTCATCCTTAGCCCAAAGTGAGGGAAAATCCTCCAAGTATAGGTCATGCATTGTTGGACTGACGCGTACGTCCGCCAGGTTTTCAAGACCCCAATTTTTATAGGTTTCTTCAAATGTAGAATGTAGAGTAAGTAGCATTATTCTTTCGAGGGGGGGCGTATTTTCAGTAGACATATTGTTTCCGATATTATAAGTGTTGAGTTATAAATACTTGTAAGTTATGTTTAACAGATTGTAATATTCGGTCGCTTGCAAGTAACTTTCAGTCCAAATATTCTGACATACCTAGGCACTGTATTGGGTGTAAAGCATATCAATCTCTGCCCGATTAGGTAGCCCGTTAGTTGACCCTTTTGTCGTAATAGCACGCGATGCAAAGATTTGCCCATGAGTCAACGCTTGCCTATAAGTCTTCTCTTCTAATACTGCACTTATAAAACCGGCTACAAAAGCATCACCTGCACCCGTCTTATCGACAACTGCGCCAATGTTGAATGCCGGTTCCCATTCAATACTCTCCCCCTGTGTCAGGATAGTTGTCACCCTCTAGATTCCACCTAAAACCAGATCAGGGGGCGGTTAATGAGAACGGAATGGCTCGATATTCAGCAGAACGGAAAGAATCGATCTTGAAGAAAATGTTGCCACCCCACAACGTCACTGTGGCCCAGATTGCCCGGCAGGAACACATATCGTTAAAAACCCTTTATAATTGGCGCGATACCGCCAAACAACAAGGAATGCCTGTGCCAGGAAAGACGTTATCTGCCGACGATTGGACGGCTGACGCCAAGCTCTCAGTGGTCATCCAAACGGCTGCGTTGTCAGCATCTGAGCTGGGCCAGTACTGCCGTGCAAAAGGCCTCTATCCTGAGCAGGTGCAGCGCTGGAAGAGCGAGTGTCTCCAGGGATTCCAGACCAGTGAAGCCCAAGGCAGCGCGGTCAAACACCAAGCCAAGAAGGACAAGGTGGAGATCAAACTGCTCAAAAAAGATCTTCGCTTCAAGGAAAAGGCGCTGGCCGAAACGGTGGCTTTGTTAGTGTTACGAAAAAAGCTCAATGCGCTCTGGGAGGACGGCGGCGAGGAGAGCTAACGCCACTGCCCGAGCGCATCGCCACGGTAGCATTAATACACCAGGCCACGAACAGTGGGGCTCGCCTGAGTCGCGCCTGCGAGGAAGCTGAGTTGAGCCTCAGGACCTATCGTCGTTGGTACCGAGCGGGTCTGGTTGGCATGGACCAGCGGCCACTGGCCAGTCGGCCGGTGCCAGCCAATAAAATCAGTGAGCAGGAAACGCAGGTGATCTTAGCGGTGAGTAATGAGCCTCAATATGCCAGTTTACCGCCGTCACAGCTGGTCCCAACGCTGTTAGACGAGGGTATCTACCTCGCATCGGAAGCGAGTTTCTACCGTATTTTGAAGGCACACAATCAGCTACATCATCGCGGCCGGAGTAAAGCACCAACCAAAACAGGGAAGCCGACCAGCCATACGGCCTCAGGGCCCAATCAACTTTGGTCGTGGGATATCACCTATTTGGCCTCAAGAGTAAAGGGTCAGTTTTACTACCTTTACCTATTTGAAGATATTTACAGTCGCAAGATCGTGGGCTATGAAGTCCATGATCGAGAGTGTGGTGAGCTGGCTGCGGAATTGGTCCAGCGCTGCATGTTGCGCGAGCAAAGCTTTAACAAGCCCCTGGTGCTGCACTCGGATAACGGTGCACCGATGAAGGCCCTCACGATGAAAGCCAAGCTGGAAGAACTGGGTGTGCTGTCGTCTTACAGTCGGCCGCGCGTGAGCAATGACAACCCCTACTCAGAGGCATTGTTCAGGACCTTAAAATACCGTCCCGAATGGCCCTCATCTGGCTTTGCCGGGTTGACCGAAGCGCGCGACTGGGTGGAGAACTTTGTGGTTTGGTATAACGAGAAACATAAGCACAGCAAGATTAACTTTGTCACGCCAGCCCAGCGTCATGCAGGTCAAGACGGGGGCATATTATTGAACCGAAAAAAGGTCATAACGGCGGCGAAAAAAGCCAAGCCGTATCGCTGGTCGGGCGATATCCGAAATTGTGAGCCTGTAGGGAGTGTTACATTGAATCCAGATGATATACAGAGTGAGAGTGATCAAGCAGCGTAATGACTAAAAAGAGTGCCAACTACCTTGAAAGACACCGCTCTCTACGGACCTCAACCCAATGGTTGCTCCACCTTCTCCATGGGTAACGACCACCACTTCAACATCAAACTCGTACCACAATTGATGAATCAATTCGTGAGAATGCTTCGCCAGCCGCTCAGAACTCAATATCACAATATCGGCCGCCTGAATGAAACTCCTGTGGTAGTTATCTATGTCTACCAAAGCCTGCACATCGACTGCTACCGTCTTTCCCAGTGCCTTAGCTTGAGTCGCAACATGACGGCACCAGTTTTGAGTAGAGGTGAACACAAATTCACAATTTGACATAACTTCAAAAGCTTCCTGCTCGGGGTAGGTATAATTGTTCGCTAGCTTGGGATCATTAATACACTGTCGATTCCCTTGTTGATCAATCAAAACGATGGTTCGAGATGTCACCGGCCAATCTTTTCGAATATTTTTAGTCGACAAATGAAAATCGTTCACTTGGTTAAATACGATTTCTGCCAAAGGGTCTCTCCCCACAACCGAAGCAAAGTTGACATCGTGCCCCAGAGCGAGGACACCGCACGCGACATTAGTGGCAGCGCCACCAATGAAGTCAATTATGCCATCGATCGAAAAAAGGGTGTCACCTACGTTGATAGGGAAGTCGCAAACGTTTACTGATGTATCCAAGTTCAAGTCACCAAAGATAGCTATGCTCTTGTTTTCCATATGGATCTCCGTTTTAAAACTCAATCAAGTATTCCTAATACATACAGCGTTATTTGTATTCGAGCCTTAGCACCCAAGAGCTGAACATGGGCCACGTTAGCCTGATGTTACTTCCGCTACTTGGCACTAAACTAAACTGCTCATCCGAAAGAACAAATTCGTTCGTGCTTTGTGCAGCCAGATTAAAACCTTGAACAACTTCGTAACGTATAAATGCGGGTAACTCTGATGAACTAATGTTGCATATTACTTCTTTGCTGTTTGCACCCGCGGTAGTCTCTCTTTCGAACCAACAAAAAAATAGGTATTTTTCGTCTATCTCCGGTTCCGCGATTAACCACCAGGAGTACTGTTCATAAACACGATATTTTAACAGCATACTGTGTTGAAGGTCGGTTTTCAGAAGAGCATACAGGTCTTCAATGCGATGGTAGCCAGACAGGCAAACTCGATCCTCGCCCCATTTCAAACTACCGGGCTGGTTATTGCAGCGATAAATCCCACTCGAAAAATCCTGATTACCGAGTGTTTCATATTTAGGGCGATTACCAATCCCACCTGTGGAAAAGCGCGACAGAAAAAGTCTAAGTAGAAAGGTAGAACGTTCTTCTCTCATCGGAAGATCCATACCAAGAATCATCGGATGCCCTAAGTCATGGGTATCCATCGCTAGCGCCGGGGCACCAAGGCTGGGATCTCTTATGCTCAGCTGCGCCAATTTTGCATTAAACTTGAACATTTTTTCGATTTTATCTTGGTTTACGGAAAACTTAACTTCATCACCTAGAATCGTGATAAAGCCCGCTTTACGGTATCGTTCGATGTCCGTGCCCATATGGTCAGCTAACATGCCTGCCGCGGGGAATGCCTGCCTTGCACTGTTCGAAATGTCCAACAGCTGAGAGCAGGTCAACTGTTCACAGACAATCACTTCCTGACCATTTCTTAACGGCCGATTTCTAAATACATGGTCTTGATAATCAACGCGGAGAAAGTCAAATCCATATTCCCGGTGTACTTCTGGAAAAAGGTTAGTTAGGAAATCCATGGTCGGCTGATAGGAAGGAGTATCCAACGATTGAGGATCTGAACCATCATGGAAAGGTGAAGAATTTGGTTTCAGGTTGGTATGAAATTTAAATAATGAATGAAGTCCTATACCATGTTCTGACTGATCTTCACCTTCCAAATTACGATAATCCCAAACCGGATGGTTACGCTCATGGTCGTAAAGCTTAATTCCGGGCAATCCAATACCGTTCCAAGTATGGGGAACCATGGGGAAATACCCTTCCTGTCGGATCACGTCCCTAACCAGTTGATGGGCCGCATCCAGACGCTTAATGTCGGCTTGCGTATCCTCTAGTGAACCAATTGAAAAAATATCACAGGTTTTGGAGGCTAAATCAGCGATGTCTCTGACGTATTGTCGTTGGATCGTCTCTTGATACTGCTCTTCAACGGGCATGTCCTGGTAAAGACTCTGATAGTCCGGCGACCACCGCAACCACCTAAACAGTTCTGGACGATCAAAACTGAGTTTTGAAAATGTTGCCGTGTGAGGGGTCATGTCATATCCGACCGCTTTGTTTGTTAAATGACAGCAATCAATGAAGTATCGAAGCTGATCGTAGCGTGAAACCCCGATTGCTTCATAAAAGGAGTTGGTAACGTCATCCGAGATTATTTTAAAACTATCTTGTGCATACACAATACCAAATATACTTTGAAAGAATGGCGCCATATGAATGGCGCCCGCACGAAGGATCGGCAATAGTCGAGTGGCATCGATTAGGTTACCCGTTTGTTCCAGCTCAATATCTGTTGCTCTAACATTAAAAAAGCAGAATGAGGACTGATTCATCCAGGTCGGATCACTGCACGTGGCGACGGGTGAAGGAGGGCGACACCCGCGAAGTTTTTGGTCTTTATATAAAAGGCTAAAGAACAAAATCCCAGTGTATTGGTGCATGGCAAGACAGTCTCTTAACAACTTATCGGGTAAATAACCAAACCTTTTGTACTGTGAATAGGCCGCCTGAGTTTGATCAAAAATTCGTGTGCGCAGTACACAGGACAAATCTATAGCATTGAAAGCGATATCAACAAGCTTTCGCCAATAGGAGGGTAATTCTTCAGATAAATCAAGCCTGTCAATTAATTTCTCATGCTCAAAACATTTAATACTATCCACAAAATAATCACTCTTAATATTTATATGAGTTAGAAATTACGATTCAATCTATAACGCCTTGCTGATTAAGTCATACTGGATAGCATCCGCCCCGTCGGCTTGATTATTTTGAAGATCTAAGTGATCACAAAACTCTAGCCCATTCTGGTGACCTTCGTTCAATGTGTATCGGTGATAATGTCCTTTTAGCAGAAAACAATCCTTGCAATGACTCGGAATTGGTTTTGAATATTCTCGCGACAACCAATAATTATGGTATTCCTTAAAGTGGTCCTTTTCGGTAATCTCTTCGTACGACTCTTGCAGTAAGTTCCCAAAGAATCGACCGTCCCGTTGGTGAAGACCGCAGGGACTAAGATACCCTTTGTGATTAATATACAAAAGGTTAGTACCACAGTACTTATTCAACGTCTTATAAGGGTATGCGCAGAATTCTTTCAAGTTTACCAGAATACCTTCGTCCACTAAGTCAGACTCAAGTCTATTTCGCAGCTTCAGCCAATCCTTAACCTTTATATCGCCCATTTCGACCAATGGCGAAAATGTGATCTGACTGGCACCAAATCCTAAGTAGTATTTTTTTACGAACTCCTTCAGTGACTCAAGTGTGTCGTTCGGAAAGATGATTTTGTGAACCGCTACTTGCAGATCCGCACGGCCATTGTTCCGAATGAGAATTAGCTCCCTTAGGTTTTCTTCTACTACGTCCAAGTCTGCCCGCACGCGCACTGCATTGAACACATCACGTCGATGGTCATCGATGGAAAAGGCAAACCAATTTACGCCCGACTTAATTAACTCCTGACTTTTCTTTTGATTGAGCAATGTGCCGTTCGTCACAATTGCGATACTGTGTGTGAATCGTTTCGCTTCGACAACTAATTTGTCTAACCGCTTGTTTACTAGTGGCTCACAATCACCTTGAAAGACAATATTGGTTATCGTCTTTTCGATTTTCTTCAAGGCAATAGCTAGATTTTGCGAGGAAAGGTCTTTAAGTTTTAGGTGGCCATTTACAGTGCAATTCGCTTCGCAAAAGTCACACGCTAAGTTGCATTTATTTGTCGGCTCTACTAAAACCGTTGATGGAAAGACATGCTTCGAATTCAATTAATATTCCTTTTTGGTTAATCCCTATTTACGCAATCTAGCCAACGCCGTTAACTTCACCACTACGCCTAACGGGTCTCCATACAAAAAAATTTTTAACTTATTTAACACTTATGTTAATTTGTTATTATTTACCTGTAAGTTGCTCAAAAAACCTAACCACAAAAATCCTTAAGCTAAATAGTCAGATAAAGCCCTGAACAATAAAAAACAAAATTCATGAAGAAGCAAATTCTTAGAATACTTATTTTACCTTGAATATTACACATATTTCCAGAATATCAATTAAACCCTATCTCCAATTTTATATTGCAAACTGAAATAGGTTAAAGAACACATCTCTACTTAAATATTCTTAGATAATAATTATATTTAGATAATTCAAGTCCAATCAATCCTACAAGATAGTTAAATTGAGCATATCGCCAAGATAAACAACAAATACAAATCGACTTCAGAATATTCAGTAAGTTTAAGTTAACTTACCATGCAACTAAACCTGAATATTAATTTTATTGGTGGAATTTGGTTATCGGTTGATTTCACGATTTGGCTATCTTCACAAGAAAAATATTACGATTATAAGTTTTACTTAAAAAATATTTTATTAAATTGACTTCAGTCAACATTGCTGTTGAATTTTCATTTAGAGTCGACTGCTATTACCATAAAATACTATTTTTTTATCGGACTCGAAATATTTCACTAATCATTGGGCAACCCCCCCCAACAAGTAACAGGTGCCAAAAGTAGGATTTTCTCGTAATATTTTTTCAAGGAGATTTTGCATGAAAACATCAAAATACTCAGACGGCCAAATCATTGGCATACTCAAACAAGCCGAAGCTGGCACGCCTGTGCCAGAACTGTGCCGTGAACACGGCATGAGTTCTGCAACCTTCTATAAATGGCGAGCTAAATACGGTGGTATGGACGCATCGCTGATGGCTCGATTGAAAGAGTTTGAAGATAAAAACCAGCGACTGATGAAGAGTATGCCGAATAGCGACTCAAGTACGAAATCGTTCATGAAGCCCTGCAAAAAGGTGGTAAAGTCATCTCGGTTACAGGAGGTGGCGTTAAACGCGGTTGAACAGACGGGAGCCAGTATCCGACTTGCCTGTGATGCCGCGGGCATTAGCGAAACTTGCTATCGTTACAGTCCGAAACTGAGTGATAACATTGCTCAGATCGCCGATTGGCTTATTCGACTGATGCACAATCAGAAAAACTGGGGGTTTGGTTTGTGTTACCTATTTTTACGCAATATGAAAGGCTTCGACTAGAACCACAAGCGGGTGTACCGCATCTATCGAGAGCTAGAACTCAATCTCAGGATTAAGCCCAGGAAACGGATCGTTCGAGCAAAACCCCAGCCGTTGACCGTACCGGACGACATCAATGAATGCTGGTCAATGGACTTTATGCACAACCAGCTATCCGATGGCCGTAATTTCCGTCTCTTTAATGTGGTCGACGATTATAACCGAGAAGGTTTTGTAATCCCCCCTGAAATCAATAGCAGTCATATGTAGAGATTTCTCGTAAACTACGAATAGCCAGTTAATCTCCGCACCCCAACCCCCCTACCCCTGCCGCATCGCCAAAATAGCCTTCACATCCAATGCATCCCGATAGCGCACAAAATCAACAGTCTTTTCCCCAATCGCCAAAATCGACATCCGATCGGCCAACTCATTGCCTTGAACTCCCACATGGCCATTTACATGCAACACCTGAATGCGGTCTTTAATCTTTTGATGCAGGGCGAACATGGTCTGGATCAACTCAAGGTTTTTAATCTCCCCGCCGGGTTTTTTCCAGCCTTTCTTTTCCCAGCCCACGGCCCATTGGGTGACGCATTGGATGGCGTATTTGGAGTCGCAAAAGATGGCGATCGAATCGCTCTGCTTGAGCTCGGCTTCGGCCATCACCAACGCCTGGTGCAGGGCGTGCAGTTCGGCGGTGTTGTTGGTGCCGTTGGGGTTGTACAGGCCGTACCAGAGTTCATTGAGTTGGCCTTGGCGATAAACTGCTAAGCCCGATCCGGCTTTGCCGGGGTTTGGGTCACAGCCGCCGTCGGTGTAGATTTCAATGTCCAGGTTTAGGGCGGCAATTTCTTTGGCGGTGTAGGTTTTGACCGTGGCGGCGCTCGATTTTTTGCGCGCGGGGGCGCTCGGGCTGCTGCCGGTGGCGCTGGCCGCGGCGGGCGTGCTGCTGCCGCTAAAGGCGGCATTGGCTTCGGCCTGGGTTTTGAACGATTTGTATTTTGCCCCGGCAAACTTATCGATATGCTTTTTGCAGGTCGCCCAGTCGGTGAATACGCCGGTCTCTCGGCCTTGCCAGACTACATAATATTTAGTGGCCATGATCTACCTTCATAATTAATTTATATTTGCTTTGAGCACTTTTTAAACCCTGATCTAAAACTGGATCGCTACCCGAGAGTTGCCGTCAGCAGCTCAACTTTGGCCAACACCTCGCCATAGCGCAGGCTCTGGCAGGCGCCAAAACCGGGCACCGAGGCGCGCACGCGAAAGCGGGTAAAGAGCGGTACCGACACGCCGGTTAAGAAGCGGCTTTGCAAGGTGGTGCTGATCACCACGTTTAAGCCCGCGGCACCGGCCTGTTGCTGTAAATAGGCCCGGAAGCCAGCCAGATAGGTACTCAGCTGATCATCGCTCGGCCAATACTCCGGCTCATAACGCTGTAACTGGGCAACCCGCTCGGCACAGACCGAACAATGGCCGCAGCGCTCTGGGACCTGCTGATCATCAAAATATCGGGCCAGATTGTTGTTTAAACAACGATCCAATTGAAAAAATCGCACCAGGGCGCCGATGCGCGCGATCTCTTTTTGCTCATTGGTGCTGAAATAGTCGCTCAAGGACTCAACCAGACCCGGCTGGTTCAGCGCCGCGCTGTTGACCTGATAAACCTCGGTCATCTTGCGGGTTTGCAGTTCAATCAGATTTTGTTCCTGCAAATAGTCTAGGGCGCTGATCACCCGTTGCCGATCGCTCGGATACTGCTGGTGCAAGGCCTCGAAGCGCACCTCACCCCAAACCTTTTTAATGTCGGCGGTGGCGAACAGCGCCGTTAAAAAGGCCAAGCGCTCGCCGCTAAACTGTTGCAATAACTCGGCCTGGGTGCGCATCAGGCGAAATTTGTATTCGGCAAAGTAGGCATATTTGGGCACCAGCACCTGGCGCAATTCCAGCTGCACCAGCAGGGTCTTTAACGCCAGTAGGCGAATATTGCTGGCAGTGGCCAGGCTGTTCGCCTGTAACTCCCATTGACCGCTTGCGTCGGTCTGGGCTTGGGTCTCCTGGCGGATGGCGTCGAGCACCACCTGGATACCGCTCGGTTCCGGGGTGTCGCCGTAGACGAAGTTCTCGACCGTGCTCAGACCATCAAGATTGGCCAGGGTAATGCACTGTGCCGGCGCGCCATCGCGCCCGGCCCGGCCAATTTCCTGGCTGTAGTTCTCAATCGATTTGGGCAGGTCGTAATGCACCACAAAGCGGATATCGGACTTGTCGACGCCCATGCCAAAGGCGATGGTGGCCACTACCACGGCCAACTGACCTTGCATAAAGCGTTGTTGAATCTGCTGCCGTTCTTCGCTCGGGAAGCCGGCATGGTAGGCCTGGGCATCGATGCCCTGGCGTTTTAGGTAGGTGGCTACGTCGACGGCGGTTTGCTGTAGGGTGACGTAGACGATGCCTGCCTGGGTAGAGCCAGCGCCGTTCTGCGCCTGGATCTGTTGCAACAGCTCGGCGTTGCGTTGTCCATTGCTCACCGGCACTATATCCAGATGCAAATTGGGCCGATAAAAGCCGGTTTGCACTATATGCTCGGGCGCGATGGCGAACTTGGCGGCCATATCGAGCTTGACCTTCTTGGTCGCCGTGGCGGTCAGCAGCAAGACCAGCGGGATATTCAGCTGCTGGCTGTATTGCGGCAACTTGAGGTAATCGGGCCGGAAGTTGTGGCCCCATTCGGAGATACAGTGCGCCTCATCGATCACCAGCATCGACAGCGGGATCTGCTCAATAAACTGCCGGAAGCGTTCGTTTTTAAAGCGTTCAACCGAGACCATCAGGATCTTGGTCTGGCCCGAGCGTACATCGGCGACTACCTGTTGGTATTGCGCCGGGCTCAGGGTGGAGTCGATGCTCGCAGCGGGAACACCCTTGGCCTGTAAAAAGTCCAATTGATCCTGAATCAAGGCCAGCAAGGGCGACACCACCAGGGTCAAGGCCGGCAGCTGTAAGGCGGTAAACTGGTAGCACAGTGACTTGCCCGACCCGGTCGGGAAGATCGCCAAAGAGGAATGCCCCGCGAGCAGCTGTTGCACACACTGCTCTTGGCCAGCCCGAAAGGCCGGAAAGCCAAAGCTGGCTTGCAGTTTTTCATTCAGATTGGGGCTAAGGCTCATGCATTGGACTCTTATAATCGGCAGGCGAACGAATAACGGTCAGGCGAACGGGCCAGGGACCCAGCTCGACCCTGGCGCGCTAGTGCATATGATGGGTTTGGCCTTCTATTTCAGCCACCTGATAGCCATGCAGGGTCATGGTGCCCCGATAGCGGTATTCGCCGGTCGAGGTGAATTCAAAATAGTAGATCCGCTGTATGCGCAGCAAGCCGTGCCGATCGCGCGCAATCCAAAATTTGCGGATCACCAACGACTCATCGAGCAGCTGTAAGTTGTGCTCCTCGCAATAGAGTTTGACCTTACGCAGGGCAAAGGCTTTCACGCCCTGCCCTTGCCACCAAAAGGCCACCGCGGCAATGATCAGGCCGACCCAGAGTACGTCCGTTAACATCAGGTTCATAAGATTCCTAGGCGAGGTTCGCTTCGCCGTCCGTGACTTCGATTTCATTCAGCAGGTTAGCATAGACGCCCTGCTGGGCGATAAGCTGATCGTGATTGCCGCGTTCGACGATTTGCCCCTGATGCAGCACCAGGATCTGATCGGAGTCGCGAATGGTGCTGAGCCGGTGCGCAATGGCGATCACCGTCTTAGCTTTAAACAGCCGGCTGATCGCCTTCTGGATCAGGCTCTCGGTCACCGAATCGACCGAACTGGTGGCCTCATCGAGCATCATCACCTGACCACCCTGGGCGACGGCCCGGGCAAAGGAGATTAGTTGGGTCTGGCCGGCCGACAGATTGCCGCCGTTGCTGCTCAACTGCAAATCATAACCGCCCGGCTGGGCGCTGATGAAGTCGTCGGCATAAACATACTGGGCGGCCTGCTTGATTTGCTCCGGACCCACGCCTTCCTTGCCGAGGGCAATATTAAAGCCGATCGACTGTTCAAACAAAAACACATCCTGCTGCATCAATGAAAACAGCGGCGTGACCTGGTCAGTGGGGATCTGCGCCAGTTCCAAGCCATTGAGCAGGATACTGCCGTCATAGTCCTGGTAGACCTTGGCAATCAGGCGCATCACCGTCGACTTACCCGACCCGGTGGTGCCCACCAGCGCCAACTGATTGCCCTGGCGCAAGCTAAAGGAGACATTATTAAGCACCAAGGGCCCACCCGGCTTATAGCGGAAGCTGACGTTCTTGAATTCGAGCGACTCAAAGCGTTGCAGCTTGTCGTGCACCTCGTCGATGCTGTACAAAACCCGGTCCTGTTCGGCCAAAGGCTCAATAAAGAGTTCTTCTATGTGATCAAAGGCGGCAAAGGAGCGCTGGATCGAGGCAATCTGCGAGGTAAAGTCGCGCAGCGGTACAAAGACCTTTTCCAGAGTGTTGATAAAGGCAATCAACACGCCTAGGGTCAAAGCGTCTTGCAGCACCTTGCCGGAGCCATACCAGATGATCAGGCCGATGGTGATGGAGGTCACACCGGTAATAATCGAGAACAGGGCCGCATCATAGGTATTGGTCTTTAACTGGGCATTCTTGAACTCGTCGGTGTAGCGCAAAAACTCCGCCTCCACCTGTTGCTCGGCCCGATACAGCTGCACGGTTTTCACGCCGAGCAGAGCTTCTTGCAAGAAACCGGTGCCCTTGGCCAGCGATGAGCGGGTAATCTGATACATGGCGCGCAGCCGCTTACGGACAAAGTTGGTCAGATACAGCACCGGTGGAAACACCAGCACCACCAGCAGGGTCAGCTGCCAGTCGATAAAGGCCATCATGATGATCAAGGCCACGGTATTGATCGAGTCCTTAACCAGCCCCAACATGCCGAGCACAAAGGATTCGCCAATGGCCTCTAGGTCGCCGGTCAGACGCGACAGAGTAACCCCGGTCGGCGTCTTATCGAAATAGCTGCGCGGCAGTTTTAAGATCCGGGCAAAGAGCGCGCTGCGCATATCGAACACGGCATTCTGACCCACCATGCGTAAATAGTAAGAGTAAAAGGCATCGGCGATGTAATTCATAATCAGCACCAACACCAGCAGGCCAATCAGCTGATAGAGACCTTGATAGACGCCCACCGCCAGATGGTTATCGATCACCTTGATAATAAACCAGGGAAACAACAGGTTGGTGGCGATCGACAGTGGCAACATCGCCAAACCGATCGCGGCCGATTTCTTGTAGGCCGACGCGTAGTGGAAGAAGTGTTTCAGATAGCGTAAATCCAGTGCCTTGATCATGTCACGGCCTCCGTCTCATTCTGCTGCAGATCCCAGGTGGCCTTATAGTAGGCCGAGCTGCGCAATAGGCTGTGATGATCGCCGCGGGCGACAATGGCGCCCGCCTCCAGCACCAGTATTTCGTCCATCTCCTCCAACGCGCTGATCCGATGCGAGACGATTAGCACCGACTGATGACTGATGCGATCCAGCAGACCGCCGAGAATCTTGCGCTCGGTGTCGTAATCCACCGCCGATAAGACGTTGTCCATGATAATCAGGTCACTCGGGCTGAGCAGCGCCCGAGCAATGCTCAAGCGTTGCTTCTGACCACCGGAGAGCATAATGCCCTTCTCACCGACCAGGGTCTGGTCGCCGTCCTGAAAGCGCGCTATGTCCTCGGCAAATTGGCTCAACTGGAGCACCTGATCGACCTCGGATTTGGCCAGATCGGTCGAGCCGAAGCGGACATTCTGTTCGATGGTATTGGAAAAGAGATACGGCTCCTGGGTAATGGTGCGCACCAGGGCACGCCAATCTTGGCGGGCCAGCGTGGTGATGTCGCGCCCATTCCAATGGATCATGCCCGGGGCCACATCGAGGTGATGGTTCAAACAATTGACCAGCGTGCTCTTGCCGGCGCCGATACTGCCGAGAATGCCCACCTTCTTGCCCGGCGTCAGTTCAAAGCTGATGTCGTGCAGCACGGCGCTGTCGCCATCGGGATACTGATAGGCCAGATGGCTCACCGTCAGGGTACCCTGGCCCAGGGCGGTCAGATCGGCCGGCGTTTGCAAGGCCATATCTTGCTCGGGAATCGTACTATTGAGAATAGTCAGTACGCTGTCGATGCTGACCATACCCATCTGATAGACCGTCGCGATCCGGCCCAGATGCATTAACGGCAAGGCGAGCAAGACTGAATAGGATAGGAAGGCGGTAATTTCACCCAGGGTCAGATTCTGTTGCAGCAGGAAGTAGCCGCCCAAGCCCAGGATCAGCACCTTCATCAGGTTATTGGCGTAGTCCAGCACCGGCATAATAAAGGTCTGGATACGGGTAATCTGCATGGTGCAGGTTAACAGCCGTTGATTGACCTGTTCGATCTCGTTCAACACCCAGGTGTCCATCTGTTGGTTTTTAATCAGGTCGATACCCGACAGGTAGTTCATCAGCTGTTCCGACAGATCCTGCAGGCGGGTAAGACGTTCACCGTGCAGCGCGCGCATCTTGCGAAAGCCAATGCGAAAGACGACAAAGGCGAGCAGGATGGGAATTATCGAATAGAGCGTCAGGGCCGGTGAGATGCGCCACATCCAGATCGGCGTCAGCGACAGGGCAAAGATCACATTAAACAGTTGCAAGAAGCCGATGCCGTAAAACAGCCGAATGCCATTGAGGTCGTTATTGATAATGGAGATCAGTTTGCCGGAGCCAAAGCCCTTGTGAAAACTGTTGGGCAATCGATTGAGCTTATAAAACAGATCGTTTTTCAGCGCCGCCTCGGTGATCCGGCCCGGGTTCAAGGCATACATGCGCGACAGGATGCGAAATACCACCATCACCACCGACAAGCCCACCACCCACTCGACATAGCCAAACAGCTCTTGGCGGGACGCCTCGCTCTGGTCACCAAAGAGGTCAATCGCCTGCTGAATGTAACGCGGAATTTCCACCTGCAACCAGTTCACGATCAGAATGCAGAAGATGGCAAACAGATAGGCGTACTTATTGAGCAGCAGGTAATGCAGTATAAAACGGGATTTAGTCATTCTCGGTCTCGGGTTGAGTTTTGCAAGCTAAGGCATATCGGCTTTGACAGGCGTCGAGGATCAGTTCGCGCGGGTCGCCGAGGCGTTCCAGTTCGTCGAGCAGCCATTCGGGTAGGCGCACCGGTCGGGTCTTGACG
Organism: Reinekea forsetii; assembly: GCF_002795845.1. Lineage (GTDB taxonomy): Bacteria > Pseudomonadota > Gammaproteobacteria > Pseudomonadales > Natronospirillaceae > Reinekea > Reinekea forsetii. Next base: position 1,993,573 of record NZ_CP011797.1, read on the forward strand.
CCCGGTTTGCGGCCACAGCCGGGCCGAGCGCCACCGCGTTTGCACCAGTCGGACTTATCATCGCACTCGGTTTTCATAACAGATTGGCTCGATCGGGATTGAATTTTGATTAGTGTACAGTTTTCAAATTGAAATGGTACCGCTTATTCAACAGCCGTTCGGTATTCGCCATGGCCGCAGCTGTAATCGCATTGGTTGGGGTTAGTTAATGAGCTGATGGGTCGATTTTTTTCACTTTGCTATTACCCTGACAACGTTTTGAACAGTACTTAACCTCAGGCCAATTTTTTGCCCATTTCTTGCGCCAGGTAAAGGGTCGCTGGCAGACCAGACAAACCTTAGTGGGTAAATGACTCTTGCTGTGCGCCATAACCGCTTACCTAACATGTCGATTTAGAATGCGCCGTGCTTCCTGCTTTACATCGGCTCGATCACGCCATGCCCATAACAGATCACTGGCCTGACGGTAGGTCACGGCCGCATCAATGATCGGCGCGGGGTAATCGGTACCCACACTATATTGGTACATTAGTTCTTCCATTGCCGTCATCGTCCAGGGTTCGAATAACAGTGGATTGGGTAGGCTGGCCAATTCAGGGCACCAAACACGAATGAACTCGCCGTCCGGATCGTGTTCTTGGGCCTGTTTTGTCGGGTTGTAAATACGAATGGTGTTGATACCGGTAACACCCGCTTGCATTTGAAATTGCGCATAATGGATGCCGGGCTCAAAGTCTAAAAATAGACCGCCAAGATGCTCAACCCCTCGGCGCCAATCAATCTGTAAGTGGTGGCTTAAAAAGCTCACCAGCATGGCGCGCATTCTGAAATTTATATAGCCCGTTTTGATGAGACAACGCATGCAGGCATCGACTAAGGGATAACCCGTCTGCCCTTGCTGCCAGGCGATCAGGTCTGCATCTGAGCGGGCATCGTCACGGTAGGGGATGGTTTTGTAGCCGGCGTTTATATGCTCAAACTGCATATTAGCCTCGCTTTCGAATTTTTGAATAAAATGACAATGCCAATGCAAGCGTGACGCCAACGCGCTCAATGCTCGGCGCCAGCCCTTGCGCTCCAGATGCTGCAACAGTTGCTGATACATTTGGCGCAAGCTGATATTGCCCCACGCCAGATAAGGCGACATGCGCGAGCAGCTTAATTGGCTTTGCAACGGTTTGGAAATAAAGTACTGGTAGTCTTTTCCGCGCGCGTCAAAAAAATCAGCCAAGACCCGGGTTGCCTCACGAGCACCGCCCTGTTGCATGTCGGTATTGGCAACCTTCCAGGCGTTGGGCAATTGACGGGTGTCGAACTTAACTTGGACCACGTCGAGCTTGCCAGGCTGATTTTCAATCAGTTCGCCGGTCATCACGTCTTGCCAGAGTTTGCCCCATGCGGCACGGTTATGACACGGTCTAACCACGGCTGCGGTTTGCGTCTCACGCCAATTGATGCCTTGCTCAGTGAGCCATTTGGCAACGGCCTTGTCGCGCGCGAATGTATTTGCCAGGCCGGTCTCTTGATAGGAGAAAATCGACTCTATTTGGTAGTGCTGGCTGACCTCACTGAGTGCCTCGATAACAGAATGATGGGCAACCGAAACCTTGCCCCGAATCGTTTTATTAATATCGATGAGTGACTCGGTGACAAAACGCCAATGGCGCTCGGTATAATGGCCATCTTGGAGTAGTAGTGGCTCGAAAACATACAACAACAAGGTCGGCAGACCGGCGTCTTCGGCGAGCTTTAACGGCGCATGATCGCTGACCCGCAAGTCACGCTTAAACCAAACCAGATTAATCCGCGGCCGGTTCACCACTTAGATTGGCCGGTTAACCGCGTCGACAATACCCCGTGGCACTGGGTACTGATTGCCTTTGCATAACTCAATGTCGCGAGCCTCAAGATCAAATACCGGAGCAGGAAGATAGGTCTTTACCGTGCTTGTCGGCATAACAATAAAATTAGTTTACTCAAATCGTCTCAGCGGTCTTGTCAGCGCACCGAGACTGTCGTCTACTCAGATCATGACGCCGCCGCGCTTAACCGTCAGCCGTGCCCTGACGCTCGGCGGTGATCCGGAATCGGTCCAATTCAAGCTGTATAAGTGTACAGCTTTGATAACAAAATGTACCGCTATTCTGCTAGCCCTTATTTACCCCCTATTCGCGCCCGCTCATCAGCCAATTGGTCAATCTTTATTGCCACCCTCCGCCCCCAGAACGGACACCCGTCGGTGCCCTGTTCGAAATGTGATGCAGCTCTAAAGGGCCTTTACACGTTCGAACAAAGTTCTATTTGGCCAGCGTTAATGGCGCTTTATCGCGTTTTGGGTTTGGCGAAAACGTCCTTTTTGTGTGCTTTTTGCAACCTGAACTTTTTTCAAGCAGCGATCGTCTACAGTATCGTCACTGTCCAATTTGACTGATGATTCGGGGGCTTATGAACAAGATCGCGATTTCACATATTGGCCTGACCGCCAAAGATCAAATGTTGTTGCGTAACCTGTGTCGGCTGTCCAGTACGGTCATGGGGCAGTTCACTCTGGTCGACGATCCGAATTCGCCGCAGGGCGATGTATTGCTGATTAACACCCAAGCCGAGCGGGCCGAGCAGACCTTTAAGGCAGTACAGCAATTCAAACAATTCCGTTCCATTATTGCGCTCCAGGATACGGAACAGGTCACCCATGCCTGGTTACCGAGCGCAGAAATTTTGACCCGACCGATGGTTTTACGGCGAGTCACCAAGGTATTCGAACGTTTGGTCAATCAAAATCGATTGGAAAGTGAATCGAGCACCAGCAACCTAACCATTCTGGTGGTCGACGACTCGATGCCGGTGCGAACCTTTATGAAACAACGGCTGCACGATCTATTGGGCAATCAAATTGCCGTCGATCTGGCCTGTGATGGCACCGAGGCGCTGCGTTTGAGTGCGAACCACCCCTATAACTTGGTGTTTCTCGATGTGCTGATGCCCGATATCGATGGCTACCAGGTGTGTCGGCAAATCAAAGCCCGGCAGCAGGCCTTACCCGTGGTCATGCTGACCAGTAAAGGCTCCACCCTGAACAAGGTCAAAGCCAAGATGTCTGGCAGCAATGGCTACATTACCAAACCGCCAACCGATCTGGCTCTGCTTCATGAGCTGGGTCGCTTTTTACCCACCAGCCTGATACCGATTCATCCAACGCCCCAACTGGTATAACTCAAGGACACTCCGATGACCAAAAAAATATTGTGTGTAGACGACAACCCCGCCGATTTGAAAAACCTGCAGCGCATTATCGCCAGTCAGAATTTTCTCTCCGTGACCGCCAGCTCCGGCGCCGAGGCGATTGCCAAGGCACGAGCGGAGCGGCCAAACCTGATTTTAATGGACATTATTATGGACGGTATGGACGGTTTTAATACCTGTCGAGAACTGCGCAAAGATGCGGAGCTGTCGGCTATCCCCATTGTCTTCGTCAGCAGTAAAAACCAAAAAGCCGACCATATGTGGGCTGCCAAACAGGGTGCCAAGGCGTTGATTTCAAAACCCTACACCGACGCAGACATTCTCAATCAAATAACCGCCCTGGTCGGCTGAGCGAGCCCCGATGACAACTCTCCGACGCGCGCCCAATCGCCTTATGCTGCCCAGCGCGGCTTTGGCTCTACTGAATGCGTCCGAGCCCGAGGACTCAAGTGCCGCGGACTCCTTGCTCAGCGAGTCGGGACCGGCACTGCAGCGCTCGGCCTACTTCGGTTTGAGTTATCAACGTTTTGGCCTGTTGTTCGATGATCGGGTCAACAAGGAACTGGTCGATTTTGAAAATTTGCGCCGCTTACCCAATGCACCCGATTGGCTGCAAGGCTTCACCAATATCCGCGGTGCCATCATTCCCGTGTTCGATTTCCACCAACTGTTTGGCCTAGAGCTGGATCAGACATCCAAAAACCTGAGTCGAAACTACCTACTGGTGATCGGCAAAGGCAGCGAGGCCTTTGCCCTGCCCTTGCAGGAGTTTCCGCATAAGTTGTCCTTTGCCCTCGCCGAGGCCCAGCCAGATCAGGATTTGGCCCCGGCCCGGTTGCGGCCCTTTATTCGCTATTGTTTTCGCCAGAACCGGCCCTGGTTTTGGCTCGACCATAATGCCTTTTTACAGGATTTGAAGTCTCCGGCCTGAGAGCCTGCGACCCTATTTGTTGGAGTCAACTATGAAACAACCGTTACTTGTATGTGCAATGTTGGTCTGGGGTGCCGGGTTGGCCCTGGCCGATGAGGGTGTCTTTGCCAACCAGATAATTGTTGGCGGCGTGATGGACCTGGAAGGCCAGTCTCGCGGTTTAGGCCAGGGCATGAAAACTGGCATTGAGGCCGCCTTTCGCGGGGTGTCGGTCAAGGGTCGACGGCTGAATTTTAAGGTCCTAAACGACTCCTATACGCCCTCCCTCACCGGTCAACAAACCCAACGGCTGATCGATGAGGATGTTTTTGCCGTGATCGGCAATGTCGGCACCCCCACCGCCCAAGTCAGTCTGCCCTTGCTCGCCAAGGCCCGAATCCCAGCGGTCGGCTTCTTTACCGGTGCCGGACTGTTGCGCCCGGGCGTGGGCGATGTGATCAACTTTCGCGCGTCCTATGTCCAAGAAGCCGCGGCGGTAATCGACGCGGCGATCACCGCTGGGGTCCGGCCGCAGGAGATCTGCGCCTATGTCCAGAACGACGCCTATGGCATGGCTGGCGTATCCGGTATTAAGGCCGCCCTGCAGAGCCGGCCGAACACGCGCGACATTGTCGCGCGGATCGATCAGATCTTGGCCTTGGACGGGGATAACCCCGAGCGCAACTACCTCGGGCCGGTCGGGGTCTATCAGCGCAATACGCTGAGCAGTCGGGACGGCTATGACTCCCTTAAGGCGTGGGAAAATCAGATCGGCACGCGCTGCAAGCTGGTGGTGACGGTCGGCACCTACGCGGCCATCGGTCGATTTGCCGGCTACGCTCGCTATCAGGGCGAAGACTGGGTGATCAGTGCGGTGTCCTTCACCGGTGCCGAGAATCTGTCCGATATTCTCACCGAGTTTGGCGTGACCGACCGAGTGGTCATGACCCAGGTGGTGCCAGAACTGGACAGCAACTTGGCGATCGTTAAACAGGCCATGAATGCGCTCGGCGATGACTTCAACTACGTCACCTTTGAGGGCTATCTGGTCGGCCGGATGTTTATTGAAATCCTCAAGGCCTTGCCCGGGGAGCCGAACCGGCGCAGCTTTTTATCGGCCGCACGCAATGCCCGGTTTGATCTGGGTGGTCTGGTGTTGGAATTTATCGGCGATAACCAGGGCTCGGATTTGGTCACCACCACCTATTACAGCAATAAAGAATATCGACCGATGACCACCAGCGATTGGTTAACACTTTTTTGATTAAGGGGTACCGCATGAATTTTCCCAACATTCCCAAGTTACCCATTCGCCTGCGCCTGTTCTCGGTGCTCGCGGTGGCCGCAATCAGCTTGATTATTCTCGCCGGGGTCAGTTACCGGTCCTTATTGTTGGCCGGCGATGCCACCGAAACGCTCAACGATCTCGTGGCCAATGCCACCGAGGTCAGCGACTTGGTGACCAACGTGCAGAGTGAATTCGTCAACACGGTAAACAACATCGACAACGGCCTGGTCACCTGGGACACCGGGGCCCTACAGATTCGGGCGTCCAGCGTGCGCTTTGCGCAGCAGTGGCAGGCCATCGCCGCACAGCAAGACCTCGATAACGCGCTAATCGATGCGGTGCGCGAATTGCAGACGGCCTATGGTCTATTCGAGCGGCTCTCAGAACGCCAATCCCGGGCCGATTTACAGCTGTTCTTGTTAAACGACCTCTATGTTCTGGTTGGGCCCTTTATCGATCAGGCGCAACGTTATAACGAGCAGTTGACCGCCGCGGCAGAGCGTTCGTTCGCCGGTTTTAGCGCCACCTTTACCCAGTCTATCGTGTCCAATACAGTTGTGATCCTACTGACCGCCCTGGTCACCTCGGTGATTGGCTGGCTGACCTACCAATCGATCCTCAAGCCGGTGCGGCAGATTTCCCAGACCATTAGCGCGGTCCAGGCCAATAACCCCGATGCGCGCACCGGTCTGGTTGCCAGCGCCGATGAATTGGCGAGCTTGGGCGCGACGCTCGACCAACTGCTCGATGAAAAGAACCGCACCCTGAGTCGTATGGAAAGCGAAAACGACCAGCTCAATAATTCGATTATCGAACTGTTGGAGGGCACCTCATTGCTCTCCGATCGCGACCTTACCGTGCGCCTGATCGTAAGAGAGGACATTACCGGTCCGGTGGCCGATGCGATGAATATGGCGACCGAGGAGATCGGCGAGGCCTTGGCGAAAATCCGCCAAATTTCCGATCTGGTCGGCGCCGCGTCGGCGGTGATCGATGAGCAGTCGGCCAAGGTTAATAAGGTCTCAGAAACCAGCCGCCAACTGGTCGCGGCGACCATCGCCAAGCTCGAGACGGTTTCGGCACAGATGTTCCAGATCGCCAAATGGTCACAAGCCAGTAACCAGGTGGCCAAGAAAGCCACGGCCTCAACCGACAGCGCCTTTGAGTCGGTGACCAACACCATGACCAGTATGGTGGACATTCGCGGTTCCATTTCGGAAACGGAAAAACGTATTAAGCGGCTCAGCGAACGGTCGCAAGAGATATCCTCGATTATCGACATCATCAACTCCATCGCCGAACGTACCCACGTACTCGCCCTGAACGCCTCGATGCAAGCGGCTGCGGCCGGCGACGCGGGTCGAGGCTTTGCGGTGGTGGCCGACGAAGTGCAGCGTTTGGCCGAAAGTTCGCGCGATTCCACGTCGCAAATTTCGGTCTTGGTGCGCAACATCCAAGCGGAAACGGCGGCTGCCGTGGACACCATGAACCTGTCGATCAGTGAGGTGGTGGCCGGCTCGAAACTGGCCCAATTGGCCGGTGACCAGATGATGGAAACTCAAACCACCACCAAAGACCTGGCACGAGCGGTGGCGAAAATCTCAGAGCAATCCATTCTGCAAGCGCGCGAGACCGATCAGTTGAAAAACCAATCGACTCAAATTGCCGAATCCACCGAGCAAACCCGGCTCGAGCTCAAGCGTCAGGCCGAACAGACTCGCCGATTGGCGTCGGCCTCGCGGGCGTTGGCCAATACCGTCTCGGTATTTGCCCTGCCCAGCCATCTGCTCAGCACCGGCCTGACCGCGGAAATACTCGAAGCCAGCGCGGTTGCGCCAGTTATTGCCTTGGATAAGGCAAAGCCCTTTGGTAATGAACCGTTGAGTGCCATCGCGCGCCCAGCCCAGGCTAACAGATAGACTTCGGCCCCCCTGCCGCGACCGGTGCCAGGTGGCAACCGGCTCGGCTGCAGCGACCTTTTAGGAGTGGCTTATGACGACACAAAACAGCTCGATCGATGCGGTAGCGGCGGAATTTTCAACCCTGCGCGTGCAATTTGAGCACTGGCAGCCTGGCCTATCGGGTCAGGATTCCGGCGAGGTTTTGGAAACCTATCTGGTCACCCTGTCGATGCTCAGCGAAACCCTGCAATTGGTGGGCCTCGACGGTCTGTCCGGCTGCCTGGATCGGGTCGCCGAAAACCTGATGCTCGCCGATCCAGACCAGCCGATCGAGCAACAGTTGCATAACTTTGCACGCTGGACGGCGTTAACCCAAGGCCACCTGAACAATGTCCTCGACCCGGAACCCTGTATCGAATGGGCCAACCTCCTGGAACATGAAGACTGGCCGAGCCCGATGGATATTCGCGAGAGTCGGCAGCTGATCGATCAGTTCGTGCACGACCAACAACGTCTCGATACTGAAGAGCCCGACACTCGCCCCGAGTATCGACTCGACGAGCTCAGCACCCGCTTCTCAGACACCACCGACAATGAGGTGCTGCAGGCCTTTTTGCAGGACACCCCGCATCAACTGGAGAACTTATCGCAGCAGATCAATCAATTCAATCTGGCCACCGTCAACAGTCAAAGTGCCCCGAGCCTGCAAGCGATCCAACGCATCAGTCATACCATCAAGGGCAGTGCCAATTTGGTGGGTATTACCGCCATGGCATGGCTGGCGCATGAACTGGAGAGCTTTTTTGAACAGCTCATCGATGGCTGCCTGGACGACCCCGGCCAGCAGTGGCATTACGGTGCCGATGCCAAGGATCTGTGTATCGCCACCGTGGATACGCTGCAGACCTTGCTCGATAACGCGGAGCATGCTGCCGATGACGATTCGGACTTCGCCCCAATGCTCACCGCCCTGGCCCAATGGCCCACCTGGCCGGTGAGCCATTCACCCTACGCCGAGCCCGACTCGCCAGCAACGTCCAGCGAGCCGGGCCAATCCGCGCCGAACCGAGATACTGGCCCGGCCGATGCTGCAGACTCGGGCCTCAAGACGATGGACTCGGCTCCATTAGATAAGGGGGAATCGCTTACCACACTCGATTCCGCTCGTTCTGCAGGCGACTCAGTCCAGCCGGGGCAGGACACCGGCCCGGTTGCGGTCGCACCCCAAACCCGACCGCCCAACGCACCCAAGCCGGTCGATCTGGGCGGCCCGATCGACGCCCCGATGCCGGTGCCAGAGCGCCGCCGCCTGAATGATGGCGATGAGGATGTTTGGGTCGAGTTGGTGGAGGAGATGTCGATTAACCTGGTGCAAAGCCAGGAACTCTTTAAGCGCGTCAGTGGCAATTTACGAGAGCTGAAGGACCATGATTTGCATATACAGGAACGGCGTTTTGAATTGGAAAATGCCGTCGACAGTCGCAGTATGGCGCAGGCCAATGTGACCACCGCGAATCCGGAATTCGATGCCCTGGAAATGGACACCTACGACGACATCCATCGCAGTGCGCATCAGTTTATCGAAGCCATTGCCGACAACCGGGAAATGGTCCTGCTGTTGCAAAAGCAAATCAGTCTGTTCGACGGTCTCATCCGCCAACAGCGGCGCTACACCGAACACTTTCAGCATCATGTCATGCGTTCCAGCCAGCAGACCTTTGCCAGCCTGAAGACCCGCCTGCAACGCTGTGTGCGCCAGGCCGCGCGCTTTACCGACAAGGAGGTCGACCTCTTTATCGCCGGTGATGACATACGGGTCGACCGAGCCATCGTGACCGCCCTGGCGGACCCGCTTATGCATCTACTGCGCAACTCGGTGGACCATGGCATCGAGGCAGAGCGCGGCACCAAATCCGCCACCGGCCGGATTGAACTGACCTTCCGCATAGAGCAACGCCATATTGAGATCCGGCTGCGCGATGATGGCGGCGGTATCGATGTCCAGGCGGTCACCGAGGGTGCCCGCCGACGCGGGCTTATTCCGGACGATGTCCACCTGTCCGACCCCTTGCAACTGATCTTTGCCTCTGGGGTCACCAGCCGCGAAAGCGTTACCCAGCTCTCGGGACGGGGTATCGGACTAGACGCCGTGGCCTTCGATGTCAAAAAACTCGAAGGCCAGATCCGGGTTAATTCGACCCCGCTGCAGGGCACCGAATTTGTAATTCGCATCCCGCTGCGCCAAGTCACTCGCCATATGATTGTGGTCAGCCTGGGTGAGGAAAGCTTTGCCATCGACAGCACTCGGATCCAGCAGATTATTCCGCCGGATGAGTCCTTCGCCGAACAGAAAGGAGAGCAATGGATCGTCAAATGGCAAGACCAATGGCTGCCCTTTATGGAAATGCACAGCGGCCTAGGGTTGACGCCCTATTCCTATGCAAGCGGGGCCATACGTCATCCCCTGTTGCTAATTGACTACCAAAACAAGACCGTCGCAGTGGCTATTGACCGGTTGCAAAACAGTTTTGAGCTGGTGCTAAAATCGCTTGGCCAGTATGTGCCAAGCATCGCGGGCTTATCGGGCATCACTCAGACCGGCGATGGCCTGTTGATGCCTGTATTAAGTGTCGAAGCGCTGCTCGAGCGCGGCACATCGGGCCTGGGTGTCGGTTCAATCGCGCCCGCCGCGGCGAGCGAGCGCCAAACGATTCTGGTGGTAGACGATTCACTGAGTCAGCGCAATGCCCTAAAACTGCTGTTGGTCGATTCCGGTTTCGATGTACAGACCGCAACCGATGGCATCGATGCGCTCGAGAAGGTGCGTTTGGAGCTGCCAGCGGTCATGCTGGTGGATATGGAAATGCCGCGTATGAACGGCCTGGAACTGACTCAGGCGATCAAAAGCCAGAGCGCCACCAGCCATATCCCGATTGTGATGATCACCTCGCGCTCCCAGACCAAACACCGTCAGCAGGCCAAGGCCGCCGGCGTGGACGACTACCTGACCAAGCCGTTCAATGAGAACGAGGTCGTGGATACGGTTCTAGCACTGCTGGCCCAGATACCCAATGCGGTGCCGGGTGATCGGCCTTGAGCGCCTATATGGGGATCCGTTTGGGCGCTCTCTATTTGGCCCTGCCGGGTGATCAAATCAGTCAAATCAATCTGCCCAATGACCTGCAGCGGCACCTTAATATGCCCTATATCACCCTGGCAGGGCGGCGCATACCGGTGTTGCAGGTCGATGATCAGCTAAGCCAGGTCAGGGCCGCCGATCCGCACGCCACGGCCGGCCACTATATCATCAGCCTGGCCTACGCCGATGCCAGCGGGGCGCTAGTCACACGCTTCGCGCTGCAGGTCGACGCAGTTCAAAAATTGGCCGAGCTGCACCATTACCCCATTCCGACGCTAATGCAGCGACCGAACAGTCCGTTGCTCGGCCTTTTTACCGATCAGGCCCAACAGCAGGGCTTCGTCACCGACGTACAGGCCCTGGAACGCTTTTTCAACCACCTAATTGAGACCCCTTGCGATGACCACGACTACCCTTTGGCGGGTTGAGCTCGATCGCCCGCTGGCCCTATTGGAACCCTCGGTAGTGGAACTGGTCACCGATGGCAAGGAACTGCGGGTGCCCTATTGCCAAACGGTGCTGCAATCCTTGCTCTGGTGGCGCGGACAGTGGATTCCCGTTCTACGCACCACTGGCCATAGCCCGACACTGCTGGTCATGAGAGCGCTAAATCGCCCCGACTGTCCCTATATAGCTTTGGCGATGGCCAAGGCCCCGCAACGATGCACGGTGACCGATCGGGCCTTTGCCCCGGCTCTGCCGCTAGATGCTGCGGATGCTCAATCACCCTGGCATCAATGCGCACTCTCGGCGGTCGATATCGAATCCCGTATCGTGCCGATCATCGACCCAGCCCTATGTCTGAACGAAGCCTTTCTCGAGGGGCTCGTGACCGCATAGCTATAGAGTTAATAAAGCGCGTGCCTCGTTGCGATTCTAGGGCTAGTCAGTCCGTCACTCGATGCAGAACCTAAAACGCAGGCATAAAAAAAGCGCCAAGCGGCGCTTTTGAGCTCGAATACCTACCGTTATGCCGGCAAGGCACCCAATACCTTGGCTTTGATCTCGGTTACCGAACCGACACCCTCAATATACAGATAGGCTGGGGCGGCACTGCCGTCCTGTTCGGCCCAACTGCTGTAATACTCAACCAATGGCTTGGTCTGCTCATGATAGACATCGAGACGATGTCGCACGGTAGCCTCTTCATCATCCTTGCGCTGAATCAATGATTCACCGGTCAGATCATCCAATCCAGCCTGTTTGGGCGGATTGTGCTGCACATGATAGATGCGGCCAGAGGCCTCATGGACGCGACGGCCGCTCAAACGGGCAATGATTTCGGCATCAGCGACATCAAAATTAATCACCGCATCGATGGCAATACCCTGCGTCTTCAACGCATCCGCCTGCGGAATAGTGCGCGGAAAGCCGTCGAACAGGCAACCATTGACACAATCGGCATCTTGAATTCGTTCTTTAATCAGTCCGATTATGATGTCATCGGACACCAATCCGCCCTGATCCATAATGGTTTTGGCCTGAACCCCAAGAGGTGTACCTGCTTTTACTGCTGCACGTAACATGTCACCGGTCGATATCTGTGGAATTGAATACTTCTCACAAATAAATTGAGCTTGTGTACCTTTACCAGCACCAGGTGCCCCGAGCAAAATAATACGCATTAACTACGTACTCCTCTTTCAATTACGTTTTGGCGGCCGCAGCTTGTAAACTGCTTAATTTACAAGCAAAAGTGCCACCAACTTATTTTAGGCTGGCGTACTTTACCTTTGCCCCCCCTTAGATACAACTTATGAAGGGCTTAGGTAGGTGCTGAAAACCATATACTCGGTATGGCGCGAACCGCTCTCGCCCGGCCAATACTAACTCAGCCGCGCCAGCACTGCCTCTAAACCCAACGACTAGCCGGTATTGCGCATCCCGGCGGAGATACCCGCCATGGTCACCTTAAGCGCCTGTTCCAGGATTGGATCGATTTCCCCGGCTTTACGCTCCCGCTTGAGCAGTTCGGCCTGCAGATAGTTGAGTGGATCGGTGTACGGACTGCGCACGTGGATCGACTGCGCCAACAACGGATCCGACTCCAGCAGCCGCGTTTGACCCTTGAGCTGGTTGAGCAAGAGTTCACAGCGCTTTAGGTCGGCGCGCAATTGGGTGCCCAAGCTGTGGTATTCCGGCGCCACCAGCTGCTGCTCGTAATAGGCCGCGATCGAGCCATCGGCCTTACCCACGACCATTTCCAATAGATCCAAATAGGCGGTGAAAAACGGCCAATCGCGGATCATCTCGGCCAGCGTCTCCGGTTCCTGCTCGAGGGCATGTTGCAGCGCCTGCGGGGCGCCTAACCAGGCTGGCAAATTAAGCCGAACTTGCATCCAGGCAAACACCCATGGAATCGCGCGCAGGCTCTCAATGCCTCCGCCGGCCTTGCGTTTGGCCGGTCGACTGCCTAGGGCCAGCTTGCCCAATTCCTGCTCGGGCGTGAGCGAACGGAAATACGGCACAAAACGGGGATCTTCGCGCACCACCTGACGGTAGTGCTGCAAACTCTGATCCGACATCTGTTCAATCAGATCGCGCCAAGCCTGCTTAGGGGCGGGATTGGGCTCCATGGTCGCGCGCATGGTCGCGGCCACATAGATGGCCAAACTGCGGATCGCCACGCGCGGCAGGCCAAACTTATAGCGGATCATCTCGCCCTGTTCGGTTACTCGGATCTTACCCGGCACCGAGCCCGGCGGCTGCGACGCCATGGCCTTTTCAACCGGACCGCCGCCACGACCGACCGTGCCGCCGCGACCGTGAAACAACATCATCGAGATATTGCGTTTATTCGACAATTCGACCAGCGTTTCCTGGGCCTTGTATTGGGCCCAGGTGGCGGTTATTTTGCCGGCATCCTTGGCCGAATCCGAATAGCCAATCATCACCGTCTGCTTGGCGCCACTGTATTGGGTATACCAGGGGTTCGACCAGAGCGCTTCCATGACCCGAGGGGCGCGATCGAGATCGGCGAGCGTCTCGAACAGCGGCACGATGGGCACATTCCAGGTGACCCCGCTTTCACGCAGTAACAGCGCCACGGCTAAGACATCGGACGGCTGTTGGGCCATCGAAATGATGTAATGCGAGAGCGTTTCCGCCGGCTCATTGGCCACCACGGTACAGGTGTTCAAGACCTCTAAGGTGTCGGCACTAGGTTGCCAATGGCGCGGTACCAATGGCCGTTTATTATTCAGCTGCTCATAGAGAAAGGCCTGTCGCTGCGCTTCATCCCAGGCTTCGTAGTCGCCCAAACCAACATGCGCAACGATTTCCTGCAGCGCCTTGACGTGACGTTCACTGTCCTGACGCACGTCTAGCGGCACCAGATTTATGCCAAAACACTGGACTCGACGAATGGTGTCGAGCAGTTCACCATCTGCGACCCGATGCAGGCCCACCTTGGTCAGGGCGTCGTAACAGGCACTCAAGGGCTCGAGCAGTTCGGCTTTGGACTGGATCGGAATCTCTTTATTGATGCCGGTGTCGTTCAGCTGCGCTTCGGTCCAGCGCAGGGTCGCCATGAGGCGATCGCGTATCTGGTGCATACAGACCCGATAAGGCGTCTTAGAGCCCTGCCCATAGGTTGCACGAAAGTCCTCATCGGCCACATCCATACTCAGGCGCGCGGCCAGTTGGTTGATATCACGCAGATATAGATCTGCGGCCATCCAGCGGCCCAGGAGGATCACCTCTTTGGTCACTGCATGGGTCACATTGGGATTGCCGTCGCGATCACCACCCATCCAGGAATAGAAATGAAAGGGGCAGATGTCTTTGGCCAAACTCTGGCCCGTTGTGCGGCGGGCCACCGCATCGAGTTCACGGAGAAAATCGGGCACCGCGCTCCACAAGGAATTCTCAATCACCGCAAAACCCCATTTCGCTTCGTCGACCGCCGAGGGCCGCTCATCGCGCACCTCATCGGTATACCAGACTTCATCGATGGTCGAGCGCAAACGCTCCTTGATTTGGTCGATTTCATAGCGAAACAGGTCGGTGCGCGATAAATCGCGCAATGCGTTGGAGACGTTCTCATATTTGCGAATCAGGGTACGGCGGGTGATCTCGGTGGGATGGGCGGTCAACACCAGTTCTATATTGAGCTCGTTTAGTACCTTAGCGACCTCTGCCTTGCCGTGTTTTTCGGCAATTTGGGCTAAGGTCTCTTCCAGAATATCCCGTTTATCGGACTCGGCACTGGAGAAAAACTGTTGCTCGGCAATATTGGCCAAATTCAGGAACTGGTTAAACGCGCGCGCGATCGGCAAGATATCCTTGTCTTCCAGCGCCGCCATCACATTGATCAGGGGTTGGGCGTCGGCATCATCGGCTTTATTTACCTGCTTACCCAGGTTGCGGATCTCTTCAACCTTGCGGAACAGCTGGGGCCCGTGGTTCTCCAGCAAGGTGTCACCGAGCAACTCACCGAGCATGCGCACATTTAAACGTAAGGTATCGGGTATAACGGTCATAGTTGAAAACTCCATTGCGCTCTGGTATTGCGCTTAGTCAGCATGCTAAGAAAAACTTCAACGGCCCGCACGAGCGGGCTCCCAGTATAAAACCGCGCGACTGAGAGACCCTCGTCCCCGTCCGTCGGCCATCACTTGATTAAATCGCGCACATCCACGGCGCTCATTCCAGCGCTCAAAATAGCCTCAATGCCGATATCGGTATCCTCAAAGGCGACACAGCGTTCCGGCGCCACATTCAGGCGCTGGGCCGCCGCTAAGAAGACATCCGGTGCCGGCTTGTGACGGGCGACATCATCGGCCGTGACCAGCGCATCAAAGTAATGCGCTAGCTCCAGTTGCCCGAGCAACATCTGTGCTCCAGCCCGACTGCTGCCGGTCGCGATGGCCAGCGGCTTGGTGCCGAAAAACTGTTGCACGATGGCCAGAGTTTCTGCGATCGGCGTCGCCTTGGGCATCAACGCTCGAGAAAGCCCCTCTTTCATCGCTTTCGCGGCCTGCAGATCGATCTCTAGGCCCGCTTCGGCGGATAAAATCTGCAGTGTTTCAAATGTGGGCACGCCGCCGAGCTGGTAAAACCGGGGTTTGGAAAAAGGCAGCCGATAGTGCTCGGCGACCTGCTGCCAGGCGATATAATGCAAGGGCATGGTATCGACTAGGGTGCCGTCCATATCGAAGATTAGGGCGTCCGCTTGCGCCAAGCGATGCTGCAGTTCAGGGCTTAGGCTCATAGAATCACTTCACTTATACGAGTCAAATAGAATATCACGCTTACCGCAGAATGAAATTACGCCAATTCCAACCCGGTCTGCCTGATACTGAGACACTGATCCTTCTTGGGTGTCAGCGCGCATAAAAAAGGCCCGTCGCAACTGCAATCGGGCCCTATTGGATCAAGACTGTTGCGCCCTATTCGATCAGAGCATCGGCCGGCTGGATCTGGGATCCGTCTATATAGGTGCCGTCGAAAACCTCATCGATACTGGGTTGAATCAGACCCAGACCACCGCCTAAGGTTTCGATGCGCAATTCCCAGATGCCATTCATACGCCGTTGGATTAGCGCGCTAGACTGATCTCGGATAATCGTTGGCCGCAAGATAATCAACAGATTGGTTTTCTCTTTCTTGGTCGATTTAGACTTGAACAGATTCCCGATAATCGGCAAATGACCCAGTATTGGCACCCGGCTCTCAAATTCCGTGATCCGGTCTGAAATCAGCCCGCCCAAGACAATGGTCGAGCCGTCATTGACCAGAACCTCAGTTTTCACCTGGCGTTTGCTGGTCACCAAATCGACTGCACCGGCGGTATTCTCTCCTATCAAGGACTCAACCGTCTGATCGACCTCTAGCCGAATCGAACCATTCTGTTGCACATGTGGAATCACCGAGAGGGTGGTGCCGACATCCTGACGATTGATGGTAAAGGGGTTATCCGTTGTGCCGCTGCCGCCGGTCTTAAAGGGCACCGAGCTGCCGACCGTGATAAAGGCTTCGCTGTTGTCGAGCGTCATCACACTGGGCGTCGACAATAGGTTGGTGTTACTTTCCGATTCCAGTGCTTGGATAATCAGACCAAAGTTTGCCGTGCTACCAAAGGGATCCGCCAAGGCTAGGAAACCACCCGTTGGCACCTGACTGATGGCACCCAGTGCCGAACCGGCGGTGGTTACCGCCGTACCCACACCCGTCGCCAGCTGCCCCAGGGATGCACCGGCGATGCTCGAACTGGATGAGGCAAACGGCAGGCCATCGACTACCCGCTCCGGGTTGGTCGCCCATTGCACACCCAAGGCATCGCCGTTGCTGCCGGTCACCTCGACAATGGCGGCTTCGATCAGCACCTGATCGCGGGTCACATCGAGCTGGGCGATAATAGCTTCAAGCTCGCTCAGCTCAGACGGTTCGGCACGCACAATTAGGGCATTTTGATCTTCATCGGCAAGAATCGATACCGGCTGGCTCGGCGGCTCACCCTGACCGCCCTGCGCGCCACCCGGAGCGGCGATACCTTTAAGGATTTCAGCCATTTTCTTAGCATCGGCGTTATTGAGGAAAATCACCTTGTAAGAGGTGTTCTCTTCAGAGGGGGTGTCGAGCTTTTGGATCAGTTCAACAATCTGTGCTCGAGAGTCGGATTCACCCTTGATAATAATTCGGTTGCTGCGCTCATCACCGACCAGCAAAACGCCTCGGTTAGAACCGGAACTGGAGCGAGCGCCCTGATTACCAGCCACCACGGCCGCGGGTGAGATCCGTTCTAACAGGGTAATCATGCCACCAACCCAAGCATGCTTGAGATTGACCACCTCTATTTCTTCGCTGCCGGCCTTATCGAGCAGGTCGATAATTTCCGACAAGCGCTCAATATTGGTGGCCCGATCCGCGACGATCAGCACATTGGCAGACGGCACACCCGCCAGATGGCCATATTTGGCTACCATGGGCCGCAATATGGGCACCAGTTCCATGGCCGACGCGTTTTGAATGGGGAATACTCGTGTGATAATGTCTTCACCGACCCGTCCACCCGTGGTTTCAACGTCGATACCGGCGGATTTAATATCCGACTGGCCGATAATTTTCACCACATCGCCCGCCACCACGGCGGAGAAACCGTAGACTTCCAGCGTTGCCAAGAAGGTTTCATAGATCTGTGATTGGGTCATTTCCCGTTCGGAGACCACCGTCACCTTGCCCCGAACGCGCGGGTCGATAATAAAGGTCTTGCCGGTCACCTTAGCGACCAGGTCGATCACTTCCTTTATTTCAGCATCCTGCATATTCAGCGTGTATTTTTGCTCGGTGGCGGCAAATACCAATGATGCCGAACAAAGGCAGCAGACTACCAAAGCCAATCTAACCTGAGCGAACAGAGCCATGTTCTTTACCTTTTAATATGTCGGAATGGTTTGATAGATAGTAAAAGCACGGGAACCACGACGAATTTGAATTTTTATTTCACCGCCGGTCTGCAATACCTGATTGAGTAAAACTTGGTCATTTTGGATATTGCCAACGGGCATATCGTTTACCGAGGTCACAATATCTCCTGGCCGCAACCCCACCATTTGCAGTTGCCGAGCCTGCCGGGTCACCTGATAACCCTCGGCAGAGGGTTCCAGACCCATTTCAGCCACAAACCCTTCTGGGTCTTCATTGGCGCGTCGATTCACATATTCGACCATGCCTTGCACCTGGGCTTGCAGGTCGGCGCCATTGGCCACATCGGCATTGGCTTGGGACAGGGCTTCACGGAAGGATGCGGCGGGTGCAGGTGCGTTATTCGCATTGGGATTAACCGATTCCAATATAGCCTCGGTGGCGACCTTTTCGTATCGGAGAATTTCCAACTGGCCGCGACGATCGAGAACGATCCGATCACCAAACACTTCGGCCAACACAGCCTGGCCGAACAGATCTTCTCCCACCGCGAACACCTTCCCCGCTCCGCGGCCTTCGCCGATCACGGCAAAGCCTTGGCCATCCCCACGCGCCATCACACCCTGAAGGGTTAAGTTGAGTTTTGTTTCCGGTACTTCGACAGCCTGTTTTTCGACTACTTGGGCGGCAGCAGCGAACGCGCCAAAAAATTCCCGGCTGCCGATGGAGCGACTGATCTCCAGCCAGTCTTGACCTTGACCCGTGCCATCCTGAACCGCCGGGACCACTTTGGGCGCCACCAGCGGTGCAACGGGCAGCACCGCTAACCAAGTGATTTTCGCCAAGCCGACGCCGCAGGCGATGACCAGCAGCGCCACCAACCAACCCTGCACCGGGCGCCAGACATTAATGAGTTGGGCTTTAATATCCATTAAAACACCTGCTGGGAAATATCGAACAGGGTCGTGCCATTGCCGGGCACCCGAATCGCCATATCCTCGGCTAAGGTGCGCTGCACAGTCAGGGTTGCCAGACCGGCCGGCGTCAACGCTATATTTATATAATCTTGTTGCCGCTCGCCCTGCGCCCTGAGGGTCCAGCCCTGATCGTTTGAGGCCAACTGCCCAAACAGCGTCGGCACCTGATAATTCTGCACGGTGCGACCCATGGGTATGCCGACCGGCCCCCCAGACCAGGTCAGGGAGCCATGCAAGGCACCCAATTGTTTGCCCCAACCAACCTCGGCAGAGACTGAGTCCAACTGCAACCGACCGGAAAGGCTTGCCTTATAGGCGCTGTAAATGGGGGCAAACAGGGTGTCATCGAGGTAGCCGGTTAGATTCTCGATCGCCAAGCCGGCGGGCTTGACCAGTAGTCGACCCGTTACCGCCATTTGCGCATTTTGCACACTGATCTGGACCGGCAATTTAAGGGACAACAGACCAAGCAACTGAACATCCCAGTCGACTTTGACATAACCGTAGGATTTTAAGCGGACCAGTGATTCACCTTGCCATAAGGTGCCGTCGGGCTCTTCCAGCGTCACACCCAAACTGGCCAACCTCGGCCCGGCCAATGGCAATAACCACTGTAGCGGCGCGAGAGCAGCCAAGGCTAGGCTGTAGCTGATCACTAGCAAAATGACCCATTTTATTTTGACTACCTTCATGAATACAGTGCAATTCCGTCGCGTAATATCGGCCCACAGTCTATAGGAGCCCCCTGCCCATCACAATTGGTTTACATCTATCATACGAGTGAACATTGGCTTTCGAAGGAGTGAACTCAACTCTTTGAATTTTTCCACCCACAATCTGTGGCGACCAAGTAAACGCCTATTGTCGGGCTTTTGGGTAATACCCGTTCTACATCCGAGTTAAAGCTCGAGCATTTTTGACTTTTTCAAGGAGAGGGTCGGGGAGAATAGACCCCAAGTATACTTGGGGTGTGTTGCTTAGGCCTTCGCCGTCGACTCGCGCACCACCAAGTGCGGTGCAATAAGCCAGCGTTGTTTACTCGGCCAGGGCGAGCCGATTTCCTTGACCAACATTCGGGCAGCCTGCTCTCCGATCTCTTCGAACGGAACCGATACCGTGGTCAGAGATGGATTTACAATGTCGGCCATGGGCATATCATTGAATCCGCAGATCGAGATATCCTTAGGAATCTGGATATTCAGTTTACGACAGGTTTCAATCGCGCCGATGGCCATCAGGTCGTTGGCCGCAATCCAGCCCGTGGCCTTGCCGCCCGATTCTAGGTAATCGCGCGCGCCCACTCGACCGGCATCAACACTAAAGGCATAGGTATCGTCCTGATCACAATTAATTATGTCGAACTCGATATTATTTTGCTGACACAGCCACTCGAAGGCCTGACGTCGCTTTAAGCCCTGTAAAATGGTATCGGGACCGGCGAAGTGGGCCAAGTGACGATGACCCAATGAAATCAAGTGGTTGATCGCCAACTCCATGCCATGCTGATCATCGCTTAACACCTGGTGCACCAGATGGCCTTCTTGTATTGACCGATTGGCCAAGACGAGCGGTATTTCCTGCAACAGGCATTCGCTGACACTGCGGTCTTCTAAAAACGCACTCGCCAAGATCAGTCCATCGACGTTGCGCATCGCTAGACGGCGAACCTCTTCCAAGGCCTCCTCTTGGTTATTATTACTAAACACAAAAATAGTGATATAGCCTTGGGTAAACAAGTAGCTTTGGATGCCCTTGATCATGGGCGGAAACACCGGATTGAGAATATCGGGAATCACCACGCCGATAACATGGGTTTTTTGATTACGCAGGGCCGCCGCGGCTAAATTGGGGATATAGCCGAGCTCACGGGCACAGTCTCGTACCCGCTTCACCTGGTCCTTACCCACCATATGTTCGGTCTCCGGGCTCAAAGCCCGAGAGACCGTGGCAGTGCTTAAGTCCAGTTCCTTTGCAATGTCTTTTATTCGGACTCGCCCATATTTCGACATCTTAAGCTCTACTCCAAGTTATAAATCCGTAAGGCTACCTAACGCTCTTTCTGCCGCAAACGCAATGGTTTCAGACAGGGTCGGATGCGCATGGATGGTCAGTGCTAAATCCTCTAGCGTTGCACCCATTTCAATGGCCAAGGTAACCTCCGCCAGCAACTCACCGGCATTTTTCCCAACCAGTGAGCCACCCAATATCCGCCCAGTGGGCTCATCGTAAACCAGTTTGGTCAGGCCATCCTGCCCGCCCGAGGCGAGATTACGGCCGCTCGCCAACCAGGGAAAACTGGACGATTTAGCCTGATAGCCAGCTGCTTTAGCTGCTTCTACACTGAAACCTATCCAAGCGAATTCCGGCGAGGTATAGGCAACCGACGGAATCAGCTTGGTATCAAGCTGAACCTTGTGTCCCGCGATCACTTCGGCGGCGATCTTGCCTTGATGCGTGGCTCTGTGGGCCAGCATCGGCATGCCCGTAACATCCCCTATAGCAAAAATATGCTTAACCGTGGTTCTGCTTTGAGCATCGACATCGATAATATCGCCGCGGCTAAGGGTCAGACCTGCGGCTTCAATATTCACTTTTCCGGCGTTGGAGCGTCGACCAACCGCAGAAATAACAATATCCGCTTCAATCGTCGTGTCTTTTGATGTTGTTAGGCGGATCCCGGCGCTGCTGGTTTCAATATCAACAACTGCAGTGCCAAAATGGAACTCACAGCCCTGCTGGACCATTGCCTTATGTAACACCTTCGCAGATTCAGCATCCGCATCAGGCAGCATTGTATCGGCTAACTCTACTAGAGTCACCTTACTGCCTAAGGCAGCGTACAGGGTTGCCATCTCTAAGCCGATAATACCGGCGCCCACAATGGTCAACCGCTGCGGTATTTCAGGCAATTCCAGCGCTCGGGTCGAATCCCAAATACGGGCATCCACTGGCCAGTTCGGTAGACTGACCGGGGTCGATCCGACCGCGATAATGACGTGGTCGAAATCAATAGTTTCACCCTCGACCGACACACTATTGGGGCCGGTAAAGCGTGCTTCCCCTTGATGCACGGTGACCTTGCGTCGACGCGCGATTCCACCCAGGCCCCCGGTCAGCTTACCGACCAGCGAGTCCTTATGAGCGCGCACCTTATCCAAGTCGATCTCAGGCTCGGAGAAGGTGATCCCGAGTTCCGAGGCATGCTTGGCTTCGCGAATCACTTCAGCAACATGCAGCAGTGCCTTGGAGGGGATACAGCCTTCATTTAGACACACGCCACCGATGGAGTCGCGTTTGTCGACTAAAACAACATTAAGCCCCAGATCTGCCGCGCGAAAGGCCGCCGCATACCCGCCAGGACCACTGCCTATTACTAATAATTCTGTTTTCATCTCGCCTTACACCATCAGTCGTTGAGGTTCGGTCAAATATTTGCAAATTTGACGTGTGAACCGAGCCGCATCTGCTCCGTTAATAACCCTATGGTCGTAACTGAGATCCAGTGGTAAACGCAATTCCGGCAAAAACTCGGTGCCGTTCCAAACCGGTTCCGTGACCATGGGCGTAACACCCAGGATAGCGACCTCGGGCGGATTGACGATGGGGGTAAAATAGGTGCCACCGATATTGCCCAAACTGGTGATCGACATCGATGCGCCACCCATCTGCTCGGCTTTTAGGCGCTTCGATTTGGCTGCCAACGCTAGGACATTAATTTCCTCAGCGATGGCCACAATTCCCTTTTGGTCTGCATTGCGAATCACGGGTACAACTAAGCCATAGTCGGTGTCAACGGCGATGCCGATGTGCACATAGTGCTTTTGGATGAGCGTTTGACCGTCTGCACTTAGTGAGGTATTGAACTTGGGCATCTCTTGCAATGCCTTGGCCAACGCCTTAACCAAAAATGCCAGCACCGACAATTTCACACCGCGCGCCTGCATTTCGCCTTTTAGGCCCTTGCGAAATTGCTCCAGCAAGTCCACAGAGGCTTTGTCGCCATGGGTCACGCTGGGAATCAATTGGATCGATGCTTGCAGGTTGCCAGCCGACACCAAGGCCATCTTGGACATCGGTACTTCAGTCACCGCACCATACTGGCTGTGATCGACCTGCCAATATTGCTGGCCGTCTGGCGTCGCCTTGACCGAATGACCGGCAAAGCTCCGCGCTCGTTGTGACGGAGACCCGTCCGGTATCATGTTAATCATTGCGCTCACCAAACCGTCGATATGTATTGAGTTTCCATAAATTCCATCAAGCCTTCGTGGCCGCCTTCGCGCCCCAGTCCAGACTGCTTAACACCACCAAAGGGTGCCGCCGGATCCGAAACCAAACCGCGATTTAAGCCAACCATACCAAACTCAAGCTGCTCGCTGATGTGCAGACCTCTTTTTAGATCCTCGGTGAACACATAGGCCACTAAACCGTATTCGGTATCATTGGCCTTGGCGATAATCGCCTGTTCATCGGTAAAGGTTTGAATCGCCGCAACCGGTCCAAAAATTTCATCATCAAGGCACAACGCATTGTCGGGCACATTACTCAGAACCGTGGGCGGATAAAAATAGCCCGGCCCGGTTGGTAACACACCACCGACCTCAATTTTTGCGCCCTTTTCAACCGCGTCACACACAAAGGAACTGACCTTGTCGCGCGTGGCGGCATTGACTAGCGGACCCACATCGATGCCCGCTTCTAAGCCGTTGCCGACGGTTAACTTGCCCATTGCTGCGGACAGTTTTTCGGTAAACTCAGTGGCTATCGATGCGTGCACGTACAGTCGATTGGCCGCCGTACAGGCTTCACCCATATTGCGCATCTTGGCCAGCATGGCACCTTCAACCGCCACATCGATATCGGCGTCGTGCAGCACCAGTAGGGGCGCATTACCGCCCAGCTCCATAGCAGGGGTCAGTACCTGATTGGCAGCCAGCTTCAATAGGTTGCGACCAACACCCGTTGATCCGGTGAATGACACCACTCGAACCCGAGGATCATTCATAATAACTTCGGAGATTTCCGCGGGCTTCTGCGACGGCAGGATATTGACGACACCGGCCGGTACGCCGGCTTCTTCCAATAAAGCCGCCAAGGCCAACAATGACAGCGGAGTTTCACTCGCAGGCTTAACAATAACCGTGCAGCCGGCGGCGAGCGCCGGTGCTATTTTCCGCGTGCCCATTGCTGCTGGGTAATTCCACGGGGTTATTAGGTAAGCAATACCGGCTGGCTTCTGATGCACCAGGATCCGAGCACCACTGGCAGGGGCCATGGTGAGGTTGCCATCGGCTCGAACCGCTTCTTCGGAGAACCAACGGAAAAATTCGGCGGCGTAGGTCGCCTCGCCCATCGCATCGGTTTTCGCCTTGCCATTTTCCAGGGTGATGAGCTCAGCAAATTCCGGCAAACGGGCCGTCATCAGGTCAAAGGCTTTGCGCAAAATCACACTGCGTTGTCGCGGCGTCATGCCGCGCCAGACGGGCGCGGCATTGGCCGCCGCGGTCAGAGCGTCCTGTGCATCGGCAACCTCGGCCGAAGCACATTGGCTTAACACCGACTCGTCAAACGGATTGATGACATCAAATACCGCGCCTGAGGCTGAATCGCGCCACGCCCCGTTTATATACAATTGGTTCTTAAAGTCTGTCACAACACTAATCCTATAATAATTGACGCAGAGGCTGGGAGAAACGCAGCACTAATTCTGACAGCAGCGCGACGGCTTGCTTGGCGTTTATTACCTCAGAATCGTAGTTCAGGTCCACGGTCCATTCGGATGTGCCGAAGAATGCGATACTGATGCCAGAATGATTGTCATCTGAAAAACTGGCAATCGGTGAATCGGTGAAATCCCACAAACTCACTGTACTGTCGACTGCAGAGGTTATTAACTCAATACCGGACAAGCCCGCGCGATCTGGATTCAAAATGCTGGTCTCGTCAGCGGCCAAGGTCACATAACAGTCAGAATCGGACTCAATGGCCTGGGTTAAGCGCAACGCGCCCGCGGTCATAACGGCTAATAATTCTGCTCGAGTGATGGTAAAGCCTTCTGTGCCGAGCCACTGCTCCATCGCAACCAATGCCTCGGGTGCAACTTTCACACTCACCTTCGAACGAGACTTCGCAGTCGCTTTCATGGGTACATAATTGACGACATCGTGCGCATGGAAGGGTTGCGCTATGCCAGAGGATGCGATATCCGCCAAGGCGATATTGCGTTCACTGGCCAAGGCTTTTGCCTTGGGTGACGCAAGTATCTTACCCGTGCTGGATTGCTGGATCGGCACGGGTGCTTTCGGTACATCCGCTACGGCGGCAATAGGAGCAGGCGCTGCTACGGGCTTTTCGACTGCCGGCACTGGCGCGGCACTCACGGCCGGGGCCGCACTCGCCGAAGCGGCGCTTTCCTCAGGCGTGGCGGTCAGTTGCGCAATAACATCACCAACCGGTACCTCGGCGCCCTCTTCGTATTTAACGTGCGACAAATAACCCTCATGCCGAGTTTCGATATCTTGGACGGCCTTATCCGTTTCAACGGACAAGACTGCGTCGCCAGATGACACCCACTCGCCTGGCTGCTTGAGCCATTGCGCGATAATGCCCGTGTCTTGATTCATACCAAGCACCGGCATAATAATATCAAAAGACATTACAATACCCCTGTGACTAACTGTATCGCTTTGACCGTAACACCCTCAACAGTCGGGACGGTAAGGTCCTCTAGCGCAGGAGAGAATGGGATCGGAACATCCATGGCACCAATTCGCGTCAGGGGCGCATCCAGGTAATAGAAAGCCTGCTCATTCAGACGAGCCACAATTTCAGAGGTTACACCAAGGCTCTGATGACCTTGATCGACAACGATCGCTCGACCGGTTTTCTTAACCGAATTCACTAAGGTAGCGTCATCGAGTGGGGCAATGGTTCTAACACTAATCACTTCGGCACTGATCCCTTGACGCGCCAAGGCGACGGCCGCTGCTTGACACACCTGGACCATAGACGAGGTCGCGATCAGGCTAATATCCGTGCCTTGAGACACGACGCTGGCTTGGCCTAATGGGATGATGTATTCCTCTTCAGGGACCTCACCTTTCATCTGGTAGGACAGCTTGTCTTCGAAGATGATCACCGGGTTGTTATCGCGGATCGCAGCCTTCATCAGGCCTTTCACTTCGTACGGCGTAGACGGAATAGCAACTTTCAGGCCCGGTATGTGCGCAACCAAAGCTTGTAAACTTTGGCTATGCTGCGCGGCACTACGGCGCGTGGCACCCATATTGGTCCGAACGACCAAGGGCACGGTGAGCGCACCACCAGACATGTAATGTTGTTTGGCTGCTTGGTTAGCCAACTGATCCATGATCAGATAGATAAAATCACCGAACATCAAATCGACAATAGGCCGCATACCAGTCATGGCAGCACCGACGGCCATGCCCATAAAACCAGGCTCAGATATGGGTGTATCTAAAACGCGTTGCGTACCAAATTCTTCAACCAGCCCTGAGGTGACTTTAAACGGGGTGCCGGCTTCAGCTACATCTTCACCCAAGATAAATACACGCTCGTCGCGGCGCATTTCTTCGGCGATCGCTTCGTTCATTGCTTGCGACCAAGTAATAGTTCTCATGCTATATCTCCACCTTACTGTCTGCAAACACGTGCATATCAACTTCAGATTCGTCTGGGTAAGCAGCTGCCAGGGCGTATGCAACGGCGGCTTCCGCTTCTTGCTTGACGGCGCTATTGATCGTATCCAACTCACTCTGCTCTACCAATTTCTTCGCTACGAGCAACGTACTTAAGATGCTAATCGGATCGCGATCGTCTTTCCAATGCTGCTCTTCTTCTTTGGTACGGTAGTAGGCACGGTTGATATCGCCAACATGGTGACCGTGATAACGGTAGGTGGACAATTCTATAAAGAATGGGCCTTCACCGTTGCGCGCACGCTCGACTAATTTTTCAGACAGTTCGTTAACCGCTACAAAATCTTGGCCATCGACCCGATGGGACTCAATACCAAAGGCCTCAGCTCTGGCCGTTATCGTGCCAGCCGCCATTTCATCGACATGGGTATATTCACCATACAAATTGTTTTCACAGGCATAGATAACCGGTAAGTTCCACAGTGCAGCCATGTTCATCACTTCATAGAGTACGCCTTGACCGAGCGCGCCATCACCAAAGAAACAAACCGTGACGTCATCCTTGCCAAGCATTTTTGAGGTTAAAGCGGCACCCGTTGCAATACCGGCACTGCCACCAACAATGGCATTCGCACCTAAGTTGCCCATGCTCTGATCGGCAATGTGCATAGAACCACCCTTGCCTCGGCAGTAGCCTTCTTCCTTACCGAGCAGCTCACAGAACATGAGTTTTAAATCCGCTCCTTTGGCTACACAGTGGCCGTGGCCTCGGTGGGTACTGGTGATGTAATCGGTCTTTTTCAACGCTTCACAAATACCCACGGCGACCGCTTCCTGGCCACTGTACATATGGGTCAAGCCGGGCATCTTAGCGCCGAGGTAAAGATCGTTCGCGTTATTTTCAAATTCTCGTATAGTGACCATCTGTCGATACGCTCGGAGCAAACGCGGCGTATCTTTTTTTGTTAAAGTTGCCATTTTAAATTCTCTATATAAATTAGTGCTTATGGTTACAGCTAGGACCGTGAGTATGACTGTGACTTTTCCCGCCGATCAATTTAGGCGAAGCGGTCACGCCACCGGTTACCGTGCGCCGACTTGAAACAGAACCATAGGCCGGTGTTTCTCTAGTGTTTTGAAACATTTGCTTGGCTAAAGCCACATTCGAAGCACAACCGCAGGCGGTTGCTGCTGGCAGTTTTTTGTTAACCTTTACATGCTCGCGAATGCCGTTATAGCGGATCGAAAAGCCGGCAACTATTACTCGGATCATTTCTTCACCAGACTCCGGATGGCTGGTATAACGGGGCTCGTCCATTTTTTGGGTGAAGTCAAAGCGTTCACCGGTTTCTACTGATTCGTAGGTATATATAGGCATATGGCTTCCTCAACCTTGCCAGCGATATAGCTATCACTGACAAGGTTTTCAACTTTAACGATGGCTGTTAATTAATAAGCATTTGCGACAAATAGATCTTGGGCAGGGAACAGAGTAATAACTCGGCAACCGGTGGCGGTTACGACGATTTCTTCCTCAATTCGTGCAGCTCCATTGCCGTCAGCGGCTGGGCAATAGGTTTCAAGCGCGAAAACCATGCCTTCTTTCAATTCGAAAGGGTTCTCGAAAGACACTAAACGACTGATGATCGGCCGTTCATGCAACGCCAAACCAAGGCCGTGACCAAACTGGAGGCCAAAGGCTTCCATTTCAGATTCGAAGCCGAAGGCCTGTGCTCGAGGCCAAACGGCCGCGATCTTGTCGGTCGTCATGCCTGGTCTAACCAGAGCAATGGCATTGTCGATCCACTCACGCGCTTTAGCGTAGGCATCCACTTGCGCTTGCGTTTTACTACCGACGTTCAAGGTACGGTAATAACAGGTTCGATAACCCATGTAAGACTGAATAATATCAAAGAACGCTTGATCGCCAGGGCGATACATCCGGTCGGTGAAATTATGGGGATGGGGTGAACAACGCTCACCCGATACCGCATTAATCGCTTCGACATCGTCTGAGCCATTGTCGTATAGAAACTTGTTAGCAATGGCGACCATTTCGTTTTCACGTGTGCCCGGCTTAAGCTCTTCAGCAATTAAGTGATACGCACCATCGACCATAGACGCGGACTGATTCAGCAGGATAATTTCATCCATGCTTTTAATCTGTCGGGCATTCAACATAACCTGTTGAACGTCACGCACGTCAAGCCCTTCCTGCTGCAAAGCAAACAGCATCGGAGGTTCACAAACATCCACACCGATCGGCATATCGAAAACGCCTTCTTGGCGTAACAGATCGGCAATTTCTTTAGCCGCGTTTGCAAACAGGCCAGCTTCTTCACCGACCGAACCGCGCAGACCCAACATACCGGCACGCCAATGGTCCGGTTCGAACCAAGGGTTGTGCAGACGATGGTGCGCTGCGGCGCTGCCGAAGTCCCACAAATAGGGATCCGAGTTACCCGTAAACAGAGCATAGCGAGCAAACTTATCACGTGACCACTCGCCAATAACACTGCTGGTGAGGTAACGAATATTGTTGTTGTCGAAGCAAAGCATTGCGCCAAGATCAGACTCTTCTAGCGCGGTACGGGCTCGTGCGACCCGGTAACGATGTAAGCGACTGAAATCAACACGCTCTTCAAAGTCGACATTCATCCGTCCCGGAGACGGGATTGGACGTTCCCAATCCCAGCGCGGGTCCAGGTCAGGGTTCGTGATAATTCCATTATCACTTGGAGTTATAATAGCCATGTGTCTAACCCTTAGTTGTTATTGAATTACCATGCCGCCGTCGATCATCAACAACTGACCGGTCATATAATCTGAATCTGGGGCCGCCAGAAACACTGCGGTACCAACAACATCTTTAGGATACGAATAGCGCTTCATCAGAATCATGTTTTTGGCCAGCTCATCCATAGAATCGCCTTCTTTTTCAAACTTACCGATAGCGACCAGATCCTTATCGAGCTGTTCCCACAGTTCTGTTCGAACAACACCTGGGCCGTAGCCGTTTACGGTGATGTTGTGGTCTACCAGGGCTTTGGCGCCGCCGTTAATCATGGCTAGAACCGCATGCTTCGAACACGAATAAGGCACAACATCATCAAATGCTTGGCGCGACAAGATGGAGCCAACGTTGATGATCTTATATGGACCGTTTTCTTTACCCTGAGCAATCATTTGCTTGCCGGCTTCCTGCATACCGACCAGAACACCCCAGGCATTGACCTTCATGATCTGGTTCCAATTGTCTTCGGTAATATCCAAGAACATCATCGGCTTATTTATACCAGCATTGTTCAGCATGATATTGAGGCTACCAAAGGCATCAACGGTCGCTTTAACAGCCGCCGTCATTTGCTCACGATTGGTGACATCTAAACGCACGGCGATGGCTTCGCCACCTTGAGCCTTGATACGCGCCACAACGGCTTCACAGCCTTCGATATTCAAATCGGCAACACAGACTTTTGCACCATGACGTGCGTATTCTTCAGCTACGGCGGCACCCATGCCTTGAGCTGCTCCGGTAATCAGTACGTTCTTTCCAGCTAGACGTTGTGACATGATTTAATTCCTCAGTAGATGATGATTATTATTGTTTGGTTATGGCGGCGGTCAGCTTTCTTCGTAACTGGTCGGTATCGAAGAGCACCAGACGCCTTTGCAATTTATCCTCATACATTACAGACATGGTCTGGAACAAAATGACGGTAAGTAGCAGTATTCCGAGATATATTTGCACTACGTAAGCAGGTGTTATGTTAAATACCAATCCGGTATTGAGAAAGTTCACCGTCAAGGTACCGACTATTGCGCCGACCACACCACCTTTGCCACCCAGAATGCTCACACCACCGATAAAGGCGGCCACCGTTGCAGCGAGCAAGAGATACTGCAGCGCTAAGGGTTGTGCGGTACCGGAGCGCAGACCAATGATCGCTCCGCCGACGCCGGCACAGAAGCCAGACAAGGCAAAGACCAGAATCATCGGTCGATTCAGGCTAACACCGGATGCAACGGCTTCTTTACGGGCACCACCAATGGCGTAGATTTCGCGACCGTATTTGGTGTAGCGCATGAACAGGCCAACGACGATACAGAGCACAATGACCAAAATTGACGCTGGCGAGAAGAACACGCCCATTTTCGTTTGAATAAAGTCGGTGACAGTAAAGTCCGTTAACATGACCGTTCGTTCGTCAGCCGCAAATAACGATACACCGCGCAACAACATCAGGGTACCGACCGTTAATACGATGGCTCTGACTTTTAGGTAAGCAATTAAATAACCCTGAGTGGCACCAATCAACGTAGCGCAGACGACACCGAGCATTATTTAAGTGGGTGCACCGAGATCGTCCGCAAATCGAACCACAATAACCGCTGCCAAAGCAGCATTTGAGCCAATCGATAAGTCAATCTCACCGGCGATAATGCACAGTGTCAGGGCGAGGCCGACTAGGCCGAGCACTGCAAAACGCTCCATAATCGCAAAGCCAGTGTTGAGCGTAAAGAACAGCGGATTGGAGAACGCAAATATCGAAAACACCAGTACCGACAGGATCACCGCAAAGGCAAGGTCAGGATCTTTGGAAAATATTTTTTTAACATTCATTTCTAATTATCCTTCTGAGCGGGAGCCGCGGCGAATATAGGCGAAAATTATGATGCTAAACACAATCATCAGGCCAACCGATAGCACACGAGGACCACTGTTAAAGCCCTGAAGTACCATGAGGTTATCGATTGACGAAATGAAGATAGCACCTAGGCTGGTCCGCAGGGTCGAGCCAAAGCCGCCCACAATTGAGTTACCCCCAACCATGACCGTGGCAATGACCAGAATGGTGAAGTCACCACTGGAGCCAAAAGACGACGAAAAGTAGTTAGCCTGAGCACTCGACATCTGGGCCGAAAAGGCGACCGCGACAAAGGCACAACACACTGAGGCGATGATACAAACCTTTATGGCCATCATTAGATTTTCGTGGCCGGTTGCACGACCCGCAGCACGACTCGCGCCGATCAGATATACTTGTCGACCGAAGTTGGTTTTACGCAACGCCCATTCAGCAAGGCAAGCGATCAGAACAAATGCAATAGTGATGTTGGGTATACCAAACACCGAACCGGTACCGAGCCACTAGGCATCATTTGGGCGCCGGAACGAGATAACCAGGTTATCACTCCACCAAACGGCCAAACCATACAGAATACCCGCCGCACCCAGGGTCACCACGATGGGGTTGCCTCCCAAGTCGATCAAAAAACCCTGTATGGAGCCTGAGACCACCGCAACTAAAACAGCCGCCATCAGCGATAAGAAGAAGCCGTAGTCGTTAGACATGCACATTGCAAAAGCAATGATACACAGGGCGGCGGTTTCCTTCATGGAGAGCAGGAAAAAGTTGCCAGAGATCGTAACAAAGGTCAGACCAATCGCCATGATGCCAACCAAGGCTGCATCCCTGATAATGGTTTTGAAGTTAAACCAGGTCAGATAGTTTTGCGTGGTAATGGCGTAATAGACGAAAACGATCGCCAGGATCCCCAAAAACAACGCTATGCCGTATTTTTGCAAAAAGCTTTTGGCTTGAATGCCGCCCTTGCTAGCTGTGTTGGACAGAGTATTTGTAGTCACGATGCAACCTCCAATTTAAGATCGCTTGGATCTGGGTTCGTGATGTTATGTAATATTCGATCGGAGCTAATCTCTTCGCCAACCAACTCTTGTGCCAGGGCTCCCTTATAGAAAGTCAGCACACGGTCAGACAAATGGGTTATTTCCAATAGGTCGGTCGAGGCAATAACGATGGCGGCACCCTGATCGGCTAACGCGCGTAATTTAGCGTAGATTTCAGCCCGCGCGCCTACATCGACACCACGAGTAGGCTCATCAATCAGTATTAGCTCAGGGTTAATAGATAACCATTTACCCAGGGCCACTTTCTGTTGATTACCACCACTGAGAACAGACGCTTCTTGCTCAAGCCGACTAACATCGATGGTGAACGCCTTGGCGATCTCTAAGGCTAAGGCACTTTCTTTAATTTTACTTAAGATACCCCGGCTGCTAATGCGTTTTATATTCGGTGCTGTTAGGTTTTCAATAATAGGCCGACCCAAAAACAGACCATCGTGCTTTCGATCTGGTGAGCAGTAGCCTATACCATGTTCTATTGCCTGCTTAGGCGACTTTGGCAGAAACTCCTCACCGGTCGCCGTTTCCACAATACTACCCTGTCGTACGGGCGTATTGCCGGCCATGGCCGCAAGTATTTCACCCGCGCCACTGCCCAGCTGGCCGGCTAGACCTAAAATCTCACCCGCATTAATATTGAAATTAACAGGAGCCAGAACACGATCAGGCCAAAGGTTTTTGACGGAAAACTTCACATCAAGATCTTGTTTAAACTTACGTTCCGGAAACATGTCGCCGAGCTCACGTCCGAGCATTAGGGCGACCAATTTCTTAGTATCTAATTCAGCGGTTGGGACTGTTGCTTCGCTGCGGCCATCTCTCAGCACTGTGCACCGAGTTGTAATTTCAAACACCTCATTCATCCGATGAGATACATATATGATTGACTTACCTTGGGACCGAAGGCGATTTACCATCGTCAATATTCGTTGACTGTCCGCCTCACCGAGCGCTGCGGTAGGCTCATCGAGTATGAGCAGTTGCGGTTTATGGGCAATTAATCGCGCTACCTCTACCAGGTGACGTTCACCTACTGACAGACGGCTGACCAATGTGGTCGGGGATATATAGTCAAGACCTACCTCAAGTAAATTAGGCAATGCCAGCGCAGCCAACTTTGATAGCGAGGCAACTACTGGACCGTGATCTCCACCTAGAAAAATATTCTCAGCAACGCTTAGCGTTGGGATTAAACTGAGTTCTTGTTGCGCAATAGCGATACCCAGTGAGCGCGCCTTCGCCGGAGAACTTAACTTAACTTCTTCACCGTTAACGAGGATTTCACCACTAAACTCACTATCAAAGCCACTCATGATCTTCATTAGTGTCGATTTTCCGGCACCATTTTCTCCAACTAGCCCTATCACTTCACCGTGATCGACTGTCAGATCAACACCTTTAAGTGCGTGTATGGAACCAAAACTTCTTTTGATGTTTCTAAGTTCAAGCCATGCAGACATAGGAATAACCAACAATATTTTTATTTTTTTAAAGAGCCGACCGGGCGGCCGACTCATCATATTTAAGCTTTATAAAGCAAACTTAGTTAGTCCAAGCACCTGAACAGAGCTCTTCAATTGTGTATGCTTTGCCGTCATAGCCTTTCAATGCAACTGTGTCCATGTTGGCAGCAGTAACAGAAGGGTTTGGCGTAAAGTTTAGGTAGTTCTCTAACTCACCATTGGCCATATATTCTTCAACCATTTTGATAGCCAGCTGGCCTTCATGTAGTGGAGACTGAAGAGTAGTACCGTATTGCTTACCTTCTTCAATTAACTGACGGTCACCATTACAAACAGTACCTACAGCAATTACGTCTTCGCCCATTTCATAACCGGCTTCTTCAAATGCTTTCAAAGCACCTGTCAGAATTGCATCGTCCATGCCGTATACATAATCGATACCTTCGTTACGCAATTTAGCGATAACTTTAGCAGCGCCTTTATAACCGTTTGCTTGGCCGAAACCTTCATCAACTTCGCCGATCAGGGTTAGATCAGAACCAGCAATAGCATCGTTAAATGCATTAATGGATAGACCGTAGCCGCCGTAGCTTTGTGGATAGGTTACTGCAACTACGTTGAAGCTCGTTTTGCCTGCAGCTTTAGCTGCCTTGGCGGCTTCAACCATCATCAGACCTGCATTACGGGCACGCAGACGATCATCTGGACCGGCAAAGCCGAATATGTATTGCTTGTCTTGCTCGTTTGGCAACTGGTTGATTTTAAGAACCGGCACACCCGTTTTAGCAAGAGCGCGCAATGAGCCTAAACCGGCTACTGCGTCAGAAGGCCACCAAATAAATACGTCAGGCAGAACGCCTGCGGCAAGAACTTGCTGTACTTGCTGGTCTTGTTCAGCTTGGCTAAATTGGTTTTCATAAACATCGATTTTGTAACCCTTCAATGCCGCTGTATCTTTGATACCGCTGATGAACTTACCAATATACGCTTCGCCAGCTGGGCCGTTGAAGGAGACAATTGATACTGCAAAGGCGCTACAGCTCAAAGATACTGCTAGGAGTGAAGCTCCCAATTTCGCGACAAGTCTTTTATTATTTTTAATCATACTTTGCTCCAGATGGATTTTAGGTCGGATCCTGAGTGCTTATGGATTTATAGCAAGTGGACGCAATCGATTACATCAAAATTGCACAGGCCTGTCAGCGGGATTTGTTCACTATTCCTTCTATTTTCGAGTGCTTATTGATAATAAGTGATCACTAAATAGCCAAAAATGCCATTAAGGTGTTGATTTTCGATTATATTTTAAAAAACTAATATTATTGTATTGATGAAATAATGACTTATACAGAAATAAAGCAACCGTTTACATTAATCTTAACTAACTTCTACCAGTCAAGTACTCGGTCAATGCATTGCCATAAAAGATCTTCGTGAGCGGAATACAAAGCATAAAAAAGCCACCCAGCGATTTATGCTGGATGGCGTCGTCCTAGGTAATTCAAGCCTTGCGGCAGGCTATAATCGGTTGCCCCTAGACAGTCATCAGGGTTTGGTTTTGAAGCCCTCGTATTTCTTATCTTTGGCGCGGATCTCTTCAAAGGGATTTTTACCTCGTCCATCTAACTGCCTCACCAACAAGGAACTTTGCGAGAACAGGTAAATAACAATGTAGGCTGAGGCGACGGAAAAAAGCACCGGCAATGAGCTCGACAATTTACCCGTCATTTCGATCATCGCAATGATGGCCGCGAAAACGGCGCCAATAACAGTTGCAACCGTCGCACCCATCCCGGCTATGGCGTAAATGGAGATGCCTGATATGGAAATACCTGTGCCCTCGACCATAATTCCCACCGCAGCACCCAACATGGCACCCATAAACAGACTGGGACCGAATACGCCGCCGTTAAAGCCAAAGGCAAGGCTGATAATGGTCGCAACGAACTTGAGTACCAATAAGATCAAACACAGTTGAAAGGCGATATTGCCGGCGATGGCCATTTGGGTTTCATAGCCCCCTAGGCCCAGTACCGACGGGTACATAAATCCAATACAGCCTAACAATAGGCCGCCAACGACCGGCTTTAAGCGGTTGTCGATCTTAACGTGCTTGGCCACCAGGCCAGCTGCTTTGGGTAACGCCTGATTAAAGGCAATCCCGACTACTCCTGATAGCGCGCCAATAATGCCAAAGAAAATAAATTCATAGGGCGGGATAGAATCGGGAATTAAATCACTAAGAATAACGAACTGCACGTCCAACAACTTAGCTGTTTCAGAGCCAGCAACGGCTGCCGCCGCAACCGGAATAAACTGATAAATGCGCCACTGGCGCAAAACAACTTCCTGGACAAAGATAACCGCGGCCAAGGGTGCGATAAAGGATGCCGAAATCGCCGCCGCGATGCCGGAACAACCCAGGACGACCTTTTCTTGGGTACTGAGCTTGAAGATGGATCCCATACCGCTTGCCACGGCGGCACCCAAGTGTACGGCAGGTCCGTAACGTCCCACGGAAGCACCCGCACCGATCGAAACAGCCGAAATAAGTCCCACGGCTAAACCTTCTCGGACGCCGGTTTGGCCTTGATTGAAATGGATGTCTTCAATGACATGGGAAAGACCGCGGTTTGCCCTATTAGGCATTAGATAGTGGGTTAAAAGCCCAACAATCAGCCCTAAAAAAGCCAAGACGCCGATCGACCAGATCGGCAAGGTAGCGTTTTCAATGCCCTGCTCCATTACCAGCGTGTCTAACGGGGTTTTATGCAGATAGGTTTGAGTTAGGTTAATGGCGATCAATAGACCCTTGGCTGCAAAGGCGGCCATTATCCCTATGGCAATCGACAGGCTGACCGTTCTGGCAATTGTCCAGTCGAGGTTTCTAAATTTCTTCTCTTCGGTACCGATTATGTCGCTCATAAATACACCCTGGTTTATTATTCTTATTACCGACAACGTTCATGCGAAACTATTAACAAGTAAACTTAGTTAGTGTGAAAACCAATACTTTACGCTGCTACGAACTGGTTTTAAAGCATTTATGGCATTCAAAATGACTCAGTTGATCCGCTAAGAGGCCCGTCAGCGCCTCTAATTGGGTATTACAAAAGTAATAGAAAGGCTGTTTGGGACTGCGTAAAGCGACTTAGAGAGGGATATTAAATGCCATGACGGCCTTTATGGCCGGTTGTCCGGGGGGTGCCGCACCCTATCGGATGGCTGTCGATCCGAGTTCTCAGCGACCTCCGGCTCCTTGGCGGGATTGATCATTATTTTCAACCAATATACCGGTCCCTATTTGATTGATGCGTCGCCACAGTTCCGGTTCAATTTCAATGCCATGTTCAACACTGTTGGCTTTGTTTTCGGCCACTTCCTCGGCACTCATATGGCGCGCGTTACGGTTACCCTTGGACAACTGCAATGATGCGGTTAAATCGACCCGGGAACTGCAGATAATAGTCAAGGTTTGCTTCAGGTCGGTGCTCGCACTCAGATTGGTGAGCGCTTCACTGTAACTGGGGTAACGTGCACCGGCCCGTATCGCTGCGGCATGCTCGGTGACGGTATGGCTCCCGTTTTGCCAGTAAGCTGCGATACTGATGCCACAACGGCCCCGATCGGTCAGGGCTTTGAGAATAAACATCCGATTGTGACAGTGATGCACCGTCACCGTGGCAATGCCACTTATCAGCGCTTTGGCGTGTGCCAGATCCACCGATGCGGCGATGCAGTTCAGTGCACTGGGACCGTGACTGTCGATTATCGCGGACGAACTGTCTTCATAGAGGACACTGCTGAGGAGCTTGTCGGTATCGTCGGTTATATAGGGCAGCAAACGCTCCAGCTCCGCCAAGCCTTTGAGGCCGTGTTTCTCCAACCACAGGATCATATTGGCGGCATCTTCATAGTTGCCAACAAAATAGTGAGAGGCCTCAAAACAACGTCGCAAGGCGGCTTTCAACTCATTCATGGAAATATTCATGAACAGTTTCCGCTTTGCTCTGGCGCTACAGGCATAAACCAATCGTCTTCGAATGCTTTGCCGATATCCGCTAGCAGCGGAGCGCCCTGAAACATGGTGTTGCGGACCCACAGTCGCGAACGCGGATCAAACTTACCGACACCAAAAAAGGCCAATTTGCAGCGCAATAGGTGAATTGGAAGCACATTTCGATCCAGCAAATTGGCCTGAATATCACCATAGATGCAGCGATTCATACTTTGAATACGGCGCACTATTCCACGCATCTTGGGGCGCGCGACCATGAATCTGGCGGTATTGTGGTCTGGATTCAGTGTTAGATAGGCGCACAGTTGGTCGTAGCACTTACTGACGGCATAGCCAACGCCCATTGCCATCTGCTTATGCTTGGCCTCCTCATCGGCACTGTTGCCCAAGCGGGGCTCCATCTTCTCCTCGGAACGGTACCAACAGGTTTCACGTGCGCCATCGGCACTAAAGTCGGTGGCCAGCGCCCAATTGTAGCGTGTTTCAATGACCTCTTTGAGTTGCTCCAGGGGCATGATCGGATCGAGGTCGAGAATTTCATCGACGCTATGGAAATCTTCAAGATCATCCACCAGTTCTGGATATATCTCTAACATAATCGAAACCAGCATCTCCTGGCCCTGTAAGGAGCAATGTTGCTCACTCCAGGCTATTAACCCATCCCAGGTGTCGAAACTCGTCGCGACGTAGGTTTGCATCGCGTTTAGATCGACTACCACCTGTAAATTTTTCTCAGTTTGCGATTCATCATCGGTCGCAGTGTCTCGTGTGTGCTGCGCGCAACGGTCTATTAGGGTCGTGAGTGTCTCTTTTACCCGACCGTTGATACCGCCCAGAACCCGAATGCGAGCTAGGGCCAATTCGCGCATTTCAATCCAGTTACTGATTAACATGGGATGATTGACCAAAAACGGCGCCATGCCCAACCCGGTCGAGTTACCGATACCGAAATGACGCTTAAGCTCTGGTTGCATAGCTTGGAAGGTGTCAGGGGATTTGTGACGGGCAATATGTTCAGCCTGCAGGAAGCTGAAATTACGCAGCATCCAACAAACAAACATTTCCGAGGCAAAGGGCCGGGAAAAATCTTTGTGCTTGGTCGAAACCTTTTCCCAATCAGCCATGCCAAGCTTGCCACTGCCATAGACCGCCGTAGTCCGGTACAGATAACCGACCTTGGAGATTTGCTCGACATCCGGCTGCGCTCCGCGGGCTAGCTGATCGACAACATAATCAAATATCCTCGCACTGCGGTTGGCTCGTGACAGAACAAAAACCCGAGGGTCAACTCGTCCAGCTTCTTGCAAGGGTACATTTTGCTTCAGCCGTTCCAGGTAAAGCTGGTCCACCGGTCCTTCCACCAGCGCCATGGTGAGGTCCCATTGAGTGGCAATAACTCGATCGTTGCGATTTTCCAGCGCCAGATAGTGCGAAAATAATACAAAACTAAACAGGCCATTGGGTGCCTGGACTTCATAAACGACTGTGCCATAACCGTCGTCATCGAGGTCAAAGCGAGTCGGCTCAATCTGCCAGCGTTCCCGCATTATGCGTCGCACCAGGGTGCGCATAAAACTCAGGCGGCTCTGATGGAAGGACCCCAAGCGCTCTAAGTTCATCACTTGGTTAGCCGGACGCAGCGGCAACGCGTTGTTACCCCTCATGGAATTTTGGATCGTGGCAGCAGTCGTCATTACTCTTTACGTCCTAATTAGCAGCACATCTATCGGGCAGTCAACCTTCCGTTGTGCAATATGGCCTAGCTAAAGCTTTGATGTGCGGAATCAACTGACAATACATCCGGTCTGTTGGTATTTGTAACCTTGGCGTCGGAATGAGCATCACCAGTAGGCATTACCGCGCGGAATTGATATTCGCGTGGATCGCATATGGCAATTGTCAGCCCTAGGGGTTTCAAGACCCACAAGTGCTGACGGCAAACTCCGTCTCCGTTTTAGGGTGGCACCAATCATCTGTCAACCATGGGCCACTAAACAAATCAAAAGGACAAATCAACTGATAAGTGAAACTTATCAGCGTCCGATTTATGGTTCCTAAATTAGTGTTGGGGTAATGTTTCGACCCTAGCACCTCAGATCAATATTGCTAGAATTCTGCCCTCATCGCAGGACCCAAATCTTGCTATCCGGGCCAGTTCATAGCACTAGAAGTGGGCCACCTGGTCAGCTGGCTAGCCGCTACTGCTGGCAACGATAAAGTCTATCAAGGCCCTGGCGGGCGGGGTGAGTGACTTGTTGGTCAGATGTACGATGCCAATACGGCGAATCACAGTGGGAGTTTTTAACGGGATGAATTTGAGCGTGGTACTGTGCTTCGGAAAGGCATACCAGGGCAGCGTGGTAATGCCAAAACCGGCCTCCAACATCGCGATCAGGGAGATCATATTGGACACATAAAATTGTGAATGACCCAGCAATGGATGGGCGTCACTATCTTCCAGTAGCGCCGACGTGCCATTACTTATAAACCTATGTTCGCGCAACGTCTGCCAATGCAGCTCGGTGCTGCCGGCCAAGGGATGGTTGTTCGGGCAGACCACGCCGATTTGATCCTGCCAAATAGGAATAAAGGTCTTGTCGGAATGTTCCTGCTCATGAAACAGATGCGCGATACCAAAATCGACTTGCTGGTTTTCGACCATTTGCAGGACAGCAGTGGAGTTATCATCAAAAAAACTAACATGCAGGCCAGGTGTGTCGGCAAAAAACTGCAATAACAACTCAGGCAACACCCTACTGGCAATAGAAGGCACTGAGGCTAACCGCAGGTGCCCCGTCTTATGTTCTGCCAAGAGCGTCATGTCTTCCGCCACTCGATCATGGTGGGCTATGAGTTCTTTTGCCTTGGGTAAAAAATGACTGCCGAAGGGGGTTAATTCGGTTTTAGCGGTTTTGGCATTGCGCTTCTCGAACAGGCCTTCACCGAGTTTCTTCTCGAGGTCTCGGATAGATAAGGAAATGGCCGGTTGCGTGCGGTGCGCCTTTTCTGCTGCGACATGAAAACCTTTTAGTTCAGCAACCCAGACGAAATGACGTAATTGGGCAATTTTAAGCTCTGGCAGCATGACCGCCTCCTAATAAGAAAATCTTATCAATAGATAGTTTTTATTGATTTTTATTATTAAAGCACGGAGCCTATGATTCCTCCAACAAAATTCGGACCATCGATATGACTGATACAGTGTTTAGAAATTACATCGCAGGCGAGTGGGTTGAAGGCAATCGAGCGGTGGCAAATATCAGCCCTGCCGACAAAGCTGATCTGATCGGCCACTACGCTCAGGCCGACAAAGCACAAACCGAAGCCGCCATTACCGCCGCCGGTGTAGCCCAAGTTGAGTGGGCCAAAAGCGGCTTAGAACAACGCTACAGCGTTTTGATGGCGATCGGTGATGAACTGATTCAGCGTAAAGATGAGTTGGGTAGACTGTTAGCCCGTGAAGAAGGCAAAACACTTGCCGAGGGCGTGGGCGAAACCTACCGCTCCGGTCAATTCTTCCATTATTACGCCGCCGAAGTGCTGCGCCAGATGGGTGAAACTGCCGATTCAGTGCGCCCAGGCGTAGAAATTGAAACCCGCCGTGAGCCCGTCGGCGTGGTCGGCGTTATCACCCCGTGGAATTTCCCAACGGCCACCGCCGCTTGGAAGATCGCTCCCGCCCTAGCCTTTGGCAACGCGGTGGTCTTTAAGCCGGCGAATCAGGTGACCGCAAGCGCTTGGTCACTGACCGAAATCATCTCTCGCCAGGGCCTGCCAGCAGGTACTTTTAACCTGGTCATGGGCCCCGGCGCGGAAGTCGGTGATGTCTTGATAAATTCACGTGGCATTAACGCACTGACCTTCACCGGTTCGCTCGAAACGGGCCGCAAAGTGGCTGTGGCGACGGCCATGAACCTGGTCAAGTGTCAGCTGGAAATGGGCAGTAAAAACGCCCTAATCGTATTGGATGACGCGGATCTCGATAATGCTGTTGAATGTGCAGTGGGGGGTGCTTATGGCGGTACGGGACAAAAATGCACCGCATCGTCGCGCCTAATTGTCACCGAAGGCATCCACGATCGATTTGTGGCGGCCGTGATTGAGCGCATGAAGAAGTTGGTGGTCGGTCATCCTTTAAAGGAAGGCGTACATATAGGTGCCGTTGGCGATGCCCGTCAAATGGAACAGAACCTAAGGTATCTGCAACTGGCCAAAGATGAAGGCGGCACGCTGGCCTTCGGCGGCAACGTGTTAACCGAAGATACAGATGGCTATTACCTGCAGCCAGCATTGTTTACCGAGACAACCAACGCGATGACGATCAATCGGGAAGAAGCCTTTGCGCCGATCGCTTGCGTCATCAAGGTCAAGGATTATGAGCAAGCCTTAGCCACCTTGAATGACACGAATTTTGGCCTTACTGGCGGCATCTGTACTGAGTCACTCAAGTATGCGACCGATTTCAAACGCCAGGCCAAAACCGGCTGTGTGATGGTAAATCTGCCGACGGCGGGTACCGACTACCACGTTCCATTCGGCGGTCGTAAAGATTCTAGCTTTGGTCCACGCGAACAGGGTTCCTATGCCAAAGAGTTTTACACCGTGGTCAAAACCACCTATATCCGTGCGTAAAGGACCTGCTCACTATGCATTCTGATCTAATTGTCATTGACGGCCTGCAATACTCCAATTGGGACCGAACGATCTTTGAACAACTCCATCAAGGTGGGGTCACCATGGTCCATGCGACCATTGTGTACCATGAACAGATTCGTGAAACCCTGTTGCGAATTGCCGAATGGAATCGGCATTTCGAGCAGAGCAGTGATCTAATAATGCCGGTAAAAAGTGCTGCCGATATCCGCCTTGCTAAGCAGTTGGGCAAGGTCGGGATCATGTTCGGTGCGCAGAACTGTTCTCCGATTGAAGACGACATCGGGATGGTTGAGGTCATGCGCG
The DNA here is from genome assembly GCF_002795845.1 of Reinekea forsetii. Taxonomy (GTDB): domain Bacteria; phylum Pseudomonadota; class Gammaproteobacteria; order Pseudomonadales; family Natronospirillaceae; genus Reinekea; species Reinekea forsetii. The sequence goes on from NZ_CP011797.1 coordinate 2,036,204, forward strand.
AATTAAACCTCATGATCATGCAGCTGACCTATAACAACCAGAGCCTATTGGCCTGCGGCTGTTATGAAGCCGAAGACAGCGGCGTGACCCGTTTTGGCCGGCAGGTGATTAAGGAGATGAACCGAGTCGGCATGATTGTGGACATGAGTCACAGCGCTGAACGCAGTACCCTAGAGGCGATTGAAATTTCCGAGCGCCCCATCGTCATCTCTCACGCCAATCCGAACACCTTTCATATGGCCAAACGTAATAAGTCAGACCGAGTCCTTAAGGCACTGGGTGCCTCCGGCGGCTTGCTCGGCTTCAGTCTCTATCCGTTTCACCTAAAAAACGGCTCTGATTGCACGCTGAACGAGTTCTGCGAGATGGTGGCCGATACAGCAGAGTTGATGGGCGTTGACCATATTGGCATTGGCACCGATCTGTGCCAGGAGCAACCGCATTCAGTCCTAGAGTGGATGCGCAACGGCCGTTGGTCAAAGGATACCGATTACGGCGAAGGTTCTAAGGCCAATGCCGACTGGCCCAAACCATTGGCGTGGTTTCGCGACAGCCGGGATTTCCCCAACATCACCAACGGCTTGCTGGCACGAGGATTTAGCCCCCCAGAGGTTACAAAAATCATGGGCCAAAACTGGTTAAACCTGCTCGATGATGGGCTCAAGGCAACATAAGACGCAACTTATTTCCAACGTAAAAAGTAAGACCGATGGGGTGGCGTCAATAGGCGCTGCAACTTCAACGACGTAGCTTAAAACCTATAAATAATAAGAATCATAAGGTGGTTATTATGGACAGTAATTCCGCGGCTAACGCCGAGGCAACGATGCAGAACAAAAAATGGCTGGCAGATGTCGATATGCCAGTATTCCTGATCAGTGGCGGTGCGTTAGTGCTGTTTGCTCTTTTAACTCTTTATGATATCGACATGATGTCCAATTGGGTTAATACCAGCTTTGCCGCTTCAACTAAGCTGTTCGGTGCCTACTGGCAGGTGTTGCTACTGCTGACATTTGTTATTGGTCTTTTCCTCGCCGTCAGCCGCACCGGCAGAGTTGTGCTGGGCGGTCTCAAGACGCCTGAGATTTCGACCTTCAAATGGATCTCTATCGTCATGTGCACCCTGCTTGCTGGCGGTGGTGTATTCTGGGCCGCAGCCGAGCCTTTGGCGCACTTCACCTCTCCGCCGCCATTGTTTTCGGATATAGCGGGCAATGAAACCGGAACCGCGCAAGCGGCCTACAATGCTCTGGCGCAAAGCTTTATGCATTGGGGCTTCTTGGCTTGGGCCATCCTTGGCAGCCTAACCGGCATCGTTTTCATGTACCTGCATTATGAAAAGGGCTTACCGCTCAAGCCGCGTACACTCCTCTATCCGGTGTTCGGTGATCGAGTGATGACCGGCCCGCTTGGAACCATTGTGGATTCTTGCTGTGTATTGGCCGTTGTCGCCGGTACCGTCGGCCCGATTGGTTTTCTCGGCCTGCAGATCGGCTTCGGTCTGGAAAAACTATTCGGCATCCCAAATACCTATATCACTCAGGTTACGATTCTAGTCGGACTGGTTGTTATCTATACTCTATCGGCCGTTACTGGCGTAACCAAGGGTATCCAGATACTCAGCCGATTTAACGTAATTCTTGCCGTAGCTCTGATGGCTTTCATCCTCTTTTTCGGCCCAACCGCCTTTATTATTGACAGCTTCATCCAAGGCTTTGGTATTTATCTAGACAAGTTCATACCGATGGCCACTTTCCGTGCAAGCCCAGGCTGGCTGGACTGGTGGACTGTGTTTTTCTGGGGCTGGTTCCTGGGCTACGGTCCATTGATGGCGATGTTTGTAGCGCGTATCTCTCGAGGCCGAACGATCCGTGAGATGGTCTTACTCATATCGGTTGTAGCACCGGTCATCACCTGCTTCTGGTTCACTATTGTGGGCGGTTCTGGTTTGGCCTTTGAATTGGCCAATCCGGGTGTTATATCGGAACCCTTTACCGGTTTTAATATGCCTGCGGCCCTATTGGCCATTACCGAACAGCTGCCAATGGGCTTCGTTATTTCGGTACTGTTCCTGATTCTGACCACCATCTTTGTCGCCACCACAGGTGACTCAATGACCTACTCGGTATCGATGGTGATGACCGGTAACGATCATCCTCACCCATTCGTGCGAGTTTTCTGGGGCGTGATGATGGGCTTGGTCGCAGCACTGTTGATCTCTATCGGTGCCGGCGGTATTTCAGCCCTGCAATCCTTCATCGTCGTCACCGCAGTACCGGTCTCATTGGTATTATTGCCGTCACTGTGGACTGCGCCCATGATTGCTCGAAAAATGGCCGATGACCAAGGCCTATAAGCTCTTCTCTCTAGCCAATAAAAGACCGAGTTTAATCTCGGTCGTTTAGACCGGTCATTTAACAGAACAGGAGCCCAACAATGCGGCTCCTTTTTTTTACGGCGACTTTAACCCTAAGGGTTCGAGCTCAGCTATCAATAGGAAGTAGACATGAAAAAAGCTGTCAAAACCCAGTTATTTGCCTCCAAAGCGCCGCTGGAGTGGGCTGTTATCGCCAATGGCCAATTATCGACTGCACAGATACCGATCGACTCAGAAGGCAGGGTAGTCGCAGGGGGCATTGAAGCTCAGGCGCGTCAAACGATGGAAAATTTTAAACACACGATCGAAGCCGCTGAATTGACCATGGCCGATGTCACTCAGGTGCTCATCTACGTCACCGCACGGGATTATTTGGCTCCGTTTAACAAGGTCTACGCCGAGTATTTCGAGCCCCCCTACCCCAACCGCGCAGCGATCATCGTAGCAGGCTTGGCGCGCGAAGAAATGTTGTGTGAGGTGGTCGCGTACGCGGCGGTGCCTCAGTAGTGGGCAGGTGTTGTTAAATAGACTAAACACCCATATAGCTGGGTGTTCATGATTCGCACCGTTGGTCGTATCCTCTATTCCCTCTATTCCCTCTATTCCCTCTATTCCCTCTATTCCCTCTATTCCCACCATGCCCACCATCCCCACCATTTTTAATCGATGTTGAAATTTTGGGATTACACTAAAACGGGGCAAGTTCAATGCCCCTTGCAGGCACTTGGTAGAATTTTATACTCGTAACTCCATAGGTTGAAACCCAATACCATCTATTTCACCCGCAACACCAGACTCAATAAAACCAAATTTTCTATATACTGGAACTGCGTACAATGATGATCTGAGCGTATAAATATTAGAGACACATACATTGCTTGCAAACCCCCAAAGTTCTCTTGCCAGGCCTTTGCCCTGGTATTTCTCAGAGACAAAAAGATGGAATAAATGACTACTCCCTTTCATTGCAATATACCCAATTATTTCACCTTCATTTTCATAAACGAAATTGAAATATTCAGAACCTTCAATACGCTTTAAAAACTCACTCTGAGCAAGCGTTTTATCGAACCATTCGGGCAACTCATTTTTTTGATCTTTTAAATAAAAATGGGAAAGTGATTTAACAAGATTGCTAATCTTTACCACATCTTTTTTTACAGCGACTCGAATACGCACAAAACCTCCTTGAATGTTGACAGCATATTTCACGGCTCTAGCCGTTTTTAGCCGGTGCCGGCTTTGTCTTAACTAACAAAGACTCAAACCCGCCAGCATACTATGAAGTATCCGCGATAGACCTGCAATTCAGCCACAATGGCTCCGGCTACGCTGAAGCCAATCTAACCACCTCGGTTGAAAATACCGGCGTTAAACCCAAAGGCTTTGTCGATCGAGATTTTGGCAAGTCGGTGGCTAACCTGAATACCTATCTGACCTTCCGTGGCCAGGTTCATGGCGAACCCGGACTCAAGGTGCGCTTGGTCGATATCTGGGGCAATGTGTCCAGGGCTGTTGCGCCCTCGACCTATCGATTACGCTATGCCCGCTATATGGCGTCCTACTATATCCCGACCTATGTCTTCGATACGCCGGGCTTTAATTATCATGAGGTCAGGGCGATCCAGTTCTTTGTGGACGAAGAGGTGCCTGTGGGTGAAATTGGTTACAAGATATTCGGCTGCAATTCGCGCGATATAACTAGCAGTCCTTAACGCCCTGCTGCGTGCATCAGAATCCATGCCTGCCCCGGTAACCACTGAGGGCGAGGACCAGTTGGCAAGAGCACCCGGCTCGGGCGCGAAGATCTCCGCCAACAGGGTGTCTACGGTGTCGTTTATGGTCATGTTGTTCTCTCTTTTAAATTCTTTATTTAGCCGTGTGCTATCAGTACGTTGCATAAGGACTGGTTAATGTAATAGTTGGCTCGGCCGACTTTTTGTTTATTTAAAAAGCCGTGTTTGACCAGTTGTTCTAAATATTTGGTGGCGGTTATGCGCGTTACCCCTAGCTCTTCAACAATAAAGTCAATTTTCGTGTAGGGGTGGTTGAACAGGTTGTTGAGTAAATCTTGGCTATAGAGCTTCGGCAGCTGTTCGCGGATGCCGTGTTTCACACTCACCATCAGGGTTTTCATTTCGGTGATCAGTGAAATGGTGTTTTGCGCGGTGTCGATAATGCCATCGAGCATAAACAGCAGCCACGGTTCCCAATTGCCGGTGTCTCTTACGGCTTGCAGGTTGGCGTAATAGTCGGCCTTGTGGTGAATGATAAAGCGGCTCAAATACAATACTGGCAGGTTGAGCAGGTCTTTTGTGACCAGGTACAGAATATTCAAGATACGGCCGGTGCGGCCATTGCCATCGTAGAACGGGTGAATGCTTTCAAACTGATGGTGAATAATGGCCATTTTTACCAATGGGTCGGCGTCGCACAGTTCATCGTTATTGATAAATTGAACGAGGTTATTCATTAATTTAGCTATTTCATCGGCATGTTGCGGTGGGGTATAGACCACTTGCCCGGTGCGGGGATTTTTGAGGTCGGTACCCGGTAGCTTACGCAGCCCGGCATTGTTGTTTTCTAAATTTTGTTGCACGGCGAGAATATCGCTTAGCCGAATTAATTTACTTTGCCTAGCGGAATGAAAGCCCTGTTTTAATGCAAATGCGTAATCTTGCACTTCTTTGGTGGCGGGATTGGTAATGGCTTCTTCAAAAAGGTTGGCTTTGTAGAGTTCATCGTGGGTGGTGACGATGTTCTCAACTTCAGAGCTGTCTTTGGCTTCTTGTAGAGCCAACGTATTGATTAAAATCGCTTCATTGGGAATACTCGCTGCCACACCTTTCAGTTCGGCCAGGTAACGATGCGCTTCGGCGGTCTTTTTGAGTACCGCACGGGTTTCCCATTGTTCAATATTGGCCAGTGGCAGCGGCGCTATTGGCGTTAACATAGCTATATTTCACCTTTTTTTATACCTGACGGCACTTATATGTATAATTTTTCCGATAAATTATACATGACAACTGAAACATGCATAGGTTTTTCGTTAATTTATACATTTACTGAATCAGAGGGGTCACCCATTAGGAAGCTGGTGTCAAACGGCCAAAAAAAAACCCTCATGCGGTTAGCATGATAAAAAAAACACTCAGATTCGTTTGGTCTCACACCCCGGGTTTTCGTCGTTGGTTTGTTACCACGCCCAGCGTGGTAATCAGTCACCCATCTGGATCTAGCTATAAGTTAGCCGTTGCTATTGCACCAGAAAACCGTTGGTACCAAGTGCAGTCCAATGCATTTTTGCACAGAGCCGAGGCCTGGTTAATACCGGCCAACCCGTTTGTGGCTCTACACTTGGGCAATTCCATTCAAATCTGTCGGTGGTGGAACGGGTGCTGCAATCAGAGTCTGTAGATTTTCACCAACCCCTATACTGGTATGAACAAGTTTTACGGAGGCTTAATTGGGCTTAATAGAGCTTAATAGGACACCCACTTTAACATTCCGAAAGTTGCGCCCCTACTGACCTAGGATTTGCCTGAACAGTACAAACCCCAATTGAGATGGTCAGAATCAAAGCCATGCTAATCAGCTACTTATAGCGTATTCTTCAATGTTTATAACTTAGAATGCTCGGTGACTGCCCCCTGTGTCAGGATAGTTGTTGCCTGTATTTTTAATGGGTCGATATTTGGTTTTGGTACTAAAGTGGGTGTCCAATTAAGCTTTTGTAAGCATCCTTTTAAGCACCACGGCCACAACGTTTTAGGGTGTGTGTCCGGTTATGCACATCTGGTTATGCATCCGTTATGTGGTTGGTTCACATAGCGCGATCAGCTCAGCTAAAACTTGCTCGGCATTGTTAAATACTGGCCAGCCATCGCCCGGTAAAACTGCCTTGATCCCTGGGATAGAGGCAATCCTTCTGACGGATTCTTTGGCCTGATCAGAGTCTTTTAACTTAGCTGCAGGAAGTATACAAAGACTACCAGCACTGTGGGCCCGAATAAGATCCCCGGTAATTAAGGTTTCGCCTTCAATTACAAAAGCCAGCTCGCCAGCCGTCTTGGAACCATTTAATGAATAGACATCGAGCCCCGCAATAAAATCCTTCGTTTCTTGCAACCATTGCGAACATTGAATTGGAAAAGAATGTTGTTCTCCTGATGGCCCAACAATTTTGGCACCCGTTAATTGAGCTAGCTTACCTGCATCACGAATGTGATCAGAGTTTGAAATGATAATATGACTCACGTCGCCTAGGGACTTTAGGTGAAGTTCATCATGAGGCGACAAGGGCAGCGGGTCAAAAACAACGTTACCCTCGGGCCTCACCCAAAGATAACTGTGAAAATCGATATTACGGTCATTATCAAATTGACTCCAACAGAAGAGATTTTTCTTGTGCAGTAATTTCATTGATTTTCCTCAAATAATTATCGGATTTTAGTCATGAAAACCAGCTCACAGATTCATCTGCGGCCTGAGCGGTTATTACGCTGGTGGCCTATACGGCTTTCTGGTTTAACTGCCATCCCTAGGGCTCATTCATCATCCACACTCGCGCTTAAGTTGTCAATTTGATCTATCCCAAGGCGCCGGTGTGGATAAATAGTGACATAGCACTGAGAGTCCCTACCAAATCATTCTCCATATACCCTGCCCGCCCGAGATATGATCTCAAAGTTTGAACAACTGCCCGAGTTTGTACCCAACATAGAGATTGTTAGCTTAGATTGCGGCCATTGGATACAGCAAGAAAAGCCTGAAGAGACCACACAGGCAATTATTAGTTGGTTGGGCAAGAAGGTTAATGAAAGTTTTAGCGATAGGAAGGACTACACATCAGCACCCGACAAATCGTCATACTGAATGTCAGGTCTGACCCACTTAGGCCTGAACAAATTGGGGGTTAGAACCCCACTTTAGAAGTCGAATGAGCGTGAGCGCAAATTCAACAACTTTATAGTTTAGATTTGCATTCCAAGGTAGGGTTCTGTGAACATCCCTGCCTAATGTGACACTTACTTGGGTCCTGCGGTTTTCAGTCCAAAAAGGACACTGTCGTTCGTAAGTTTTTGATTTCAGCTTTCAAGAGCCAATTGCCCACATACCAAAAATAAATAATACCCTTCTGTATGACTTATGTTTAGCGGGCCGCTAGGGATTTCGTCCTTTTTGGACGGAAAAACCGCAGGACCTTTCAGAGTTTCAGAAAAGCAGCGCCCATGGTATAACCGTTAGACTTGTTGCTGCTTCTAACCCTCTAGATAACGCTCCAGATTTCTAACTGATTTTAACTCGGATTTAAGTTTGGCAATCTCTAGTCGATCATCCGGTGATTGAACGTCTTTCGCTGTTCCCTGAATATCAGCCCGCCACTGATTCAACGTTTTTGTACCAGTCTTTCTCAGTAAACGCCGAAGAAGTCGAGTTTAGCTCCTCGAGTTTCTAAAGGTTTACTAAAAGTAATTCGGTACCGTTCAATGATATCTTTTATGAGTTCAAGTTGATCATTCTGGCTTTTCCCTTCAATTAAGAAAGTGCCACCAGTGTGAATATAGCCACCAGACTGATCAACGCGGTCGGCTTTCTGGGGCAACCTTGCCTCAATTAAGCCAGGCAACAACCCTTGCTTTGAGAATTCCACCGATTCAACCACGCAATGTTTAGCGGCTGGCACTGGGAACAGCAGCCAACCATACAAATGGTTGTTGGGCTGGCAGCTTTCGAGTCGCGGTATGTCTAAAAAACCATTCATTTGGAGCTTTAGATTTTCTTCAAACAAGCTGATGCCCCATCGTTTCTCAATACAAGGCGCCACAAACGCCCCACCGACCCTTGCGCCTACTTCCAGAAAACGAACCTCACCTTGCGTGTCTATGAAAAGCTCTAAGTGAAATGGTCCATTCGGCAGTTCAAGCGCGGCCAGTGCTTTTTCGGCAAATGCATTGAGTTTTTGCTGACGCTCTTCATCGTCCACCATCATTACGCCAACTGGTGAGCCGTTAGCAAATGCATAGCAACTGTTGTAGTACTGATAAACCTGACAAAAGACGATTTTCAAGTCATTCATAAATCCATCAAGATGAAAAATGCTTCCAGAGATGAACTGTTCCGCTTCGTAATAGGGTAATTGGTCACCGATGTCTTTAAGGTCGGCATGCAACTCATTCTCGTCACAGGCTATCTTTACACCTTTGGAACTGGCGCCATCCAATGGTTTAAGAACCACGGGATAACCAAATTTCTCCACAATTTGCTGTGCGTTGTTTGCAACGGTAAATTCCGGTACCGCTATCTTTCTGTGTTGTAAGATTTCTTTCATTAGAATTTTGTTACGAAACCGGGCCAATTCTGTTTCCCGGACACCGCCTATGTTCAGTTCATCACGTAACTGCGATGCCAGTAATATATCTTCTTCATTGAGTGCGATAATCCTGTCTACCGGTTTCTGGGTACGCAAACGTCGAACCGTTTCCTTAATCAGATCTGAGAGATCCAACGACGGAAGTTCAATTATGTCGGCGTTTAGGTACTCTTCCTCATGCAAGCCCTGTTTGCTGTTTCCGTCAATAATGTAATGAACCTGATGTTGAGTATGGTCAATGACACCATGGTAGTTTGTTTTCGGTGCATTCCAATTCCAGCCATAAAACCGACGATTGATAATAACAACATTCATACATCACCTCCTTTGATACTTTGCTTTCCAAATGGGTTTCGAACTCTATTCGCGGCAGACTGAAGCGTTTGTACTGGTGTAATCACGAAAATCAATCCGGCAATGACAACCATAATGCCACCGATAATCGGCACTGTAATGACTTCACCCAATAACGCACTTGATAGAATAAGTGCCGTCACCGGCATAACAACTGTAAAAACACCTGCTGTCGTGGCGTCTACTTTATCTACCCCTCTAAACCACAACACAAATGAAATGATATTGACAAATACGGCTGTGTATACGATAAGCAACCAGTCACTGGCCTGAACTGAACTCAGGTCAAACGAACGTAAGTCATAGAGACCTAAGGGCAAAAATAAGACGGCACCTATCACACACAAATACACATTGGAGGTGACTGGGTTTAATGCCTGATGGGTAAGCTTTTTCCGAAGCACCGTAAACAGTGCCTCACACACAACCGCTAACAGTACGAGGCCGATGCCAATCAACGCTTGCCAATTATTGCTCATCATTATTTCTGAAGACTGACACAATGCGACGCCAACGACACATAGTCCAATGCCAGTAGAAACTACGACGCCCACTTTTTCACGCAGCATGACAATGGATAGCAGAGCAATCACGACCGGGGTTAAGGCTATAAGAATTCCGGCCATTGACGCTGAAGACCAATATAGACCATAAAGAAAAAATACTCTAAACAACACCACGCCGAACAGAGTCTGCAAAAACAGATATTTGAATTGCGGCCAGTTTAGCACTGGTAGCCGACCAACGATGATCAGATGAATGGCTGTCATTCCGACGGCCGCCATTGACAAGGTCAGTACACTGGACAACATGACCGGAAAAATCTCGATCACTTTTTTTCCTACAACTGACAAGCTCCCGACGATCATCATCGCAAGAGTCAGCTCTATATAGGCTGTCGTTTTTAGGTTCATTTAGGGCTCCCATTAGTGGCACCACGAACTTCTTTTATGAAGGAAATTACTTTTTCAATCGATTTATGGCCGGGCTTTCCGTCTGCTTCGACGCCAGAACACACATCGACCACGGCGGGGTGCAATAGGCGTACGTGCTCGGAAACATTTGCGGGCGAAAGCCCCCCTGCCAACCAAGCTTTCGACAAGTTGATTTCTACTCCTGTATGCAGGTGCGTTCCCCAATCAAACGTTTCTCCATGCCCAGCGCCTGGGTCCAGTAAGTGAGCTTTTAAATTACTGTGCTCAGTGCACTGCGATCTCTGTAACCACGTAAATGGGTGCAGGCGTTGTACAACTGGGCGATCCAGCAACTTCACAAGGTCACCGTCTTGTTCTCCATGCAATTGCACGATATCTACCGGAAACTCTTTCAGTATGGACTGTATGAACGTAAGCGATTGATTCATGAATACCGCCACAGATTTCGTTGCTTTGGGCACATGGTTCAACAGACCCAGACAGCTGCGTTCGGTTAGCTGCCGCTTTGACCCCTCAACAAATATAAAGCCCATATACTCAATACCCTGTTCGCCAAGGGCCACGACATCTTGCGGTTGCGTTATCCCGCAAACCTTTATGGCAACGTTATTCATAAGCCGAAATCTCACGTAAAAATACGGCCGCATTGTCAATGGCGGATTCTGGCTCACTGATTTGTTTGATCAACGCGCTTCCGACAATGACCCCGTCGACATTTTTTGCTGCCTGAGAGACCTGTTCCGCGTGACCAATACCAAACCCCAACGCGATTGGTGTATCGGTATATTGTCGAATACGTGCGCACAGTGACGCCACATTATCGGGTACATTTTGTCGTTGCCCGGTGACACCAGTAACCGATATGAGGTAGATAAACCCACTGGCGCTTTGGGCGATTTTCTTGATTCTTTCGTCGGACAGATTAGGAGCAACGAAGTGAATAAGGTGAATATGTGCGTTGTCCAACAAAACTTTTAACGTCTTACTTTCTTCCAATGGTAAATCCGGCACGACCACTCCACGTACGCCAACGAATCGACACTTTTCAACAAAGTGCTCTAATCCCATTTGCAGCAATATGTTGTAATAGGTCATGATCACCAACGAGGCCGTGCACTCGCTATCGGCGTATCCGGTCAAAATTTCGAAGGTTTTTTCAGGCGTCATTCCCCGCTCCAGCGCGGCCTGCGATGATGCTTGTATCACAGGCCCATCGGCTAGCGGATCACTGTAGGGAATGCCAACTTCGATAATGTCTGCGCCGTTATCAGACAAGGTTTGCAGCAAACGCAACGACAGGTTTTCTTCGGGATAACCCATAGTCAAAAACGGCATGATCGCGGCTCGATGCCTTTTCTTAGCGTTGATAAATGCCTGGTCAAGTTCATTTATAAATTGTGCTTTCATTTGGCATCCCCGTGTTGGCTTCGCTCGAATATCGCCATCATATCTTTATCGCCGCGACCACTGATGTTAACAATGACGCGATCCTGTTCGTTGAATGTCGTTGAAAGTTGCACGAGACCGGCAATGGCGTGGGCACTTTCTAATGCTGGTATAATGCCTTCCGTTCGGGTTAAAAGCTTAAGACCCGCCAGGGCTTGTTCATCATCTGCACTGTAGTATTCTGCACGCCCCTGTTGCCACAGTTGCGCATGCTCTGGACCGACCATGGCGTAGTCAAGTCCGGGTGCAATACTGTGTGTTTCCTGAATCTGACCTTCCGCATTTTGCAAAACAAAGGAATAGCATCCCTGTAGGACGCCCGGCTTTGGTTGAACACCCTTGGCAAGTCGAACCGAATGCTGGCCAGATTCAATTCCTTTGCCTGCGGCTTCGATGCCAATCAACCGCACTGACGGTTCGTCAATGAAGGTATGAAACAAGCCAATCGCATTGGAACCGCCACCGACACAAGCCACCACTGCCGTAGGCAACTCACCCGGGAACTTAGATTGAAATGCTTGCTTTGCTTCAATACCGATTATTTTTTGAAACTCACGGACAATTTTCGGGTATGGGTGGGGTCCTAATGCAGACCCTAACAGGTAGTATGTGTTGTCAACGTTAGTCACCCAGTCGCGAATAGCTTCGTTAATAGCGTCTTTCAGTGTTTTCGTCCCATTTTCAACCGGGACAACTTTTGCACCAAGCAATTCCATGCGAAATACATTGAGCTTTTGACGCTCTACGTCGACTGACCCAATATAGATAGTACAGTCCAGTCCCAGTAAAGCGCATACGGTCGCGGTGGCGACACCATGTTGACCTGCGCCGGTTTCCGCTATGATACGATGCTTTCCCATGCGTTTTGCGAGCAATGCCTGACCCAGTGCATTGTTGATTTTATGTGCTCCGGTGTGGGCGAGGTCTTCCCGCTTTAACCAGATCTGAAACCCAAGTTCATCCGATAGGTTTTTCGCATAAGTTAACGGTGTCGGACGTCCCACATATGTTGCCAACAAATTAGAGAGTTCGTCGCGGAAATCGGCCTGTTGTGTAATTGCCTCTATTTGACGGATTAACTCATCAATGGCCGGCATTAAGGTTTCTGGAATAAAACAGCCGCCATAGGCATCATAATACGCGCTCATGTCACTGAAACTCGCGTAACCTTTTTCACTGGGTGTTAACTGTTGTTGTTTAGTCATGTTTATCTCGAATCATTTCTAAGTTATGGACGGCTCGCATGAGCCCTGTCACTGTATCATCACGACTCACACCCGGAACCTGACAAGCTAACAGCCAAACCGTTTTGGTTTTTTCGCTGATAGCCTGTGCCTGGCTGTCGCGTACGGAAAATATTGAGAGTATTTTTTTTTGGTCACGCAACACCATTAAACCGTCAGCCAATTCCTCGGCTTTCTCCGCACCGAGGCCTAAAAAGCTTTCTCCTGCACGGCTGAAGCTCAATTGAAGTTCACCTTCGACACAAGCAGCGTCGAATACGCCCAAAGATACTTCTGTTTGCAGTGCAGCCACATTGACTGCGTCGACAATCGGGTTAATACGCGGTAAGCGCGGTGCCTCGTTAGTCAGACATCGCGTAATCAGATTTGCGACGGACGGCGGATTTTTTTTGACTTTCAATCCGAGGGCCGTCATAAACTCAGCGTATGGCTGTTGCTTTACTGAATTGAGTACGTCACTGCGTGACTTGCCGATCCAGCGTTGGTGCAATTGCTCGATTTCCGCTTCCCAACTGACATTGGTCAGTGTTTCAAATGATAATTTGACACCCAACACGTGAACACCTGGGAAACGTTTCGCCACCGTTTCTGAATTTGAAATAGTGAGGGGATTCACCGTCATTGTCGGCCTGCTTTGAGTCATATCAACTGTCATTCTTTCCCTCCAACGACCGTGCTTCAGTCATGGTCCCATCATTGAAAGAAATGCGCTGCGCTAGCGTTAACTCTAAGTCAGTCGCGCAGAGAAGCGTCTCCGTTTCAATTAAAATATTGTAGTGATTTGGAAAGTGACAGTCATCGAAGCCTGCTATAGTTCCGATGACGTTGCCGTTGACCGTAACATGATCTCCTCTTTCAAGAACACCGGCATTCAAAATTTCAACAAACCCAAGAAAGCCCACTTGGTCAACGCGATCACCGGTAGCCAACGACTTGTGAGTGGTTGTCACCAGCTCATGAACTTCCCCGGTTCGCACACATCGGGAGGCAAATTCAATAACCGTCATTCCACGACTTTCTTGTTTGTGGAACAGCTTTTTAACAACCTGGCTTTGAACGTCCGTTTTCAACGCCTCGGTCTCTTGATGCGTTGTTGATTCAGACGACTGCATGAGTTACTTCCTGTTCATCTATCTGATAACAATGATTCACCAGTGCAACAGCAGCTTGCCCTTCTTCCCCTTGACCCCGATTTTCTTGAATATGCACAGCGAAGTCGTCAATAACCCGAGCGTATTCATGAAACAAAGACGACTTAAATGATACGCTTCCTTGCAACATATCACCGGTCAACTGTCGCCCATCCTTCATTGTGTAAACCACACGCTTGTCTTCGCCATGTGGGTATGCCCAATCCAAATACGTTGTCGCGGTCAGGCCTTGATCGTTGCGCAGTTCAACCTCTGCTTCGATGTCGATATTCCGATCGTCGCGGACAATGGACGCGCGAGTGACAGACAGAGGACCGATCAACCACGCAAGGGTATCAAATGCGTTAGGGCCATTGTCGGCTACGCATCCACCACCACATTTGGTTGGGTCTAAATACCAGGTGTCGTTACCGGCGTGATCTTCTATTTTTTCGTTATAATATAAATCGACTTGAGCCACCTCGGACAAAGGTCCAACTTGAGATTTCAGATCAATTAACGGTTGATTGTATCGTCGATGGAATGCGGTAAAGAGTGTTTTACCCGCCTGTTTTGACGTGTTTTGCAAGATTATGGCTTCTTCCATATTCAGTGTCAGTGGCTTTTCACAACACACATGCTTACCCTTTAAGAGCGCTTCCCGACACACATCAAAATGCAAATCGTTCGGTAAATTAATAACCACGGCTTCTACATTCGGATCGTTTAATAATGATCGGTATTCTTGATAGACACGAACATCCGTTTTTGAAAATGGATCTGTTTTTTCCGTCTGCAAATCGCAAACAGCTGTAAGCTTCGCTGTGCGCGACTCTGGAAACGCCGAAATGTAATATTTGGCGATTACGCCGAGGCCGATCACACCGATTTTAATCATCATAATTCCTCCAATGGCATCATTTGGTGACTGGCAGCATACTCATTCAATTCTTTGAAAATCGTTACAGGTATTGGAATTCCCCGTTCTGCACGCTCAGCCCGGTTGTCATTATCTGGCTGTCCGGCATACTGCAGGGTGTCGAAGCCATCGAACGTTGGGACCGACAAATAGCCATCCAACATCTGCGCCATGGTTTGTTTAAATTCACTGGCAGGCATGAACGACGGTATGTTCATTACCAGAAAGAAATGCCCTACTTCATTTGTTTTGCCTTTCTGCCCAACCATTGGAACATCCGCTCCGGCTAAGACACCGCTCAGAATTTCAACCATAAGATTCAATCCGAATCCTTTATGACCTCCCGATGACTTTTTCCATCCCCCCAAACCGGGCAAATAAGCGGTGCCATTAAAGTAGGCTTCTGGATTTGAAACAGGTTCTCCCTTGTCATTACATAACCAATCTCCAGATACGTCGGCGTTTCTTGCATTCGCTTGTTTGATCTTGCCACTAGCACAGACCGTGGTACTCATGTCCAATAAAAAATTCGGCATGTTAGCGACAGGTGCTGCAAATGAAATTGGGTTTGTACCAAGAATAGGTTGTCGACTTCCCATCGCGTGAGCAACAGGGTCTGAACCTAAGTTGGTCATGGCCATACCGATCATGTCTTCCGCAAGTGCCATTTGAGCGTAATACCCTGCTGCACCAAAATGAGTACTGTTGCGGACACAAGCAATTCCGACACCATATTGTTTTGCTTTGTCCATGGCCATCTGCATTGCGTAATGACCTGCATTTAAACCAAGCATTTGATGCGCGTCCAGAGTGACGACAGCACCTTGATCACGCAATACTTCGATTTCTGCCGTACGACTTATGACACCTTCACTCAATCCCTTCACATAAAGTGACATTAAGTTAAGTACGCCATGCGTGTCCAAGCCTGCAAGATCGGCATACGACAATGTTGCTGATGCCTGCTTCGCCCTTTCTACATCAACACCTTCGTTGATCAGTGCAGTTTCTACAAAATGTCTTAACGGCTCAGCCGCTACAAGAATATCATTCATCTCTTATCCTTAAGCTGTTGGGATCTTTGCCTGTACGCGAGTGCGTTCAGGCAATGTAAATTCGTGATTGAACTGTGCGAGTAGTTGCACGATTGATTGACTGAAGCTTTCTAATTCATGAATGGAAATAAACTCGTCCGCGGTATGAGCTCCGTTCTCTTCCAGTGACCCAGGACCATACATGATGGAATAGGCGTCATGTTGCTGGCCCCACATTGCATCACAGGTAAAAGTTCGTTCATTATGTTTGTGTCGATTGATGCCAGCCCGATTCAACAGCGACTCTAATCTATGATCTCGGTTATCCAACACAGGCAAGCCTTTCTTAAGCCACCGGTACGTTAACGAGGTCGACAGCTGATCTATCGTGCGTTTAAACAAGGGAATGCCAGAAAAATCGCTCACGAATTTCGTCACCGCTTGATCATAGGCGCTACCGAATGCCTGCTCAGTTAGCTGCCCATCTTTTTGTAAACGATAGGAAAAGTTCATAAGCAGCTTGCCTTGGCCGTAAACACGGTTATGCATGCTCCCAGTGTGTAATCCAGCCACCGTCATTTTAACTTGATGTTTTTCCAGCTCAGGGGCCAGTGTTTTGCTAATTGATGTTGCCATCGCCGAGAGTAATAAGGTTGCATTGACAGCTGCTGATGGGCTGTCGTCTGTTGCGCTGTTGCCATCAACATTTATCTCAACAGTCATTGATGACGTAGAGGAATCAAAGTATTGACCTTCCGAAGGTATGACGAAGACATTTAAAGCACCATAGTAACTTTGGTCAAAAAGCATCCTTGTTCCATAAGTGCCCATCGCACCACCTTCCTCACCACCCACGACCTGTATTAGAATACCAATGCGCTGCGGTTTGTCGTTTTTTGCCAACCAGCGATCAATGGCGGCGAGAACGGCGACACCTGGTCCCTTGTTGTCAACCACTCCACGCCCTTCAATTCGATCTGTAGTTTGTTTTACGGGCAGTACCGGCCCAACGGTATCCATATGAAAGTTAAACATTATGGTACGTTCTCGGTTACGCCAATCCCCCAAGCCAAGCACCATTGACGGCTGGTTTGGAAAAAAAGGTGCCCCAACCTCTTGAACCTTTCGGCGTACTGAGGCTGGTAACTTATTGCTGTCTTGGCCGATAACTTCTGTTACCACCTCAAATCCCAATGCGACAGCCGCTTGAGTAAACTCCATATTTGCTTTGCTAAGATCTGACAGTGTTCCAGTTTCCATTGGAGAAACGGTATCTATCTCCAGGAGTCGAAGCAGTAGTTCC
The DNA here is from genome assembly GCF_002795845.1 of Reinekea forsetii. GTDB lineage: Bacteria > Pseudomonadota > Gammaproteobacteria > Pseudomonadales > Natronospirillaceae > Reinekea > Reinekea forsetii. Next base: position 2,053,319 of record NZ_CP011797.1, read on the forward strand.
TGGTAGCTTGGCGTCAACACAGAATGAGCCATTTTCATATTGCTACCTCGGCAAAAGTTTTCGCACGTGATAGGTCGTTTTTTGCTTGCTGCAGCAATTCCAACGCTGCCTGCCCGTAAGCAATGTAATGTTCATTAATACCGTCAACATCCAGTTGGCGCCCTCCTTCATGTGCAATCATGTCAATATGGGGCTCGATGGAGAAGAGTCCGTTATAACCTAGCTTCAGTAACTGCTTAATGTTTTCGAGAAGGTGGACTGCACCCTTGCCTGGAAAGCAATAATCGATTTTGCCATTGGCAGTGCGAACGGCATCTTTGATATGCACATGTGCGATCGAGTCAAAGCAGGATGTTATAAAATCTTCAGGCGCATTTTGATAGGCTGGACCATTACCGAGATCTAACAACAACTGTAGCGATGGAGACGTTATTTCCTTGAGCATTATTTGTGTATTCTGTGCGTCGATTCCTGCCCAACCTGTACAGTTTTCGTGAAGGAGAACCAACCCACCTTGCGCAGCTCTGGCGGTTAGTCTTGTCAACCGTTCTAACACCCGATCCCGCCATTCATTGATTTCCAGGTAACCTTGCAGGTATGACATTACGCGTATGTGGCGACTACCGACGAAATGACTTAAATCAATCAGCCGTGCAAGCTCATCTTCTTCTTGTTCTAAGTCTGTATCGATCGATCGTTGCCAGTTGCCAATTCGAGAGGCTAGGCAATTAACTTGCAGCCCGGCGTCCGCTAATTGCTTGGCGACTGATTTTGCCAATACACCGCTAAGTTCATCCACGGGCATCCCGTCGATATTCCGAAGCTCCATAAACTGCCAATTCAATTGTTGATGTGCATCAATCTGCTGTGTCAGGTTTCGACCCGCTTCATCTGCGAGGCCAGATAAACGCTCAAGCATTGGTTACCCTTTATATGATTGTAAAGCAATAACGACCGACTCAACTTGCGTATCGGTAAGTTCCGGATAAATCGGTAGGGCGATCGCCTGTTGAGCAATTGTTTGCGAATTTGGGAAGTCATCGTCGATTTTTCGCCAATCAGCAAAGGCAGGTTGATCCGGCAATGGGTCGGGAAATCCGCGTTTACTTTCTATCCCTTCTCTCCGTAGATGGTCAGCTAATGCTTGAGGGGATTCTGTTAAAAGTACGTAGCTGTATGGGACGTTCTTCACGTCACCAAGTGAAATATCACTCTGCTGACGACGCCAGCCCAATCTATCAATAACCGCATCGTACTGTTCAACAATCGCGTTTCGACGCTGATTCTGTTCTTCCAACTTGGTAAGTTTCTGCATCAGATAGGCTGCATTTATGTCGTCCATACGACTGTTATAACCCAAAACAAAATGGGTGAAACGGACTTGCCCATCTTGCCCATGATTGCGGTACATTGCGCATTTTCGATGTAACAATTTGTCATGTGTCACTAACATACCTGCGTCACCTAACCCACCTAGCGGCTTAGCCGGGAAGAAGGAGTACACACCAACATCTCCGATCAGTCCCGTGGGTGTTCCGTTAACACTGCCACCCAAGCAAGTAGCGCTGTCTTCTACTATCGAGATTGATGCAGGTAATTTAGATTTTAACGCCGCAACGTCCATTACTTGTCGATACAGGTGAACTGCAATAACAGCCTTCGTTCGTGAGGTGATTTTACACAAGACAGTTTCACTGTTTAGCATGAAGTCATTCTTGTTTACGTCCACGAATATTGGTGTGGCTCCGACCGATACAATTGCACTCGCCGTTGAAACATATGAGTATGCAGGAGTGATGACTTCATCTCCTGGACCTATGCCCAACGCTTTTAATGCGATGACCATACCCATTGAAGCTGAACTGACAGCAGCACAATGGACAGCTTTCTGAGTTGAATTGTGAAGTTGCAGATACTCCGCGATTGCCTTTTCAAATGAAACGACTGAATCTTTCAGTATAAACTGCCCTTTGGCACAGTGCGCCTCTATGAGTTCAGGCAGCCTATCTGGCAATGATTTGTATCTCTCGACATAGTTAAAAAATGAGATGGTCATGTCCAATTACTCCTTATAGAAATTTTGTATACATTGAACAATGTCATCAAGTTGATGCTGCTGCATTTCTGCATGCATTGGCAATCCCAAAGCACAGGTAGAAGCTTTTTCAGCTACTGGGAAATCGCCCTGGCGGTACCCTAAGTGTCGACAGATGGGCTGCATATGCAGAGGGATTGGGTAATAGGTTTCTGTTGTAATTCCTGCTAGTGCTAAGTGTTGAGCCAAAGCATCACGGTTATCTACCTCAATTAGATACACATAATCAACCCGATTTGCGTCATACCCACGACTGTTGAATATTGGCGTTTTTACCATTGGTGCTTGTGCGTTCAGACTTGTCGTTAGATAATCAGAATTTGCTGACCTTGCTTGTATGTTTTCCTCTAAAACCGAGAACCGGGACCGTAAAACCATCGCGTGCCACTCGTCCATTCGGCTATTAAAGCCAATTCGCTGAGCGATACCGGATTCGTCCCGCCCTAAATTACCAAGCTGTCGGCAAGCTTTCGCAAATTTGTCGTTGTTTGTGAGTATCATGCCTGCGTCACCGAGCGCCCCAAGTGTTTTAGTTGGAAAAAAAGATAAAACCCCACCTAAGCCGAAACCGCCTGCATGCACACCATTTTGATACATTCCAATGGCTTCGGCACTGTCTTCAAATATCAACAACTGATGCCGTTCAGCAACCTCCCGGATGCTCGGCATGTCTGCCATTTGACAAAACAAATGGACAGGCATGATCGCTTTCGTTTTAGGCGTTATTGCTGCTTCTATGGAAGTTGAATTCATGGCATAGGATTCCGCCTCGATATCTACAAACACGGGTGTCGCGCCAACATGTAATATGCAGGAAACCGAAGCAAAAAAGGAATAACAGGGAACGATAACTTCATCGCCAACCCCGACTCCCGCAGCGGTTAGGCCGATAATGAGAGCATCGGTACCATTGCCAACCGCGATCGCATTTTTGATTCCGGTAAACTGTTCCATTTCTCGTTCAAAGCTATCAACCTGGCTTCCATTTATGAGTTCGGTCTGCTGTATAATTTCCTTAAGTTGTGCTTTCCACTGTTGCTGGAAAAACATAATTTCCTGCTGATTTTCATAGAATGGTACAGCCATTAGGCGGTTTCCTTTAAGGACATTTCGGTCATAGGGTGACAGTTAACTTGAGTTCCTGAGCGTACGGATATATTTTTAGCGGCCTCAAGAATCTCAACTTTTTGCTCATTGAATCCGAGGTCCATTCCCGCAGGGCGGATCACTGAAAAGTTTTGCTGGCTCGCAATAAAGTACTGATAGGCTCTGATAAAACACAAGGTGAGAGGGTCATCTTCTATCAGTTGGTCTGAGTACAAAGTGCCAGTGGGTGTCACAATGGTTAACCGAGAGTAACTATCATCACCTCCAGACGGAAAGGCTACCTCTATTCTGTGACCGGTTGAAGTGAGCACATTGAGATAACGTTCCCTGGATGTGTGTATTAAACTGGAATGAAGCTGCGAAGTGATTCCATTGTCATGCCGCAGTGTCAGATCACCTTTGCCTAAATTCGGAATCACCATGTCCGGCATAATCATGTCTGATACTTGTGCCGACTCAACCACAGCAGCCCCACCCAAATACAGAGCTAGTGCGACTTGATGAGGCATTTCGATGTCGAATACGTGCTCACCACAGCGTTGTCGGGAGCGCATAAAGCGTGATTTATTCTGCACCACGGTAATATGACTAAGACGACCAAAGGCCTCGGAGTCCAGTAGCTCCTTTGCTTTAGTCACAGCGGCACTGCTTACCCAATTAGCAACGACCAGAATTTTAGCGCCATAGAACCGCTCTAGCGCTTTTAATTGCAATAGTTGCTCACGAGTCGAGACGGCTGGCTTCTCAACAATGATTTGGCGATACCCGCAATTTAATGCTGTCTTAATATTTTCAAAGTGTGAGGATGGTGGAGAACAGACATGCAATACGCAATACGCAGAATCTTCCTTGCTTATTGGCTGCAGTGCCGTCTGGAAAAGAACATTCTCGTATTCGATTTTTGCTCTTGGCTGCGCGTTGTCGATAGCAACGACCCCAGGATTAATAACATTACTCCAACCCATATCACGCATTTTTGAGATACAGTGATGATGCAAACTACGCCCAGCGAATCCATATCCGATGATTAATATTTTTAGCATACGATACCTGCATTCCTTTGTTCGTATCACCTACTGCCTAAAAGGCGATTCAAAACCTTGATTTAATCCATCATTATTTCGGAAATTTTCCCTGGAATATCTTCTTGACAAATAATGGACTCACCAATCAGCATGGCATTAAAACCAAGTGACTCCATGAAAAGAACATCCTCTCGAGTGTGGATACCACTTTCACTGACTGTGATTATATTATCTGGAATTAGCTCCATAAGCCGGCGTGTTTTCTCAAAATCGGTTTTAAACGTATCAAGATCCCTATTGTTAATACCAATAATCTCTGCACCGGCCTCAAGTGCTCTTTTAACATCAGATTCGTCGAATGTTTCAACCAAAGCGGACATTCCCAATTCATGCGTTTTCGCGATCAGATCTTTCAGTGTGTTTTGATCGAGTATTCGGACGATGAGTAACACCGCATCGGCATTAGAAGCACGAGCCTCATACAACTGATATTCCGAGGCAATAAAATCTTTAAACATCACCGGTACAGATATATCTGAGTTACTCGCGATGGAGCGTACAATTTCTGAACTTCCCGCAAAAAAATGCTCATCCCCCAAAACCGATATCGCGCTTACACCGGCCTTTTGATAGAGCTTTGCGATTTCAAGATGATTAAAGTTTTCTTTTAGAATTCCTTTCGAAGGTGATTTCTTTTTTACTTCCGCAATCAATGAAATATTAGCACCGGAAAGTGCGTGCTTGAAATTTCTGGGCGACCTTGCTTTTTTAATTTGCTGCTTAAGCTGTGAAATAGTCAATTGCTTTTCTTTACTTTCCGTTTCATGTTTTTTGTATGCGACAATATCATCTAACATTTATCACGTCCTTTTAAGTTAGTTTTCTAAATCTCAATGAGCGATTAATATGAGCAATACATAACCATGTCAAATACAATATCTTTCAGAAGGGCACCTCTATTAACTCGCTTTTACCCAGCGTTATTATTCGTTGTTTATTAATATTTCCGTAGGCACCATATTTTTGCGTAATTTACCGTTTTTAGTTCAATAAAGCTCAAAAACGACCTTTTAATGGCCTATTTTCGTTCATTTAGCAAATAACGGACGCACCTCTCCTTTGAAGACTGACCATTCGTCTCATATTGTAAGCCAAGTTCATCAGGCCAATTTTGACGGCCGCTCGTGTGTGGCCAATGGTTCGAACAAACATTCCGCCTTGTTCATTTTCCATCGATCCAAATACATGTTCAACACGAGCACGCGTCTTGGATTTCTTGCTGTTCATTTCTTGTTGTTTGACTGACAACGGCTTATTACGTCGGGCCTTTTTATGAACCTTGTTACGGTAACCCGACGCATAAAGTTCCAATGTACTCGCTTCACTTTGATAGGCGCTGTCTGCCCATACATCGGCCGAACTGTTGTCGGCTAGCAATTCGATAAAGACCTGACTGTCGTGAACTTCTGCAGAGGTGACATCATAGTCACGGATCAATTTGTTTTCATTATCGATGGCGACATGCACTTTATATCCAAAGTGAACTTCATTATTCTTCTTGGTCCACCGGGCATCAACGTCTTTCTGGCTGGCTTTATGGTTGTTTTCCGCAAAGCTTTCGGGGGTAATGCCGGCTTTAATGTCTTTGTTTTCTTCACGGGTATTACGTTGTCTGGGAGCTTCAATAAAACTTGCATCGACAATTTGGCCTTTGCGCGCCGCGAGGCCCTTCAGTTGCAGTTGATATTCAAAACCATGAAATAACTGCTTAACGATACCCTTTTTAGTCAGCCGCTCCCGAAATAACCAGATTGTTTTGGCATCGGGTACCCGATCCTCGGGCATCAATCCCAGAAATCGACAAAAGCTATACCGGTCTCGGATCTGAAATTCAGATTGGTCATCGCTGATGTTGTAGAGACTCTGGAGAGGTGCCCTAAAGTCAATTAAAGATATAACAAATAAATTCTCAGTAGGAGTCTATTTAGGGGGTAGGTGGGCTTTTGTCAAAGTATGAGTTTCCCAATCTACTAGTCCACACTAGCCATTAACAACTCCAAATTACAAAACGAGCGGCCACCATACAGAGACCAGGTGTGGTTGTTCAACCGGAAGGGCGAATTAGTTTGGAATAGATGAAATGGGTTCTTGGGGTTTTTCCATCCAAAAACGACAGAAGCCTATGGAGAGCCTGCCACCATTAGCCTGCAGGGGTTACGCGGAGATAACGACTGTGAGTAATAGCCTCTCTATTTTTAGCTGAGATTGAAAATGGGGGATTACACCCTAAGCCTGTATAAAGAAGACAAACGACTAAGCTCCATCATGATCGAAATAAACCGGCGCCTGTACCTGGATGATGCGTTTCAAGAAATCGACCCTGAGTTTACAACACTGCAGAGCTGTATAGACAATTTATACGGCCTTATAACGGCTGAGGCGAAAGTATCGCTACCATAAAAAAAGCCCGCAAGCACTAGGCTTACGGGCTTCTTAGAGTCCGAATGGAATTCGGGGGAACGGCTTACATCATGCCGCCCATACATTTTTAACTATCTGATTTAATTACCTATACACTCAACTTGCCAATCTGATACCCCTCATTATACCCCACCTGATCACTTAAGCTGTACTGACTCATGCTTGATCAGACACATTTACAATGGAATTGATCTTTGAGGTACTGTTGCCCTTTATTGGAAGGTTGCTAGGTTATTTATTTATAGAGTTATTCTTACACGGCTTGTTACGCCTGCTGCCTTGATTCAACCCACTGTATGATTGCACTTTCATGCCACCCCACCGAACGGGCACCCGTCAATTGTATTTGTTTCGGAAATTTTCCCTTGGCAATCTCCAGATAAATTGTTGAGCGAGATAACCCTGTTATTTCCTTTACTTCCCTCAATCTAAGAATTTTACAGCTCATTTCACGTCTCCGTTTTTGTGTATAGCGGTCTTATGCTATGCACAAAGACGGAGAAAACAATGAAATATCTGTTCATACCCGGAAGAACTTTTATCGCACAGAAAAACTGTTCGGCGGAATAGCCCGGCCATTCAGTACATTGAAAAAATGTACTTCACACCTTGAACGGTTTTTGAGGGTTACGGCTAAGGGTTTTATGTTCTAGTGGTGGCACTTATCTGTGGCAGCTACAGACTTAGCTGCAAGCGAGTCCTTCATGAGTAATTGGCATGAAGGCACATGGGTTCCAGTGGAACCAATGCCGTGAATGATTTGATCCCTGTTTAACCCATTAATCGGGGATCACATGCATTCACAAACACACCCTTCCATTAATCAACACACCTAAAAAGGAGGTGATGCCAGCAATAATGAGAAACCGGCAACGATGCGCTAACCCGTCTCTGTGGAGACTTTACACAGAGACGGGTCTGATAATTCGGCAATAATCGTAGTCCATACAATGCATTAGCAGCCACATCGCTGATACAAAAGCAGTAAAAACGCCGACACAGGCACCCATGCGACCAACGACTAAACCCTATTTAAAGGTTTGATCAATTGGCACAGTACACAACCCGCAGGCATTAACCCCTGTTCAGGTGCACCAAGCATGAGGAGCCAGTCATTTGCCCATGAGGTTTTAACCTCCGCAGGCTGAGCGGCTCAGCACAGCACGACCGGTGCTTAATCCGGTTTAACACTTACCAGTTTCAGGGTTTATATGGGCAACGTCGGCGGCAATCGTAATTATGGCTATGGCAAACAACTCGCATGGGCGGGTAAAAATGCGTTGGCTGATCGGTATGGTCAGGGTCATTTCAGTACCCGTGCAACCCATGAAGAACGCTGGAACCAATTCGTTCATTTTTTAAAGGATGAAGGAATTAACGATGCTAGAAAAATTACCCCGACCGTTCTGAACAAACATAATCAGCTTTTGAAAGAATTAGTTAGCAAGGGAGAAATGAGCGTGGCCTATGCTCAAAACCGGCTATCAACGGTGAATGTGATACTGGAAACAATGCGTAAAGATACCGTCCTGACGATCAAGCCCGCGCAGATTATAGGGCAACGTTCTCACGTCCGTTCAACCATTCCTGCAACGTTTAAAACGGACGTGTTAAAAGCCATCACCGTTAAACACGGTCAAAACCGGACGATGCTCATTGCTAAACTCACCCGTGATCTGGGTTTACGTTTTAAAGAAGCTTCTTTACTCGATACACGCAAAGCTCTCCGCCAGGCCAGGCAACACGGGCGTATTAATATTACCCAAGGCACCAAGGGCGGAAGAGGCAAAGGGTCAGACCGGTGGATACCCGTCAGTAACCAGTGTCTGCAAACCCTAAAAGCCGCCACTCTCATGCAGGGCAAAGAACAGAATTTAATTCCACCTGAAAGGAACTATAAAAAATGGCGAGTCCACCGGTATAACCAGTGGCGTGCCATGACAAACCAGACAACCATCAATGGTTTTCACGATATGCGAGCCGCCTATGCTTGCGAACGCTATCAAGCCATTACCGGCTATCCCGCTCCGGTCATTACCGGAAAACGACAAGCCGATAAAGCGCTGGATAAAAAAGCCCGCACCATTCTCGCCCAAGAATTAGGACACAATCGCACCGATGTGGTTGCAGCCTATATTGGCAGTAGTAAATAGCGTATTGAATAATTATGCGCCCAGCCAATCACAAACAAGCCGAGCAACATATGGAGCATTTATTAAATCGTAAGCTGAAAGGTAATCGTGGTACTCGCGTTAAAGAACATACCCATCGAGCAAAGAAAATAGCGGCTGTTATATGGACGAGATTTCAGGTTGGCCCGTACCAATATCAACTCAAGCATCTGCGCTGGTACTTACAAGTCCAAACAAGACATCTCAAACCAAGCTCCCGTTACCGATATTGGTTAACCGTAAAAAACATACTGAGAGCACTAAACAAAGAGGCAGCTTGGATACACCGACTACATGGGCCTTGGGGCAGTCCTGCAATGGTTAATAGACCGAGCAGCAATCATGAAAAGATTACGGTTCAATAAGTTAGGCCTTTATGTTTTTGATCCTCATCTGCTTTGATACCGCCACCGCTCCACAACAGTTCCAATTTGATCTTCAGATAGCGCTTCTTTCTGCCAGCCTTTATCAAAATCTACATCGTTAGAACGAGGAAGCTGCACCTTGGATAAACTGCGAATCATAATACGTGATGGGAGTGTGGCTGCCTGGCCTACAAAAATAGCTTCTTGCCTACGTAAACCTGAAAGCATTTTGGTTAAGCCGGACATCGAGTCTGGTAACACACTTCGAACATGCTCTCGGTCTGAATCATTTGTTATTCTCAGAACAATCCATGAGTTACATTGCGAAAGCACTGTAGCCTCAACTTCACTGGGGCGCTGAGACACCAGCAGTAAACCAACACCATATTTGCGACCCTCTTTAGCAATACGCCTGATTGCGGATTGAGCCGCTTCATACTGCGCTTCGCCTCTGTTGGGAACATAACGGTGAGCTTCTTCACATACCAGCAAAACCGGGCTGTCACGCCGCTCATCCTCTGACTGCCAAACTTTTAACTGAAAAATAATTCGTGCTATCGCGGCACTTGCAACGCCAGCAACTTCGTTGGGCACACCGGAAAGGTCTACAATCTGCACTGTGGTTTTGCGAGTTAAGAATTGATTAACGATAGTAGGTAGCGGGTCTTGAACCCCATCCCAAGGTTTCATCATAAAATTAAGCCGACCATCTTTTAGCAAAGAGCTAATTTTACGGATAACTTTATTATAATCTTCATGATCTTTTTGACTTTTGTTTTGTGGTCGCTGAGTATTTATAGCGCCTATTAACCCTATCGTATAAAGGTCATCACCATTCTTTCCAAAATTATCTAGCCCATAGGTATCACCTAAAACATAAGGTACTGGAGAGTCTACAGTTAACTTGGTTTTATCCAACCCCAATGACTCTGCGGCTTGTTCACGCACTTTAATCAAGGCGTTTTTTATAATATTTGATTGCGAAGTAGCTGCATATTCTGTTTTACCAATAAATAAGCTTAAAGACTCTTCCAAATCTAACAACCAATAAGGCAACACCAGCGTTCCTTCATCGGTTGAAAGACGCTGATGTTCCGGGAAAGCTTTGCCATATTCGTTATGCGGGTCGAGTACGATAATTTGTGGATGCCAATGTTGGTGGTTCGCAATATCTCCACGTTCAAGAATACTGTGAATAACTGCCGCAACCGCACCTGATTTACCTGCGCCCGTAGAACCCAAAATGGCCGTATGCTTGCCTAATAACTCATTTAGCTCGGCGTAACAGGGAGCACCACCAGAACCGACATGCTCGCCAAGCTGAATGACAGCGCCTCTGGCATCACCATAAATAAAACGAAGTTCAGCCTTTGGAGTGATGTACAAGGTTTGCTGTGGCAGAGGATAAGTCGCTACACCACGTTCAAACTCAAGTGATAAATCACCGTTTTCATTTTTACGCCACTCACCCTCACCAAATAAATCAGCTTCAATAATGCGCTCATCTGAAGATGCAACAGGCAGCCCTTGCTCAAGCTGATAATCAGCCTTCATACGGAGGCGGCTAACTAACCCATATATCGAGCGCCGACCAAAGTGAACTTTTATAATTGAGCCAAATTGCCCAATGGGGTAATTCTCACCGGCAAAAACTCGGGAAAGATCAGATATGGAAGGGTCAAGCTCGGCAATAATTCGAGAGCCATCGACTTCAATAATTTTACCAATGGCAAGGTTCTCTATGGGTTTGGAATATCTACTGTGCTCCATGCTAAGCTCCTCCCTCAAGAATCTGTGTTAAATTTTCAAACTTCCACCACTCAATACTCTGTGCAGAATGTTCTTGTTGGCCTGCGTGAAAAAAACCTTTGTCAGCAAATATTAATACTTGCTCATTTATCTCAGGATCTTGGTGCCAAGAATCTAAAATGCCATTAGGTGTAGCATCACTGGTAAATACAATAACCGTAAGGTTGCCATTAGATGCTTTTAATCCGCGTTCAATTTCAAGATTAATGTGCGCATCACCAAAGCTGTAACCCAAAATCAGTAAAACCCGTTGTTCACCATTATTGGGGTTTAACACTGCTCTGGCTTTGGCCATTAAATGCGCATACGGGTCAAGCTGGGCTTCACGATACTTAGTCGATGCTGGCCAAATCATAATCTTGGATGTTGTTTCTGTGTTTCGTGTTAAATGCGAAGCGATACGATGCGGCACTGTTGAGCCAGAAGTTTCAACCCAGTCGATCGAGCCATGCAGTTTATAAACCTTTGCATCTAACCCTTTGGCATCAAAGGTCAATGGCTCCCACCAAGCCGATACTCCGCCAGCAAGGCCATCAGCATAATGCACTTTGGAAAGAGCCAGGGCATCTTCAATAAGAGAGTCATAATTCATGACTAGATAGTCGATGCATTCGCCGTGAGTTGCTTTCCCTGGGCGCATTGGCCGATGTAAAGCCTGTACAAAACGCTCATGAATACTGGAATCTACCTGTTGACTAATCTGCCCCTCAATAGCCAACTTGATTTCATCAATTGCGGTAGCTAACTGCTTTTCTGTATAAGTCGCGGCACCTATGGTCACAGTATTATCAGGCACAGCTCTGCTGGCTCTACGATTGGCAATTGCCAACCAATCCACCAGCTCGCTTAAAAAGTCTTCTATATGAGCCGCAGGATTTGCATCAGTAAACGAGGTTTGTATTGCTGTCAGAATTCCCTTTGAATCATCTGACAATTTATCACTTGCAAGTACGCTCGCTGTAAGCTGGTTAGTTAATGGCAGCCCCGCACAGTAACTTGCACCTGCACCAAGTAATATTGCCTTGGAGTGAGACAATAATCCTTCTAATTTCTCAAGTGCTTCTTTGAATGGTTTGTGCTGTAAAGCCGTGGTATCGAATATCATATTCCCTCCCTAGAGTTCGCCTTTAAAGGCTGAATTGAGTATTGATTCCTTAAGTTCACTTAAATATTGGATTTTTTCATTTAACTCTTTTTTTAGTTCAATTGATAAAGTATCCATAGCCTTTATTTTTTCCACAATCACTTTTTGCTCTTCTGTCGTCGGAACTGAAAGCTTGATCCTAGATAAGATTTTAAGATTAATGTTCTTTTGGGCGGCTGCATTTGCTTGGGTATCTAGATACTGTTGAAGCGTAGTCAGAAAGTAATAAAGATATTCAGTCGATAACTCACTGGATGAAATCCCAACAACGCTATCAGGAAAGCAAGCATCCATATCCAAAATAGCAACATCCCCTATATTTGCTGCTATTGTCAGGCAAATTGTACCCTTTGCCCATAATTTGCTTTGCTGCAAACCTTTCTCACTGTATGTGGCTGAGTAAGCCGAAATGTACTTCTGAGCATTGCGAACATCCCCCGTTTGTATAAAGGGGTAATCTCCTCCAAAAAGTGATTTGTCATTCCTTGGTCGGTGCTTTGACTTCCCCCTTGCAACTTTAGCGACTTGGTGTAACTCCATCGAAGGCCATTGTTCGTGGCCTAAGCTAAATACATTGCTTAGCTGACTAGCATACAATGCATCGGCCAACTTAACACTTTCCTGTAAATGCTCAATGGCGGTGTCGATGAGGGTGATCAGTGCATCGAGTTTTTCGACGATGCGTTTTTGTTCAGAGATCAGCGGCAAAGGAATATCAAGCTGTTCAATCATTGTTTTGGTTAAAGCTTGCCGCGTAGCACCGCCAGCACCCTGCCACAATAAGTTAGCTTTAAATTTTGGACTGACAACTAAATAATTTAAAAAACCATTATCAATATTCTCTTTAACACGTAGTATTGCTACGTGCTGATTAACTCTAGCTGGTAGGTATTCATCAGGCACAATACAACTACGAGCAATTGATGCTCCGGTTATATTAAGTAAAATATCACCCGTTTTGACAACAACATTCTTTAGTGCATAAGCTTGATCATCGTCAATAAATGCCAGCCTCTTAAATTTAAACCGGCAGTCATGCACATTAAGGCTCCTTATGAGGGAAATACCACTTTCTTTGTATGCTTTCTCACCGCCTTTTGGAGTAGCCCCACTCCCAATTTTTGTTGTCAAGTTAACTAGCTTGTGCCACTCCCAACCATCCGGCAATTCATATAAAGCCTGCTCCATGTCTACTTCTCCACCAACAGGCTTTCAATTTCATCCAACAGGCCTGACACCAACTTTTCCTTAGTACGGATCTGTTTAAGAATATCGCTGGGTGCTAAATGCTCGGCATCCTTCTGTTTGGCAGGATTTTTGGCGGACAGGTCATAATCTTCTGTTAGCTTGCTGAAAGGCACTGTCCATGACAGTTCGGTGGTTTCACGACTTGCATACAATTCAACAAATTCTTTTAAATGCCCATCGGTAATCGGCTTATTTTTGGTGAGTTTTTGCTCTGGCTCGCATTCGTAATACCACACATCACTGGTGCCACCACTACGCTCAAAAAATAGCACATTGGTTTTAACACCCGAGTACGGCAAAAACACCCCAGCAGGCAGGCTTAAAATGGTATGCAGGTTAAAGTTTTCTAACAATTCCTGTTTCACTTGTTTAAAGGCGCTATTGGTTTGGAACAGCACGCCTTCTGGCACGACTATCGCTGCTTTACCACCCACTTTTAAGGTTTTCATAAAGTGCTGTAAAAACAGCAATTCAGTAGCGTTACTTTGAATGGGAAAATTTTGTTGGATTTGTGATTTTTCTTTACCTCCAAAAGGCGGATTAGCCAGAATAATGTCGTAACGGTCTTTTTCCTGAATATCGCGGATGTTTTGTGTGAGAGTATTGCCACGGTACAGGTTAGGTGACTCGATACCGTGCAAAATCATATTCATCATACCCATCACATAGGCCAATGACGTTTTCTCATAACCAAAAAAGGTATCGCGCTGAATAAAATCCCATTGGTCGGTGTTTAGCTTATCTTTTTGGGCTTTTAGGTGTTCAAAGGCTTGTACTAAAAACCCGCATGAACCAGCAGCAGCATCATAAATACTTTGCCCTGGCTGTGGGTCTATTACGTTTACAATACTGCGAATGACCGCGCGGGGCGTATAAAACTCACCGGCATAGCCACCCGCATCCCCCATATTTTGTAATAAGCCTTCATACACATGCGACAGCTCAAACATCTCATCGCTGGATTGAAAGTTAAGGGTGTCGATAATATCCAGCACCTCACGCAGTGTATGACCAGAGGCAACCTTGTTATCTAAGTATTGAAAGATTCCCCCAATTTTATAGGTAAAGGATTTAGGGTCGGCGGTGGTAATGGTGGCAAAGGCTTTCAAATAAGGGAAAAGCTCGTTGTTTACATAATCGGTAAGGTCGTCGCCTGTACGGACTTTGGTGATGTCTAGCTTGCCGTTACTTGTTTTGGGGCAGGCCCAATTTCCCCAGCGGTGTTCTTTATCCAATACCGGCTGGTAGTCTTTGCCAGACAATACCGCTTCGTCTTCTTTTTCTGATTCGTAGTCATCTAAAAACTTAAGAAACAATACCCATGAGGTTTGCTCGGTATAGTGCATGGCACCACTGATGCCATCGTCACGGCGGAGAATGTCGGTAATGCGGTCTATTTTTTGTTGTAATGACATGCTTAAAGTTTTCCGATAATAAAGTTGTACATATTAGTGATGTCTTCGCTGATTTCTGAGGGTGGGATTAGGTTGATATATTCTTGTAGTGATTCAAGGCATAAACCTTCTACTGGTTTGATAATAGGTTTAATAACTTCCTTCACATCAAGACGTCTCACAGGCTCAGAATCGGAAGCCACGTTTGCATCTAACTGATACTCAACTCCTAGCTGATCATTAATTTGAGGTAATTGATTATGTACGATTAGCGCAGTATGGCTAAGAAGATAATTTTCAATTTCACGGTGTCGCCAAGAGAGCAAATGTACTTTTGGGTTGGCTTGGCCTGACCAACTACTTGGTTGCGCATTTTCCCCATTAACTGAGACTCCATTGGCTACATCGATACTAGTGACAGGCAAGTTATCCCTATCGCAGATAAGAAAAATATTTTTTGTTTGAATATCCCATTCCGAGGATCGTATTGAAAAAGCATCCGCCCATGCAATTTTACTTTTACCAAAACCACAGGTATGTTGCTCGTAATTTGATTCTTTCTTAATAGCTTGTATATCGTTCAATCTTGGAAGCGGCCGCTCTAGCTTCCTTTCAGCAAGCATCTTGAAAATAACCCAGTCATCAGGGTCGTCTATAAGCACAATATTCTCAATAAGAGAGCAAACTTTAAATTGCGCTTTTTGGACATAGCCTAATTGATCTAAACGCTTTGTCAGTGCTGAAAATTTATCCTCATCTGTAATTCTACCTTTGGAAATAAGATGAATGTTGTTTATACCTGTTGCTGAAATCGATTCTAGAAGATGAGATGTTGTTATTGTTTGGCCTTTGGCCCCCTTTAATGTTCGCCATAGTTTTTTAACATTCGTGTAATGAAGGTGGGAGTCCGCCTCATCTAATAGAAACAATGTATTTTCGGAGTCGAATAAATCAATCAATGAGTAGAGGAATAACATTTGGTATTCACCATCGCTCAACTCTTCAAACTCTAGGCCTTCGTTAAACCTTAACTGTGAGCCATCAGCATCAAGAAAATAGCCGTTATAGGCTCCTTCGACTAGAAATTTTGTCGCGTCTAACTTTGACCCATCGAAACAATTAAAAAAGGCCTTTGATGTGAAGGATATATTTTGACTTTTTATCCCTTTTCCTTTCTCAAGGATTGTCTCAAAAGTATCTAGCTCGCTAGCACTGTCAATAAATGACTCAAGGCGCTGATTAAATGGCCTCTTCCTAATTGAAGGGTGGTCAAAATTCAGAGCCTCTTTTTCTTCATCCGACTTAATCGTTTTAAGATAATTTATTGGTATTTCTAACGGAATAGAGAAAGTTGATATTTTGTCTAAATCATCTTCAATTTTTATATACTCCTTTTTTCCAAGGAATGACCTTACTAAGCCTTGAGGGACAAATGTCGTGGCCAGAAAAACTAATGAACGCACATCTCGTTTGGTAAAATATAAACAGCCAAAATCAATATCACTAATGTCATTTGTTTTTCTCAATCTGTTTATTCTATTAGAAAAAATCCCCGAAAAATTTTCATTTTGGCCTGAGGTGAAACATATTAACCGGCCATTTTCTTCTTCTGACCCAGTGATTCTTGAGTTGAAAATAGAATGTAAAATTGTAGATTTACCACAACCATTTTCTCCAATAAGAGTCGCAACTTTATCAACAGTTAGTGTTTGCCGATCTGTGCAGAGTTGATTGGGTGCTAATGCAATTTCCATAAATTACGCCATATGATAAAGCTGATGTTGCAACTGTTTAAATGCCGCAAGCAAATGTGCTGGCTTACCGCCAAAGGCTTGTGAAGCATCTTTAGTGGTGCCCAAACCTGACAGCTCAATCAGTGCTGGCAGGCGCTCACGGGATAACTCCGTTACCCCTGTCTGCTCATAGCGATTGAGTACGAAACGTAAAAAGTTTTGTGCTTTATCTTGCTGATATTGACCAAAAAAATCTTGATTATTACGAACAGCTTCTGCTCGGTAGTGCCTTGTGGACATGGGTTGCTCAAAGGCAAGAAAGGCGAGCAGGTCGAATACATCGCACTCTTCGGCTTCGAACATACGACGTAACACGGTTAACTGTTCTTTATCAAAGCCAGCCTGCACCAATTTATTGAGTAACGTCTCTCGTTGATCAGGATCTGACCAAATATCTCTTAGCTCCTCAACTGACTTAAATAGCCCAGGTAGTTGTTGCAGCAGGCGTTCTACAAACTCTTGCAGGGTAAGTGGCTTGCCGTTTTCATCAATATAGCGAGTTTCTATATCAATAACTTTGAGTTCCCTGTGCTTGCCTAGTTTTATCTTTAGGCGAGGCAATGGCTCACCGGGATCACCCATGGGCGGATCATCAGTAACAGGTGGATTTGATGTATAAGGTGGTGGGGTTGGTTCGCTGGTGCCACCCGGTTCCGGTGCTTCCGGCTCGCCATCCCAATCTTGATCGTAGAATTTATTGGTCGCACCACGAAAGTCAATAATGGTGAAATAATCCTTACCTTCAAATACACGGGTACCACGGCCAATTATCTGTTTAAACTCCACCATAGAGCCAATGCTTCTGTCGAGTACGATATTACGAACATTACGGGCATCTACTCCTGTGGTTAGCATTTGTGATGAAGTCAAAATAGTGGGGATATCTTTGTCGTTATCTTGAAATTTCTCTAGCAGCTCTCGGCCAATCTTACCTTCATCGCTTGTAACCCGAACGCAGTAGTGAGGATCGGTTACCGTTTTATGTTTGTTAATCATGTCGCGCATGGTGAGCGCATGATTTTGGTTTTCACAAAAAACAATGGTTTTATCCATTCGGTGCATATTGTTCAGAATGGTTTTGGCGACCAGTTCGGTTCGTTCATCCACGACGATTTTTTTGTCGTAATCTTCCACTTGGTAGATGTCCTGACTCGATTCTCCCTCAACAACCTGATCGTCTTTTGTCAGTACCAGTTCATCCAAATTGGTACGTACCCGCTTTACTCGGTAAGGCGTTAAAAAACCATCATTAATGCCCTCTTTCAACGAGTATTCAAAAGCAGGCTGGCCAAAATAATCATAAGTATCTACGTTATCTGTGCGCTTGGGCGTTGCTGTTAAGCCAAGGTGTACGGCACTGGTAAAGTGATCCAATATTGCACGCCATGAGCCAGCCTCATTCGCAGCACCTCGGTGACACTCGTCGATAAGAATTAAATCAAAAAAGTCCTCTGGGTATGCTTTGTAATAGCCATCGATATTTTCTCGTTCAGCAATAGCCTGATAGATGGCAAAAAATATATGAGCGTTAGTGGGTACAACGCCATTACGGCTTCGAACCTCCTCACCATTGATTTTAATAAGATCTTTTTCGTAAGGGTTGAAGGTGTTAATTGCTTGATCTGCCAGAATGTTACGGTCTGCCAAAAAGAGTATGCGAGGGCGGCGACTACCTGGTTGAGCTCTATTCCAGCGAGCTTGAAAGAGTTTATGTACTATCTGAAAGGCGATAAAGGTTTTACCGGTGCCTGTAGCAAGCGTGAGTAATATGCGTGGTTTACTCTGACCAATGGCATCGGTTGCAGCGTGTACCGCCAGTTCCTGATAATACCGTGGCTGCATTGCACCTTCTAAGTGAAAGGGTATATTGCGTAGTTGCTGCCCTAAATCAGTTGTGGTGCTTTCAAAACGTTGTTCAAGTTCTGCCGGTGTAGGGTAAAACTCAATATAATCGCCTTTGCCTGTTTCCAGATCAAACTCATAGGTTGCTTTGCCATTGCTAGAATAAACGAAGCGTACGTTGAGTTTTTTAGCGTAATCTATAGCTTGTTGAAGCCCTTTAGTGGGGTGCTCATCTTCTTTTTTAGCTTCGACGACAGCTAAGTAACGATTGTCTTTATGTAATAGGTAATCAACAAAGCAGCGACGGCCTCGGGTTCCACCGGCAAGTTTTCGACCATCCGTGAAATAGTGTTCACGAATGATGTTACTTGACTGCCAGTTGGCTGCCTTTAAAGCTGGATCTATGTAATTTGCTCTGGTGTCGGCCTCTGAAACCACAGTTATTCCTTTATGCGTTTGTTATTTAATTGTTGCCATTATTTTCAATATTACGAGTTCATAGTACAGGCTTTAGTGGCTTTACCTGAGCATTATAAATCAAGCGCTATACCACGTTGCTCGCCCTTTACCATACCGCTGAAGTCGCCCTGCATTCACCAACTCCCGTAATCTAACTTTAAGCGTATTTTGGTTTGCTCCGGTTAATTCAACCGGCCTCTTTCCAGAGCACATCATCCATATTTTTAAAAGTTTGTTCAAACATCTATCGTTTTCGTCCTATACACATAAGCGTTTTTCATATAATTGCCGTATTACTTTTTAATTAAAATTTTCTATTGCCAGAGTGTATTCATCGGTACCGCATAACAATTGTCTTGAGTCAGCGGCAAGGTGTTATTGCCACAATAGAGTAAGATGCCACCCTGAAAGCGCTTACCTGCCTGAGCGGCCAAACGGGCCAGACCTGCACTGTCTTTTGGGTTGATACTGGCTGCTTTTTTTACTTCTACTCCCCAAAGCTGTTGGCCACGTTCTATCACCAGGTCAACTTCTACCTGGTCTTTATCGCGGTAATGGCTGAATTTAAAATCACTGCCTATCCAGCTGGCCTGACAAATAAGCTGCTGAACGACAAAACTTTCTAATACAGGGCCAAAATTGCTTTTATGGTTATTCCAATCGTCGGTTTTTAACCCGCTGAGTGTCGTCGCAAGGCCGGAATCAATAACGTGTACTTTGGGTGTCTTCACCAATCGTTTGGACTGGTTACGATGCCAGGCGGAAAGTCTGCGCACTAAAAACAGGCGCTCAAGTATGCTCAAGTATTTTTCAGTGGTCTCCCGGGTCATTTTTAACTCATTAGCCATGCTACTGACATTGAGTAAAGTGCCTGTCCGGTAGGCCAGCATTTCCATCAAGGCGAGCATTTCATCTTCATCCCGAATGGCCGCAATATCTTTAACATCGCGCTGAATAATGGCATTCAGATATTGCCGATGCCATTGTCTGGCTCTGGCAGCCGAGCGAGTATTCGGTTCTGGGTAGCCACCCTGGCATACAGCTTCAGCGACACCCTCAATAACACTCTGCTCTCCAATGATTTGCGGAGCTATTTTTCCGCTAATCAAGGAGCTAAGCAGGGAGTTTTCATTGCGGTGCTTCTCTTGTTCCGTTAATGGAAACAGGTTTAATACTTCAACTCTCCCTGCCAGGGATTCTTGCACCTTTGGTAATAGCAACAGATTCGCCGAACCTGTCAGCAGAAAGCGACCAGGTGTTCTGCGCTGATCAACAGCAGCCTTGATCGCTGGTAATAATTCAGGTGCTCGCTGCACCTCATCTAAAATCACTTGTTCTGGCAAGCCCTGAATAAACCCCGTAGGGTCTTGTTGCGCAGTGTTCAGGAGTGTGCTGTCGTCAAAGCTGATGTAGGAATAATTAGGGCAGTATTCCCTGGCTAATGTGGTTTTACCCACCTGGCGAGGCCCTAATAAACAAACGACTGGAGTATCGCTTAGTGCTTCCAGCAGCAGTGGGGCGATAACTCTTGGGAATAATGATTTAGCCATAGCGTCCAGATGCTGGTTATATTGTCGTCTGATTGACTGCTATAATACCGTCTAATTGCCTAACTTAAAAGGGCGCTAAGTAAAATGCTTAAATTTTAACGTGTCGTTCACATCGACATATCAGGCTGCTATGTCGATATAATTGAAAATATAGTTTTAAGGTGCCTGTTATCCGTCTAATTGACTGCTACTCTATCGTCCAATTGCTTGTTTAAAACATCCTATCATTGGGAAGCTGGGAGCTAACTTCTCAAAAATGACAATTTTTGATCAAGACAACAACAGTGCTCTCCTATTTTATGAAATTTTAGTGGTGAATTATTGAGCTGTTGAGAGGCGCAGAGGAATAGGATTCGCATGGCTAAATGGTTAGATTTTGATGTAACACTTGAGGTAACATTGTTATTTTTTAATATTAAATAAACATAGTAAAAACATATAGTTATAGATTTAAATCAAGTCCTCTCCTACTTCGCTCCTATTGACACCACATCAGCACCATCACGCACCGCTTCGAGATAGTCAGCCCAGATCTGCATCATTGTGGTTCTCTCAGATAAATAGATCGACCGGTTATAGGCTCTAGAAGTGGCTGTGCCCGTTAGATGAGCCAACTGAGCTTCAATGACCTCTGGTTTCCAGCCCTGCTCATGTAAGATAGTGGATGCCGTAGCTCTGAACCCATGAGCCGACATCACATCAGCAGAATAGCCGAGTTTTCTCAGCAGGTTGGTCATGACGTTTTTAGATAGTGGCTTGCCAGAATCGCGCTCATTTGGGAATACATACGATGAATAACCTGTTATCTCTTGAACCGCCTGTAAGTGCTCGATGACTTGATCAGCCAGGGGAACCAGATGTTCCCTACCGCGCTTCATATCTTCAGCAGGAATGACTAGTATCTTTTGATCGAAGTCGATGTAATCCCACCGAAGGTTTCTAATTTCTCCAGGTCTCAGGAATAACCTGGGAATGAGCTTCAACGCCTCAGCAGTGCAGTAGCTGCCTAAGTCTGAATTATCGATATCACGGATTAATTGACCTAAATCCTTAGATCGAGTAATTTCCGCACGATGTTCAACCTTCGGCATGGGTTTAAGAATATCGCTAAGGGGTAAACCTTGAGCTGGATTATTACGTGTAAACCGGTGAGCCAGTGCATAACCGAAAATACGATTGATCACCGAGAGTATAACGGGAGCTTTGCGAGGATGACCTCCTTTCTCAATTGACAGCATCACTTCCGTAATATGCCCTTGATCGACAGCATCAACCGACAGCTTACCGATAGACTTCAACTCTTGCTCGATCCATCGTTTTACCTTCTTTGCGTGATCAGAAGACCACGAGGACTCTTGCTGCTCCCACCAGGCTAATGCAATGATTTTGAATGTTCGCTCTACTGCGACAGTTTCACGCTTTCTGGAGCGCCGTTCTGCTGTAGGGTTAATACCCTGTACCAGTAGAGCACGGGCCTGGGCAGCCAGGTTTCGAGCTTCAAGTAGGGGTATCGTGGGGTACTGACCTAAAGCCAGTTCCTGGTGCTTCCCAGCGTACCGATAACGTAGTCGCCACAACTTCGACCCACTGGCTTTTACCAGTAAATACAAGCCGTTACCGTCACTTTTCTTAATTTGCTTCTGACCTTCAGGGCAGGTCAAACGCTTCACTTCCATTGCTGTTAACGCCACAACATCGCCTCCATAGGGGTATCGGTAGGGGTATCATGAGGGGTATCGGTGTTTAAAATACCCCTATTGAGAGAGGAAACATTTACCGATACCCCTCATTGCACCCCTGATACCCCTAGATTCAATGGGGCAGTATAGGACTAAACAAGACGAGCAGGCAATAAAAAAGCCCGCAAACACTCGGCTTGCGGGCCTTCTTGAGACTTACTAGGTTTTAAGCAGCTTGCTTACATCATGCCGCCCATGCCACCCATTCCGCCCATATCCGGCATGCCGCCAGCAGAGGCAGCAGAATCGGCAGGCTTGTCAGCGATCATGGCTTCAGTCGTGATCATCAGACCTGCAACCGAGGCAGCCGCTTGCAATGCAGTACGGGTTACCTTAGTTGGGTCAATGATGCCGGCTTCGATCATATCCAGATAGTCGCCCGTAGCGGCGTTGTATCCGAAGTTGCCCTTGCCTTTCTTCACTTCGTTCAATACCACGGAGGCTTCGCCACCGGCATTGCGAACGATTTGACGTAACGGAGCTTCCATGGCGCGTAACGCCAAAGCAATACCGACGTTTTGGTCTTCGTTATCGCCCTTAAGGCCGATAATGTTGGCCATCGCGCGGACCAGTGCAACACCGCCACCAGCAACAACGCCTTCTTCAACTGCTGCACGGGTTGCATGCAGAGCATCGTCAACGCGTGACTTCTTCTCTTTCATTTCGACTTCAGACGCAGCACCGACTTTCAGTACGGCAACGCCACCAGCCAATTTGGCAACACGTTCTTGCAACTTCTCTTTGTCGTAATCTGAAGTTGATTGCTCAATCTCAGCACGGATCTGCTCAACACGCGCCTTGATGTCGGCCTGGTTGCCGGCACCATCAACAACAACGGTGATTTCTTTAGTAGAGGTTACGCGCTTAGCAGAACCCAGGTGTTCCAGGGTAGCGGTTTCAAGGCTCAAACCAACTTCTTCTGAAATCACGGTGGCGCCAGTCAATACCGCCAGATCTTGCAACATGGCTTTACGACGGTCACCGAAACCCGGTGCTTTCGTCGCTGCTACCTTAACGGTACCGCGCATGTTGTTGACCACCAAGGTCGCTAAGGCTTCGCCTTCGATGTCTTCGGCAATAATAGTCAAGGGATGGCCTGACTTGGCAACCATTTCCAAGATTGGGATCAGATCACGAATATTGGAGATCTTCTTGTCGACTAACAGGATGTAAGGGCTTTCCTGTTCAGCAGTCATGTTCTCATGGTTGGTCACGAAGTAAGGTGACAGGTAACCGCGATCGAACTGCATACCTTCAACAACTTCGAGCTCGTCGATGAAACCACTGCCTTCTTCAACGGTGATAACGCCTTCTTTACCAACACGCTCCATGGCATCGGCAATCAGCTGACCGATGGTGGCATCGGAGTTCGCTGAAATAGTACCGACCTGAGCAATAGACTTAGCATCAGTACAAGGAGTAGACAGCTTGGCCAACTCGATCACTACGGCCGCAGCCGCTTTGTCGATACCGCGCTTCAGATCCATTGGGTTCATGCCGGCAGCAACTGACTTCAGGCCTTCGTTTACAAAGGCTTGGGCCAATACGGTGGCAGTAGTCGTACCGTCACCCGCTTCGTCATTCGCTTTAGAGGCAACTTCTTTAACCATCTGAGCGCCCATATTTTCGAACGCGTCTTCCAATTCAATTTCTTTGGCAACGGTTACGCCATCTTTGGTCACCAGGGGTGCACCATAAGATTTTGCCAATACAACATTACGACCCTTAGGCCCCAATGTTACCTTGACCGCGTCAGCCAACAGATTCACACCTTTTTGCATCTTGTCTCGTGCGGAGAGACCAAAAACTACTTCTTTAGCAGCCATAATTCCTTACCTTCCTAATTTGTTTGATTCGGTTTAATTAAGCGATAACGCCGAAAACGTCGCCTTCGCTCATAATCAACAGCTCTTCACCATCAACTTTAACGGTGCTGCCGGAATATTGACCGAACAAAACGGTGTCGCCGACTTTAAGGTCAACGGGACGAACTTCCCCATTGTCGAGGATACGACCATTACCAACAGCAAGAATTTCACCCTGTGAAGGTTTTTCTTTCGCAGAACCAGGCAACAGAATACCACCAGCAGTGGTCGTTTCTTCTTCTTTGCGGCGAACTACGACGCGATCATGCAAAGGACGGATTTTCATGGATCAGTCTCCTAATAAAGTTGGGAGTATTGTTATTAACAAGTTAAATAAGTAAACCACTCTAAAACACTTACTTACTAGTATGTTTGTTTAACCGCAGCCCATAGATTTGGGGCAGAAGCCATCATTTCAATAGGCCGCAAAATATTTCTTTCTGTTATCGGCTAAATTAACCTCTCAGTGAGGTAACTCGTGGGCTGGCGGGCTACGGCCTGCTACCCGGCGGCCCACCTGGCCAAGAAGAAATGTACGACGAAAGTCGAATTCCGTTCGACAAGACGCCAAACCGAAGATCTGAAATTGGACCCCCTCACGCTCTCGACAAAAATAAGTCTTTCTGACAGATTAGTAAATGTCACCCTTTATAATGAGCTTCTATACTCTAATATCAATGGATGCAACACAGGAAAAACAGGGACATGCCAGCAAGCTCAAGCTCTATCATGATAGTAGACGACACCAAGTTCAGCAGTGCGGTGGTGCGCAAGCTACTGCAACTCGATGGTTTTACCGACATCCGGGTCGCCGACACCGCCATTGACGCCTTAGCCATGTTAAAGCAGCGCAATGCCGATGTTTTGCTCGCCGATTGGTTGATGCCCGGCATGGACGGTTTAGAACTGACCCAACTGGTGCGGGAACTCAATCGGCGTAAAAACGTGTTCACCTATATAGTCTTGCTCACAGCCAAGGAAGAAAATGAGGATTTGAAACAGGCCTTCGCCCAAGGGGTGGATGACTTCGTCGGCAAAACCTCCATGAAGACCCATCTACTGCCCCGTGTGCACGCCGCTCAGCGCATTTCCCGCTTTCAAAACTCGCTCTTGCAGCGCGAGCTGGCCCTGAAAGAACAGTTTCGTGCCCTCACCCTGCTCAATCAGGTTGATCCGGCCACGGGGATAGGCAACCAAGTCTTTATGGAGCAGCAGCTGTCCCGCTATTTAAAGCAGCACAAGGGGCGTAACGGCCATATCGGCTTACTGCTGTGCCGTTTCGATAATTTGGCGCACATGAGCGCGCTGCACGATGAGTCCTTTAAGAACCAGTTGCTTAAGGCTGCCGGCGATCGCTTGCGCGATACCGCCCGGCCAATGGATGATATCGCCCGGATCAACGATAACACCTTAGCGCTATCGCTCTATGGCAACGAATCCAATTTCACCACGCACAAATTGGTGCGCCGGGTGCAAGAAGCCCTGCTGATTCGGGCCTATTCGACCTCCATGGGCTTTGCCTCACTGACCGGCACCCTGCACTATGAGGTGATCGATGCCAATGCCAAGGCCACTCAAACAGCGTCCGAAGTGATCAGCGCGGCCTTGGAGCATCTGGAACAGATGGCCGATGGTCAGTCGGTGCACCTTTGGGCGCCGGACGACAAAGAGGCTTGATCCAAGATCAGGCTGGGTTAGACTGAGCCATACTTCATGAATCTGACCAGTCTATGCCGGCAATCTGCTCTCTGATCGCGGGCCCGGGTGCCATTGGCGCCCTCGCCTGCGCCCAAGCCCAACTCTATGGCCCGGTCTGGGCCTATGCCCATCGGCCAAAGCTAAGCTTGGCGACTGAATGCCGGCGCACCCCGACGTCCGTGCCGTTGCTCTGGCAACCCTTGAGTGCAGCAGAGGACACCGTCGAGCTGATCTGGATCTGTTGTAAGGCTTATCAGGCGCAAGCCACTGCAGAGGTACTGCTGAATCGCTACCCCAATGCCGTCGCGATCTTGTTGCATAATGGCATGGGTCCGCAGCAGCAGCTGGCAAAGCAGTTCCCCGGCCGCCTGATCTGGGGCACCACTACCTGTGGTGCGCTCAAACTGGACCCGTACACCTTTCAACAAACCGGTTACGGCACCAGCCACCTGGGCTTACCGCCTAGCTCATCGGCACGGAGCCCCGCTGCGGCTATGCTGGCGCGCCTGGCCACTTGGCATGGGCCGTTGAATCCGATCGTTACGGAGCAGGTTGAGCCGTTACTGTGGCAAAAAATACTAATCAATGCGGTAATCAACCCTATTACTGCGGCCCACCAGATTCGTAACGGCCAACTCTTAGAACCCGCATTTGCTGCCGAGATTGACGGCCTCTGTGGCGAAATAGGCCAGCTGATGCAACATCTGAAGCTGCCAGCCATTGCCAACCCGCACCAGCTGATACAGAAAGTTGCCACGCTCACGGCGGAAAATCGCTCCTCGATGGCCGAGGATGTCCGAACCGGTCGGCCAACGGAAATCGACTACATTACCGGCTTTTTGTTGCACCAGGCGCATGGCTTCGGGCTGGCGACACCCTTTTTAGCAAAGTGGCATAAACAAATTGCACAAGCTGGTAAATCCTGACAGTCTTATTGCTTCTTTTAGCTTCCTAGAAGTGCATCCAACTGCGCATGCTTCAGTTCAGGTCTCTCAGCCAACGCCTCTTTTTTGGCTATGCCGCCGCCACATTGGCGTTGATCGGTTTTCTGGTGCTTTTCGATGAGGTAACCGACTTTAGCCTGTTAACCCGCTTAATGGTTTCATTAACACTGATCAGCCTGGTGTTTTTAATCCTGCACCTATTTTTTTACCGCTACGTGCTCCGCCCGCTCAAACATCTGATGCAGATCACCCAGAAGCTGGCCGATGGCGGCAATTCATTGATTCGCGCCGAAAAAATGCAGAATGACGAGGTAGGCGATTTAGTAGATGCCTTTAATGAGATGCTCGACCAGATACAACTGCGTAAAGAAATGATTGTCTCCGAGCGAGATCGGGTCGCGATTGCGCTCGAACAGGCCGATGACTATGCCAATGTCACCCTGGCCACCAATAAGCAGCTGGAAATTGAGGTCCAGGTGCGCAAGCGCATCGAGGCCAAGCTGACCGAGTTTCAGCAGTTTTTGACCTCCATTATCGACTCGATGCCATCGGTGCTGATCACCATTGATCAACAATTTAATGTCACCCAATGGAACTGCGAAGCCTCCGACCTGAGCGGCACCGACAGCACCAAGGCGATCGGTAGTAAGGTTCAAGACGCCTTTCCGATGATCGCCCAGCATATTGAGTGGATCGAACAGGTTTGGCATCAGAACGTATCACGCACCTTGCACAATATCGAACAAACGGTGCACCACCAGATCCGCCACTTTGATATCATCGTCTACCCGCTCAAAGACACCGATGCACCGAGCGCGGTGATTCGGATCGATGACATTACCGATAAGTTCCTGATGGAAGAAGCCATTATTCAGTCCGAAAAGGTTATGTCATTGGGCGGCATGGCGGCGGGCATGGCGCATGAAATCAATAACCCGATCAGCGCCATCGTGCAGAATGTACAGAATATCAAGCGGCGCATCGCGCCCGACCTGGCCATCAATCAGCTCCAGGCCGAGAAAAGCGGTATTGAACTGGACCATCTGAACCATTATCTCACCGAACGCAAAATACACGCATTCTTGGATAATATTTCTCAGTCGGGTATTCGGGCCTCGAACCTGGTCACCAATATGCTGCAGTTTAGCCGTGAAAGTGGCGTGAATATGCAACCCTGCTTGATTGTCGATGTACTCGAAAAGGCTATTAACATTGCCATAACCGACGATCGCCTGAGCGATTTCAAAGACAATTTCGACCTCAATTTCGACCAAGACTTTGCCGCACCCCAGGCTCTGGTTGCCGGAGTATTTAGTGAACTGGAGCAGGTCTTACTCAATCTGATCAAAAATGCGGTATTCGCCATCAAAGAGCGCATGCTGAGTCTGAACGATATTGATGAGGGTATAATCCATATTCATCAATACGTCTTAGATAACCAATGTATTATCAGCGTTGTCGACAACGGCATCGGCATGAGCGCGCAAACGCGCAAGAAAATATTTGAGCCATTTTTTACCACCAAAGAAGTTGGCGCAGGCACTGGCTTGGGTCTGTCCGTCAGCTATTTCATTGTTTGCTCACACCATAACGGGCAAATGCAGGTGGAATCGGAATTCGGCCATGGCTGTCGTTTCGAGATCACCCTACCACTCTATATCGAGGCATAAGCAATTGGGTTACCGACTGACAAAGATCTACACCAAAACCGGCGACAACGGCACGACCGGCTTGGGCATCAATGAACGCATCGCCAAGGACAGCCTAAGGATTCAGGCCATTGGCGATATAGACGAGCTCAACAGCACCCTGGGTTTCTTTATTGAGAGTGTGGCGCCGACCTCCACGCATCGTGACGAACTGCGCCAAATTCAACACGACCTGTTCGACCTAGGCGGCGAGTTGGCCATGCCCGACTACAGCCTGCTCGACGGTGCCATTATCGACCAGCTGGAAGCCTTAATCGACCGCGATAACGCCGAGCTGCCACCGCTGACTAACTTTATCTTACCCGGCGGTAACGAAGCGGCCGCGCGCTGCCATATGGCACGGGCCCTATGCCGACGGGTGGAACGCACCGTGGTGACCTTCAACCGCGCCGAGGACAAGCCCCATACCCTGGCGCAAACCTACCTCAACCGCTTATCGGACTATCTCTTTGTCTTGGCACGCCTATTGGTGCAAGAGCAAGGCGATGCTGAAGTATTGTGGCAGTCGCGCCACCGCAGAGACCCCAAATAGCCTAACAACAGGCGCACAGAACACCCTATCGCGGCAGCTCAGGCTGCTGCGCTGATTCATTCGAACTCGATGAGATCCCTTCTCCCCGCCCCTGCGTATTGATACCCAACGCATCGAAAGGCTTCTGGCAATTGGTCTAGCCTTGCCGACTGGTATTCATTTAACCAAGCCATCAGCCTTAGGTAGACCGATAGAGGCCCGTTATCGAGGAGAAACGCAGCGTGACTCGCAGTAGTTTGACCATCTTTTACGACGCCCAGTGCCCCTTATGCAATCTGGAAATGCAGAAGCTAAAGGATCAGGACACAGCAGGCTTAATCATCTTGGTGGATTTGCACCAGGCGGACTTCGAACAGCAATTTCCGCATGTCGATCGAGCTCAAGCGCTTAAGATCCTCTACGGCGAATATCAGGGTGAGCCTCTGAGAGCGATGGATGTAACCCATAGGGCCTGGACGCTGGTCGGTCGAGGAACCCTAGTAGCCCCACTGCGCTGGCCCATCATTCGGCCACTGGCCCATCTCGTCTATCTGCTCCTGGCCAAATACCGCCGCCCTATTTCCCATTTTTTATTTACGCGCTTTGGCCTCGGTCTGGCCGTGTGTGACCAAGGAACCTGTTATGAACAAACAAACCACTCTAATCATCGGGGCTAGCAGCGCGATAGCCAAGGCCTTGGCCGCGCAAGTTATTGCCGACCCAGACGCAGAACTGGTTTTGGTCAGCCGCGATGTGAGCTACTACCAAAGCGCCGAGTTTGAGCACGCCAAACTGGTTCGAGTAAGCGACTATCAAGAGGCTGAAATCGGTCTCGCGGTGGCCCGCATACAGCGCGCGACCGAATCGGACATTGCCCGGGTTTTTATCTGCCATGGGGTCTTGCACAACGACAACTGCCAGCCAGAAAAGCGCTTGGAGGACTTCTCCGCCGCGTCCTTCACTGAAATTGTCAGCGCCAACACGATCACCCCGATGCTCTGGTTAAAATCTTTAATGCCGATCCTAACGGGCCGCCAGAAGTGCAAGGTGGTGGTCTTTAGCGCCCGAGTCGGCAGCATAGCCGACAATGCAATTGGTGGCTGGTACAGCTATCGCGCCTCCAAGGCTGCGATGAATATGCTGCTCAAGTCGGCTGCGGTGGAACTCGCGCGTCGGGCAAAAAACATCAAACTGATCTCTTTTCACCCCGGCACCACGGATACACCCCTGTCGAAGCCGTTTCAGCGCAGCGTACCGGACGGTAAGCTCTTTACCAGTGAATTTGTCGCCGAGCAGCTATTAAGCATCGTGGCCGACACGCCAGTCGATGGCACAGCCAGTTTCCTCGATTGGCAAGGCAAAACCATACCCTGGTAGGGTTTGTGGCTACCGGGCAGGCGATTGTGGCTACCGGGCAGGCGGTTATTGCTACCGGATAGATGCCAAGGTTTGAGCCCCGGCCAAACTCGCTGAGCGATCTAACCCGGGGGTCCGTACGTAACCTCTTTAAACCTTAAGAAGAAATGACCTATGTTTTCTATGTTCAAGTCTGACCCAACGAAAAAACTCAAGAAGCAGTACGAAGCCAAACTTCAAGAGGCCATGGAAGCCCAACGAGGCGGCGATATTCGCAGCTACTCCATGCTCAGCGAGGAAGCGGATGGCTTGTACAAGCAGTTCCTCGCCGCCGAGCAAGAAGCAAAGGCAAAATAGGCACCGCCTGTTTGAGCGTTGGACATCGGCCTAATAGGGTCGATGTTGCCAAGCCTAGCGAAGGTTCGGCCATCTTAAACGGCCCTTGAACCCCGCCAATGCTCCTGACGGGGCCCTTATCCTCTGTAACACCCTCCCTATGAAAGCTCCGATCTAAGCTCCGATCTAAGAGAAAAGATTACCGCCTCGCCTCATCCTTGTGTCTGAATAAATCGTTTACCGATTATGTGCATATTGCCAAATTGAGCAATCATTCACAGCCCCCGTCTCGACAATGCCGCGGCGCATTGTGGTAAGCGAATGGTGTGAGGGACAAAACGCATCAATAATGACCTTTACCGATTCCTCGGGCCTAGACTTACCACACATAAAAATATCAAAGGCCGCATAATCTCGCTCTGGCCATGTATGTACCGAAATGTGTGATTCCGCCAGAACTGCCACCCCTGAAATACCACCACTGGACTCGAAGCAATGAACATGCATGTGCAAAAGTGTTGCATCACTTGAACAAATGCAGTTATTAAACACGGCCTCCATAAAGCCACTGTCAGTTAATTTTTTAGCGCCCCACACATCAAGTATAATATGAGTGCCAGCAAACTCCACGCCATCGACCGTTTGAAAATAGTCCTTTACAGAGAAATCGGAGTCATTTTTTAATAACATGTACCGCCTCCTTATCGTGACAATAGTATTATAATTTCCGTAAAAAACGCCAATACAGTCTATCTAAGACATATATTTTTCGCTTTCAACGGGCCAAGTACTGTGCCTTTTTCGTTCTAACAAACGAACAATTATAAAGCCGAAGGCTATGCAAGCGCAGATAAAACCAAGTAGAACGCCTGAATATTTGGCGCTGACTACCATTAAAACAACTCCAACAATAAATCCTGAAAGCGCTTCACCGGTATTGGCGAGAGTAGAGAAATAGCTAAAAACCTTACCCATGTATTTTTCTTCGGTATTCTTTTGAATGCTGCAAATTAGCGCGACATCCACAAACGCACCTGAAACACCTAAAACGAAGGCCCATCCTAACAGCCAAAAGAGATTATTCGACACAAACAACATTGATATACATAGACCGTAAACCAACCAATAGACCGTGGGCGTATTCAGTGTGGTTTCGACTTTCCCGAACAGGTAGGCGCCAAATAGGGTTCCCGCAGCGATCAAACCTAAGGTCCAGGCCACAAGTTCAGGCGGCCGGTTCATATCCACCGTTATGTACAACGGAATAACAAGACGAATAATTGCTGAAATTGCAAGAATAGAGGCTGCGGAACAATACACGGTGTCAAAAAGCTTCCTTCGACCATTCAGGTACCTGAAAATATTAAACCTAATTTCATTGGAATCGCTGATTCGACCATTCTTGCTCAGAGGATAATAGTTAATTAGAAAAACCAGCATTAAGGAAACGAGATAGGTCATTGAGTCGAATAAGAAGGCTTGCCAATACTCGCCTACTGTCACAATTACGCCCGCTATGAGTGGCCCAGCAATAACACCCAAATTCTCTGAGACTTGGAATCTACTGTTATATTTCGTAAGATCTGCTTTCTTTACCAGTTCTGGCAACATGGCTTGTTGAGCGGGTTGATAGAAACACCTACAGGTTGTCGACAAGAAAGCGATACAAGCCAACAGTGCGACACTTTCTAGATTGAAGAAAACCAGGTATGTTAAGGCAAGCGCCAAAGAAAATCGAATAGCATCCGCTATCAGCATGTTCGTTTTCCTGTTATACCGGTCTGCCACCACACCACCCAGGTAGCCGAAAAAAAGATAGGGAATAAACTGAATGGTAATAACCAAGCCCATTTGAAATTCATTACCTTTCAACAGACCAACAATTAACAGGATAAATACAACATCCTGTAAGCTATTGCCCATCTTAGCGAGGCCGTGGGCGGCTATTAAGAGATACTTATTAACATCTCTTTGTTTCATTTAAGGCCATCCTTCAGATTATTTATTTCATGCCTAACATCACCTAACGAGCAACCTACTAAATAAACTCATGACTACGGGTCTTAATATAATACTAGGTGAAATATTCATCCCCATAGACAATTTCCCGCGTCGAGATAAAACGGTCCGGCGTCTCTAACTGGGTGGCCACAATATTATCAAGGCACTGCCGTTCAGTTTGAGTCATCAGGAAATACATCATATTTACGTAGTTATACCACCCAGCCTTGGTGATCCGATAGTGAGTCGACTCATCCCGAATAAGCCCAATGCCAACAAGCTGCTCGATACGTTCAAGTAATACGCCCGGTATCTTATTAAAGGCAATACGCGCTTTATCAGCAAAGCCGTGGTATGGCAACCTGAGAATGAGGGGCCGAGCGTAATCGAGTACTTCTGGGTGTGTACGGACCTTAACAACTATTTCTCTTGTTCTTGTATAGGCTTCTATATATCTGGAACGGCTGGTCGGATTCTGAATCGTCATACCAAACAGTGACGAAATTGCATTAACCCCGAAACCGAGCAAGTCATAATCATGATATCCGTATACATGCTCGTGGTACTGAAAGGTATAGCCTTCATAAATAACCTTATCCCTATTATAGACGTCAGTTTTTCGATACCCGTGGCCATTGTGAGGTGCATAACCTCTTGAACGCATATACTCATCCACGAGTAGGTTCATGGTAAACTTTCGAACCGCTGAGGTAGGTTCACACTGTAAATCGAGAAGCGACTTATGGAGTGAGGTTTGGGTCATAACATTGTCAATAGGGTAGATATCAATATTTGAGCAGCCGGTATCACAAGCAGCTGTTAGATCTTTCAATAACTCGGCCTCATCCTGGCCAGACATCCCATAAAGCAAATCAAAACTCACGGTGTTGAAATTATGTTTGAGTAATTCAATAGCACTGGATATCTGCTCTAAGGTAGCAGTAAGTGTGAACAGGTCTCTCCATCTCTTTGAGAAGCTTTGCAGGCCAAAGCGTGGATGGGATACGCCAATTTCCTTCATTGCATCAATTTTGTCTTTGGTTAAACTTTTCACTTCAATCTCGAATGAGAATTCTTCTATATCTGAAAGGTCAAAATATTCACGAATGGCTTTGCCAATAGTCCTTATGTGATCTGGGCTTAAAAGAGATGGTGTCCCACCACCGAAGAATATTGCATTAATCGGAACGCTACCTATAGGGTATTTATTGGCTTTAGCGCTCAGCTCGGTAAGTAGTGCAGAAACGTAACTATCGATTACCGATCGGTCCTTAACCAAGCCACGCGTAAATGGACAAAATGAGCAAATTGTGTCGCAAAAGGGTATATGGAAATAAAGCGCTCTCTTTTTCGCAACTGAATTTGCGCTTATGAATAGATGCTCCAGCTGTGCGGAGTCCACTGACCGCCCGGATGACGGGTAGAAAAAATTATACAGAGGGTATTGTCTATCAAATGCGAATATCCCGTTGCCCACTATATTCATAGCCTACCCTACCTAACAGGTTATAAAAGGAAGGGCTCAGCCCTTCCGTTTAAACTGCATTTACCATACTACTGTGGCGAATTTTTTATCTTTGACTGTGGTTTTTACAAACAGTATCTTGGCGTTTTCCATCGAGTTAGTCTCCAGTTTGTATCAATTTATAATCATTCTCAAAGTAACATACAGGTTGCAGATAGCCTTGAGTTCCAAAACAGGTAATATTCGCTAGAACCTGAGAAACGCAGACTACAATAAATATTACTATTTTTCGCATATTATTTTGCTATAAATAAACACATAGATATCACACCAAAAACTAATAACCCGTTTTATCGGGTTAATGAGATTCCGATATACTTCCAAATTATAATATTAGAATAAGAAATAACTTTTTAGTCCTAAAACCGTATTTTTTTACACCGTAACATCCTCTTCGGCCGACATATATAATTACGCATAGGCTTAATGCTCGCTCACTGTGAGGAACACGCTGCAGGATTAGGATTAGACTAATGGGATCAGCCATCAGGGAAACGGTGTCAGAGCAAAGGGATCTGGATCAAGGCTTGGATTGCAGCTTTTAATTTAAAGCGTTGCTTCGATATCGAAAATGCGCGCCATTAAGGTCAATGAATCGAAGGGTGACAAGGCAGGTCATTTTTTTGGCTTGTGGTTTTGGCTTGTGGTTTTGGCTTGTGGCTTTTGAGTCTCGCCGGTTATCGTCTAGGTGGTCGCCACTTCCCTGCTCCACAAAGGGTAATCGATATTGCAGCCTTACCGTGCATAGGTAATCCCCCCCTATATGGCGAGATAATTTATGCGAATGAGATGACGGCAACGCCAACGAAACCAACGCAGAGTGCGGCGATTTGACGACGAGTTACCCTTTCTTTATTGAGCCAAGCAATAATCACTGCAAAGAGCGGACTGCTCGCTAACAGTGTTTGTGCAAGTCCTGCTGACAGCAAATCTAATGACCACTGCAGCATAAATACCCCGATCACCGTGCCAAGAAAAATCGCCAGTATGAGCTTGGTGCTTTGCCGACGGGTAAGCGGTTGGAATCGAATCCTTTGTTTTTGCAGGCGTAAATATCCCAGACCAACGACAGTGAACAGTAGCCCACCCGCAAGACGCCACACTGCAGACTCCAGTACGCCTAATTCAGTAGTACTCAAACAATAACGAGAAATTAATGCGCCCGTCGCTTGGCAGCAAGCGGCTGTAATGGCAAATAATACCGCCACCAGGTCTAACCGGTTGTGATGGCGCCAGCCAATGGCCAGGTCGGATGCCAATAAAACTAAGAATATACCGGCGTAGTGAAGCCAGGTTAACGTCTCACTGAGTAAGACAAAGGCAAGGGTTATGACAATAAATGGCGCAAGCGTCTCAGCGATGAGCAGAGTGTTTTGCTCGCCAATCCGGGTCAACGATGCAAATAAAGCCGTATCGCCTAGGCCAATTCCTATTACTCCACTGTGCATCAGTATTAGACCGGTATTTAAATCGGCGGCGTCCATATTACCGCGCAGGATGTTAGCGGCTTCCCAGAGGTAGGATTCAATGCTGCAGGGTGATGTTGTGGCACCTGAAGGGACCGGTGTTAGGCGGTTGGATAGGGTCTGACTTCGCAGTGGAATGGGGGTTGACGCAAGGGTAGCGGGCAATTTTCTGGGTATGTGACAGGGCGGCAACTTGGGTAAATTCGATTTCTCGCTTTAGGCCCAACGGGCGCATTAGTCCACTCTAGGCTTGATCGCTCAGTGGCCTGTTAGGGCTAGGCTCTTCACTGCCAGATGGCACAGCGCCCTACCTCTCTAATGCCAAGCTAAATTGGCAAACGAGCAGCACTACCCTGGTCTCGTTCCTTGGACCCGACTAAGGGTCGGGGCTGTTTCAAGCATAGCGCACTCGCAACCCATAAACGCGTGCATAGGACGCATCACGCGGCAGTCCCTAATTCAACGCCAAATCGTTCGGTTTCTTATGCTGAGCTCGTGTGGGATAACATCATCAATCAAGCAGTGAATATCGGCTTGGGTAAACTTTGTTTTCATGGCCATCTTTGTCGAAATAGGTCCAGGCGATTTTAATTAATACCTGATGTGACCTAAAACATCCACCTGAAACTAAACTCATACTAGTCAACACCGAAGCAGATGGTATTTTATTTTTTATATAGATTCATTACTAAATAAGTATAGAAATTTTTTAGACAAAAAAAGAATATCCTTAAATTAAAAAAACTCTGTGTTTACAATCAGAAAAAATCGATTCACCAATATACTTATAATTGCCCTCGAATCGTTAAAACGAAAACGGGCATTCGGCCTATAGAAAGATGTTGTATGGAATAGATTATAAAACTATTTTCGAAACAGGATCTATAACAAAAAATGACAACCAAAACCCCTCAATCCATTGATGTAAATCAGCCTAACTATAGAGTATATTCCCATGCCGGGGAGTGGATTCAAGGGCCAATTCTTTGCCCTAGGACCGGTAATTTCGAAAAGGTACTGGTGACACTAAGAACAAACACCCTTAGGACAAGCTTCACTTATAACTCAAACAATAACTACCGCCATGGTAAAAAGATTCAGAACTTAGCGGAGAAGTTAGCAACGAAGTACCATGCCCATATAGACCCCTGTCATTTTATGAAGTTTTCAAACATTCCGATTGGCGTGGGCCTAGGGTCTTCAACTAGTGATTTGGTCGCATTTACCTTTGCATATCTTCACGAGCTAGGTGTTCGTTTGACGCACCTGCAAACATATCAAATGGCAACCGAATACGAGGGATACAGTGATCCTTTGTACGACAGCAGGACGTTTTTATTCAACTCAAAATCGAAAAAGGAGCTGTATTCACTACCATCGATAGGGAAAAAATATAAGGCAGCGCTAACATTTTCGAAACAAGTTAGAGAAATAGTTACAGATGAGCTGCAGTTTAACTATACCCAAGAGGACATTGAGAAATTCAAGATGATTGAGGCGGCCTTTAGACGGGGTATCACAACAGCCAACTTTAAGATGATTTTTGCAGCAGCGGATGCCTCTGCAGTTCAAAATCAACACCATATGTCGTTAGATGACTATGATGAAATTAAGGATATATGTTCCCGGTATGCCATGGGATTCTCCATAAGCCATTCCGGGTCGGCTATTGTAATTCATGCTGAAGACCAGAATTTGGCACTGGTCAGAAAGGTTCTTGCGGGTGAGGGTTATGAATCAAAAAAAATTACAATTTCTCTCTGACTACATAAAGAATGCCATGCCTAGGGTGCATACTCATGGCAGTGATATATTCCTTTCATTTGAATATATGAAACGAATACCGGCAGCCTATATGATCCTGGCTGGCATCCGAACAGGCAAAATTACTGAAAAAACAGTCATTATTGAGTCGAGCTCTGGAACCCTGGCTATTGGCTTGGCCGAAGTGTGTAAGCTATTAGGGCTTGAGTGCCACATAGTTACGGATCCAGCCATTAATGGGACGCCGGAGTTTTTCTGCCATCTACTTGGGGCGGTAATACATAAACTTGACGTTCCAGATGAAAAGGGGAACTTTCAACAAAGAAGGCTGAAGGAAGTCGATCGATTAAGAAACGACATCCGAGATCACTTCTATACCAACCAGTATGACAATCTGGACAATAGAATCTCCTATTGCCAAGTAGCTGCACATATCCTACAGCAAATTGATGGGCCTATTGATTTCCTGGTGTCACCCGTCGGATCTGGAGGTTCCTCTTCCGGCCTGCTCGATTCTCTCAGGTTGATTTTTCCGAATATCTTTGGGGTAGCTATCGATACCCAGGGTTCAGTCCTATTTGGCGATGAAAACTATGAGCGCAAGCTGCGTGGACTCGGTAATAGCCTAATACCACACAATCTTAACTCCTCGGCATTTCAACGTGTGTATTGGGTGACCCAGGATGACGCAATATTAGGCTGCCAACGGCTGTATACAGAACACAATATTTTTGCTGGCCTAAGTTCGGGCGCAGCCTTTAAGGCTCATGAACATCTAAGGCAAGAACATGCACATTCAACCATCATGAGCGTTATGCCCGATACAGGCTACAGATACCTTGAAACGATAGATAAAGAACAACTCATTTCCTCTGCGGTTCCTTTAAAGATTAAAAGCCCGATCAACTTGAACCGGAACAACCCTGCATTTACCTATATGGAGCTTTAAAGGTGATTTTCCTACTAGCCAACAACTTACAGAAACTGGATGATAATAAGGTTGGTTTTTCGAATCATCTACTGGAGATCGAAGAAAAAGTCTTCATAGGTGACATAAACACAATCGTATTTCGGAATAATGAGTATTTCATCCAAGGCACCGACATTAAAGAGCCTCTTCGGCTGGGGTCGGCCGTCAGTCCAGTAGTAGAGACGAACATGCGTAAAGCAAGAATCATTTGGCCACTAAATCAACCAGCCGAATGTTTTAAGCTAGATGTTTGGTCAATGTTGTACGCCATTTACCAAGAAACACCTATGGTCAATGATCCATCGAGCATGCTACTGGTCAACAATAAAGCTTTTTTATCAGCCATGCCCAGTAAAACCAGACCCAAGGGTGTCATTTCTTCCTTTAAAAAAGACCATCAAAATTTCGCCCGAACCCAAACCTCTATCATTAAGCCGTTGAATGATGGTTGCGGCAATGGCGTCTTTCAGCTGGGCGCAGGCAATACAAACGATACGGCGATCATTCAATATCTTTGCGGGGGTGGCAGTGGCGACAGCATTCACAGCTCGGCTGTGAAGGGTCTTGATAGACAATATGCGTACACCCAAGAACAGATTGCCGATAGTGTTGAATATCGACTAATAATAGCCGCCGGCGAAGTAATTGGGGTGCATGGGAGGAGCCGAACTAAGGAACATAGAGGCAATATCAGTCAGAGTGGCATTTTTTTTGCCGTCCATGATATCGCCGGGTTTAAGGACGAATGGGCCTGGCTGGCGAAAAAACTCACCTCTTTAAGGCTAAATTATTGCGGTTTAGACATTATCGGAGGAAAACTCCTTGAGTTTAACTTGGTGGATCCAGGTGGTTTGTTTGATATACAACAGGAGCAGGGTTTGGACCTTTTCCCAGAAGCATGGGAGCGAATTCGTGCAGCCGTTTCGTAGTTCTATATCATGGGTTATTACCCCGCTCCAAACTGGCTTATTAGGCGGAATATTATTATCATTCGTTTCATTTTGGATGTTTCGAACCGCTCTAAACACCTATGTGGCATCCCAAGATGGCACACCCTTTCATTTGTCTATCATAGAATCTGCATACTTCCTGCCATCCCTATTCTTCACTCTGATAGGTGGCCAGATTGCCGACTCAGACAAGAGGCGAAACTCGCTAATTATTTTGCTGCTGATCTACCTTGCTTTACAACTACTATTGGGCATGCACATCCTATTGCTGGGCTACAGTTTCGTAACGTTGGCGCTCATTACCGCTATGCTAGGCGTGACGGGTGCTTTAAAAAACCCTGTGACGGAATTAGTTGTAAAAGATTTTGCTACTGACAACATCAACCACCTGATATCTGGAAGCATGTTGGCGTTTAACCTTGGCAGGGTCATTGGACCTATAATCGTTGGCTTGGCCGCTATACAGTGCTCAAAAGCATCGATAATTCTAGTTGCTGCTGCAATAAACCTTCCGTTAGTTTTTATACTTCTTTATACAAAAACCAACCAGGACGGACAGCGTTCAATTCAAATCGAACCAGACACTAATATGAAACGGCCAATCTCGAGCCTTGTGGTAATTACTTCCCTGTACTTTATTTGTTCAAATTTACTCTGGACAACCTTGCCATTTGTCTTAGCCGATCTGCCAGCATACGCGACGACCGTCTATGGTTATTGTTTTTCTGTGTTTGGTTTAGGCGCCGTTGCCGCAGCACCTCTATATCCAAGATTACGTCGATCCCTTACCTTTACTCAGCTATTCACTATTTCTGCCTTATTCTACTCAGTGGTGTATGTGATGTTTTTAAGCAAAAATATACCACTAATACTCGCCTCCGTTTTCCTAGCCGGAATATCCATGACAATATTCGGTTCAGGTATCTCTTCCTATATTTTAGAGGAATCTACACAACGAAACGGACGCGATATGTCTATTCTAATTACTGCGATGAACTCCTCATTGGCATTTGGAAGCCTCTTTCTAAGCGCCCTTGTAACCAAGTTCGGAATTGGGATTGGCGTTGCGTTAACGACCACCATTCTGGTTTTTATAATCCCGTTATATTCATGGAGATACCTAAATGTATAGGGTTCTGGTTTTGGACGGCAATAGATCAGCTTTGAATGCCATACCAATAGGGTTTGATGTTTATTTTTTGCAGTCGTTAGAGCGTAATAGTCTAGTGTCCGACCACGCACAGGATCATATACTGATCTATAGAGATAAAAACGAAGCAGTAAACATTGCAGCCCGGCTCCACCGCGATTTCAAACTCGATTCAGTACTGTGCTTTTATGAGTTTTCACTTGAACTGGCGGCGACTATTGCAGATAGCTTATCTATTACAGGACATAGCCCAGATGTTATTAAAAGGACACGAAATAAGTTAGCCATGAGAGAATTTTTTAGGGATGGTATATTTGATAATGTTCCTTTTTATAACGTCTTGGATATTGCTACTGATGAACATCTTTTAAGCGGATTGAGCTATCCAATAGTCATAAAGCCAATAGACGGCGCAGGTTCTGCAGGGGTGAAAATACTTGATGATAAAGGGGCGTTAAAGACATTCTTAGTGTCTACAGGCCCAGAAGATTACGCAGATTACATGATTGAACAGTTCATTAATGGCACAGAATATAGTGTAGAGGCTTTGGTACTAGAGGGTGAAATATACCACATCGAGCTAACAAGGAAGTTTAAGTATTTAAATCAAACGGTTGAGATTGCGCACCAATATCCTGCAATAGTCAACAGCAGCATCCGCTCGGCAATCACTCAATTTGTTAGCAGGATGATTCAAGACCTTAAAATACAATTTGGCCCAGTACACACCGAGGTCATACTCTCGGACAGTTCCGAGATACATCTGGTTGAGACCCACACTCGTTATGGGGGAGATAGGATATGGTTGATGACAAAGGATGTCTCTGGCTTTGGCCCCCAAGAGGCCGGCTATTTTACGAGTGTCGGCTTGCCGCCGATTAAAACGGATACTGCTTGGAAGAGCGCATTTGTGTACTTTCACCATGGACCAGGACGAATCACTTCAGTTGATTTGCAAGCTACAGATTTACAGAAGGCAGAAGTCCATCACGAGATAGAAATCAATACAGCCAAGATTCACAGCATCCCTAGGTCTTCCGATGACCGGTTCGGTTTTAGTTATGCAAAATTTAGGAAACCTCATGACCCTAGTGCATTATTACAGATGTTTAAAAAAATAATTTTGTTGGAGTAACTATGTTTGTATATGTCCTTGAAACAAATACTACGGGTTCCGGGCTGGATATTCTGAGATGCAATGAAGGCAAATGCATTCTAGTTACCTCAGACATTCAAAAATACAGGAATGACATTTCCTATTCCGAACTGCACCGCGAGAACACAATTTCATTTGACACCTTCAATCATATGGTCGGCAGTAGCAATTGGGCCGGCAAAGAGCCTATGGCAATAATCTCGAATTCCGACAGACGGCTAGCAGATGCTATCAATTACAGTACTAAACTTGGCTTGCCCTGCCCAAATATTGGGACGTTGGCGTCTTTTATGGATAAAAGTGAATTTAGACGATCATCGGAGTCAAATGGGGTGCCTACCCCAAAGTATGGGATAATAAATGATCGATATACGCATCAGATTCAAGCTTTGGCGGTAAATTTCCCAGTAGTTGTTAAACCGAACACCGGCACGGGCAGTATAGGCGTCATGCTCTGCTACGACAGCCGTGAACTGGAATATGCCGTTGAACAAGCATTCTGCTATGGAGCTTCAACTGGCGTGTTGATCGAAGAATACATCGAAGGGCCGCTCTATTCATTGGAGGTGGTTTTCGATGTTAACAAAGAGTACGCAATATTAGGGATAACGAATCGTGAACTTGGACCTGCCCCATTCTTTGTTGAAACGGGTTATTCCTTCCCCGTATACCTCTCGGGAGAATATGTCGAAAGTGTTATTGACCAGTTACTGCCCTTGGTGCCGCCTAATCAGTCGATTATGCTTCATGTCGAATTCATCGTGGATATTAATTCAAGGAAACCGATATTGGTTGAAGTGAACCCGCGAGTAGGTGGCGGTATGCTGTCACGGATGATGTCCGATAGTTTGGGTATAAATGTATTCGAATACTATCTTAAATCTTGGATGCAACGAATCGACTGCACCGGCATTTCATCATCAAGGACGGACAAGGTAACGACACATTTTTGGAAGTACCCAGATAGAAAGGGCCAGGTATCAATACTCATAAACGGGTTAAAACCCCTACTCTCTGATTTTGTAATCTATTATAAAGTCTTGGTCAGTGAGGGGGACGTTGTAGAGGTGGCTAGGGATTTCAATGGGCCATTGTGCAGTGTACTAATTCAGTCAACTTCAATTACACTGAATTTTGATCTAAAGGATTACTTTAGAAAATCATTGGATGGAGCCTTTACATATGACAATTAACATTCGGCCCATCGACAGAGAACATAAAAAGCAAATAGTAGCAATCACCTCCGCTCTCGAAAATAACCTGTTCAATCCGAACCCACCCTCTTCAAATGAATCAGCAGATGTCGTTGAGGAGTGGATCCTTAACAGCAAACGAAAACCGATGTATAGAGCAGCCCTAATGGATAATTTGGTGGTTGGGATTGGTGGCGCGGTTGAAAAGAATTTAGATGGCTATGGACCCTTTGCAAACATCTATTTCCGGGTTTGCCAT
Organism: Reinekea forsetii; assembly: GCF_002795845.1. Lineage (GTDB taxonomy): Bacteria > Pseudomonadota > Gammaproteobacteria > Pseudomonadales > Natronospirillaceae > Reinekea > Reinekea forsetii. The sequence goes on from NZ_CP011797.1 coordinate 2,096,394, forward strand.
AATCATACCGGCCAAGGCATTGGTAAGGCATTAGCGATACGGGGAATCGAGGAAGCGATGGCGTTGAGATTGACTTGTTTGGCTATTACTAGGGCTAATAATATTCCTGCCATCAAACTGTTAGAATCGCTACAGTTTCGGCCAATTAAATGCCGTAGCCCTGATCTTGAGAAAAGCCAAATTGTTTTCGAACTCAATCCTGTCCCGTAGTTTGACTACGGGTCATGGCAAGACGATTTAAGCAAAACTTGTCTTAGTGTTGACTCCTATTGTTACTAAAATGACTAAATAACAAAGATATACATTGCCCTGCTTTTTTTACCCTCCCCTACTTGGCCTTTGCCACTTTAATCCCCCCCTATATGGCGAGATGATTTATGCGAATGAGATGACGGCAACGCCAACGAAACCAACGCAGAGTGCGGCGATTTGACGACGAGTTACCCTTTCTTTATTGAGCCAAGCAATAATCACCGCAAAGAGCGGACTGCTCGCTAACAGTGTTTGTGCAAGTCCTGCTGACAGTAAATCTAATGACCACTGCAGCATAAATACACCGATCACCGTGCCAAGAAAAATCGCCAGTATGAGCTTGGTGCTTTGCCGACGGTTAAGCGGTTGGAATCGAATCCTTTGTTTTTGCAGGCGTAAATATCCCAGACCAACGACAGTGAACAGTAGCCCACCCGCAAGACGCCACACTGCAGACTCCAGTACGCCTAATTCAGTAGTACTCAGATAATAACGAGAAACTAATGCGCCCGTCGCTTGGCAGCAAGCGGCTGTAATGGCAAACAATACCGCCACCAGGTCTAACCGGTTGTGATGGCGCCAGCCAATGGCCAGGTCGGATGCCAATAAAACTAAGAATATACCGGCGTAGTGAAGCCAGGTTAACGTCTCACTGAGTAAGACAAAGGCAAGGGTTATGACAATAAATGGCGCAAGCGTCTCAGCGATGAGCAGAGTGTTTTGCTCGCCAATGCGGTTCAACGATGCAAATAAAGCCGTATCGCCTAACCCAATTCCTATTACTCCACTGAGCATCAGTATTAGAGCGGTATTTAAATCGGCGGAGTAATTGATTGGCAACAACCATAACAACACAGCTAGAACGACTACTGCGATGAGGTTCTTACTAAAGTTTAATAATAGAACCGACCACTGGGCAGTACTGTGCCCATAAAAACGCGCCGACAATGCCCAGAAGAATGCCGCCGTGAGTGCCACTGCTATGCCCATTAACTTATTCCGATAAAATAGAAATACAAAAGAAAGACAGTCCGCGCTGCCACTGAAGGGTTCGATTGAAGCAGCACCAACTGAGGAACACCGTCTGAGTCACTCCAAATGATCGCGTTTTGTCTATAAGTGACACCAAGTAGTTTCGCTGAATCAATTGTCGTACCAAATACGAGAAAACTATCCTCTCCTGGCCAATCTCCTGATGGGTGTTGCCCAATTCCATCAATGAAGTTCAACTCCAAAGCGACCAAATCATGCGCTAAGTCTAAATTAAACTTATTGTTGTGGGTATCGTCGTAAGCATGACTAAATGGATTCCAAGCAGTTATGAATACGCTGGTGCTTACAGACTGCTGCCTGTAAAGCCTTAGTAAGTCGCTATTAGCTTGGCCAATCTTGAGTACGAACGGACTTTCACCCAATACACGGTACTCGGTCTCTTCATACGCCTGAATCATTTGGGCGTCAGTCACTGTTCCAGTCATGCCTGTAATCTCTACCTAATTTTGAAAATCATAATGAATCCAACTTATCAGCCTAAAGACCAAAACGCTCTTCATACCCTACTTTATCTAACAACCTACCAATTTATATCAGTTTTTGCGACTATATAATCTGTTGGAGCCTCATTTTGGTCAGAAACCGGTGACCTACTATCGAAAGTCCCCGCTTTTCCATAGTATTAATCACGCTCAAGGGTCAGTGACCAAAATTAAGGCCGGAATTGTCCTGCAAGATAATAGTGGCCAATAGGGGTAAAAAACCCTGATCGAGTACTTAAATCTTACTAATATGGGCAAATAAGCTATGAACGATCCAAGTTCTCATCAGAAATATGCTGATACTAAGCTTCCAATCATCGCGCACGTCCCTCACGACAGCACTCATATTCCAAAGGAAGATCAAGTCAATTTTCTACGCAGCTTTGCAGCATTAGGCCCAGAAATAAACAAACTGACCGACCACTTCACCGCTAGGCTGTTTCAGTCAGCTGCAGTTAACGTACAAGCACATGTCTTTCCGGTTAATCGCTTCTTGGTCGATGTTGAGCGCTTCGAGGATGATGAGATCGAACCTATGGCAGCAAAAGGCATGGGGGCTCTCTATACGCACGACACACAGGGTAAACGTTTCAGGGCTAGATTAACTGCACTAGAACGAGAGGACCTGCTTAACAAGTATTACCGGCCCCACCACGCCCGCTTGACTCAGTTGACACAGGAAGCGATAGCCCGCTCAAACCAAGGTTTAATAATAGATGCCCATTCGTTCCCGGACCGGCCCCTACCCTGTGATGACAGCCAAGCGACTGACCGGCCTGACATCTGTTTGGGAACAGATGCTTTTCACACGCCGGATTGGTTGATCGATCTTGTTAGAGTTCATTTCGAGCAAAGAGGCTATCAAGTCGAGCTTAACAGCCCCTACAGTGGAACAATGGTGCCCCTAGGTCTATATAAAAAAGACAACCGATTAAATTCGATCATGATCGAAATAAATCGACGTCTCTATCTCGATGATGCCTATCAAATAAACGACTCGGGGTTTACATCTCTACGGTCCTGCATCACCGACTTATATAGACTCATAACCATCGAGGCGGTGGTACATAGACAGCCAACCCAGTGAAATTTTATAATTGCCAACATCTAATAACTTATTGAAAAGTAATTATGGAGAATTTCATGCCAGACTTAGACAAACTAAAAAAAGCGATTTTGAAACCAAAAAACGTTCAACTCTTTGAAATTTACAATGAAGATGAACTTACCGATAAATTTGAGGAGATCCTCATTTTTACTCCAGAAAACTTTGGAATTGATGAAGAACTAATTGATGTTTTATTGGGTGAATACTTAGATGTTAATCCGGAGGATACTACTTTTACTGATACACAAAAAATTGAATATGGTCTCAGTATGTTTGCAGATGTTAGCCGGCTTTACCAATCAATCGAAACATATGTGGAGACTGTTTTTTACAAATTTGAATTGATCGATGCACAAGAATATTACATTGCATATCATGCGATTGTTGAAAATCCAGGCATGGGTGCTGAAATAGAAATAAGTAAAAATGGCCTTATCGGTATATTTACATCGGTGAAAGAATTAGAAGAAAAACTTGATAGTGACGGATATTCAGGGTTTTTTACGAATCCGAAAAAACTCGAACAAGATCAAGCTAAGTATATCCTTGAAAACTGGGAAAAGTAAATTGTGTGATGCTCGTAAAACCTCAGTGACAAAGCATCTTGGTTTCTCGGCAGACTCCCATGCTGAATGCCAATCAGCTACCTATAGCTCAAAACTAAGATTCTTCGTTCCATAGCCGATCTAATGCCTCAGACAAAGCTATTGAGATGTGAGCAATAGCGGCTATTGCCTCTTCCATTTCAAGCTGCACACCTAACCAGCTTTCTGCATTATCGAATGCTAACAGCAACTCTTCAACCGATTTGATATTTTCTATTGTATGCTGGGGCTGCCAACCCCGACCATCACCCTCCAATAATTCTCCGTATTTGGACAATATCAGAGTATATTCACCAGCAAAATGACGAAGCTCTATTCTATCCTTCCAGTCATCAGTCATTGTAAACTCATCACTTTCGTAAATAACCACTTGATTTGTCATCTGAGTCATATCTCTTAAAAGCTTATGGTTTTGTCGGCTATAGTACTAAGGCTTCCAGATACTCTTCTTCATATCAATAAGCCTTTTATTTTATACTCATGCTTGACTCTCGCAGATGCATTAAATACGCTTGATTTTTCTTATAGCGACTATTTATTACGAAATTCATACATTTTTCTATGCATATTAAATGCAAATCGGCCAGAGCCATCACCACGACTGTTTTTACTATTTTCAATAATCATGGAAGATTAAACTTACTTAGCTCAGAAATCGCAGTCTCTTTACGATATTGAACGCCTTATTACCAATTCAACAAAGGTAGATCAAAATCAATCACATTGTTCACTTACTTTGGTCTATATAATGCATCCGCTATACATGTTGAAAATCTTAATAAATTAAAAACTTTTAATTTCCTAACTAGATAAACATAGTTGTGAGATCTCCTTATTGAATTTCGTTAAGAATATACCCGCTTTTTCGATGGTTTCAATTCGAACCTTTTTCCTAAGCTGGAAGGTAAACTTAAAGCTAAAAAATTTAATATCACTGTTCATCCAGTTTTTTTCTAGAAAACATAGCTCATCAAAATTACTTGACATATCCTCGAGCTTAACAATCACCGACTGCACCAACTCAAACAAAGATATGGCTCGATTATAGTTGGCATGAACTTCAATGGTTGCCGCCTCGTAAAGCTCAATTCTTTGCTCCACTTTTTTTGATTGCCGATACGTTAAATAGGTCGCAATTGCAACCCCCGGAACAACGGCTATTCCGACAAGAATCGCTGCACCGCCTGCCATTCCGGCACCGCCCATAACGAGGGCACCACCTCCAAACCATGCCAGCAATGCATTTGTTGCTGCCGCTCCGGACAAAGCGCTGATCGCTGTGCCGGTAGAGGCAGCACCAAACATTGTCACCAGCCCGATCGAGCCAACGGTCAATGTTAATCCACCTGCTGCACCGCCAAACAATGACACTCCCGCCTGGATATTCTCACCCATCACGCTCCCTGAAGGGGGCCTAGAGTTTTGAAGATTATACACTACAAGCGATTTTGACAAAAAACGTCCATGTCTACTTTTAAGTAACTTCGAGACATTTTTTTTAAATTTGGTCTCTAACTTTACTATATACTTCGCGCTGGTTTTCAACCTATCAATAACAACATTTAGACTATGCTTATCCTCCTCATAGGCAGACTTTTTAATCGACATTTTCTTATTCAATTCAGCAAGTTCAAAATACTCGCCTAACGTAAGTATCCCTAATATTAATTTAATTATTTCACCAAACATAAAACTTCATATCCTAAAATCTAATAAGAATCCTCATCTGAGCTAATTTGAGAAACGACTAAATAGCCCTCCATACTGAGACTTATCAGATAAAAACAGAAACAAGTTGCTCTTCGATCGAGTTATCGATGTGTAAACAATTTCATCATCATCATTTTTAAGCAGCACACAAAATACAGTTTTGCATTCCAAACCTTTAAAGCTATGAATGGTCGACATTTTTAAGTTACCACTATTCTGGTAAAAATGAATTTTCTTAGCCCTACTTAATTTTTCAAGTGCGTCATCCACACGACTACATCGGGCCACCACGTCCTTACTTAATCGCATTAAAGATCTTGAAGAATGAAAACCGTCATATTCTTGTTCGGTTATTTTAAAAGCTAACAAGGCCGCCAATAATTCTTTCTTATCTGTAAAAGTGACCTTGGTATGCTCAAATGCACCAATAAACTGTTCAATCACTCTAAGCACCCTAATGTCTGAGCAAAGCACAGCAATATCATTCGGTACTAGATCATGGTCTTTAATAGATTTTTTAATTTCAGTTGCGACAAATTGGCCAATAGCATAGGCGCACTCGCCATCCAAATAAGGCTTTAGCCTGATTAGGTCGAAGTTCATTTTCATCTGAGTAGGTGAAATTTCATACTTGTCTACATCATCATATTTATCGAGCAAGTAAGTAGACTGAAACTCCTCGTATAAAGATAACAGTGGTGAGCTGGCGTCGTGACGATACGACTTCTTGAGTGACTTCCATCGGCCAAATCCTTGTGCAATTACAGCCTCTCTTTCTTTTTGGTTTCGTTTATATATATTTTGAGATTGATCACCAAATAAAACAATCTCCCCTTCATCCCGAAGGAAAAAGTCTCTTACGATTTTTACCCATTCGGATTCAAAATCCTGTATTTCGTCAATCAAAATCGTATCATATTTAAATAAATCGACTTCATTTTCAAAGTACGCCCTATTTTTGTATTCCTTATCCAACCTTTCTTTTTGGGAGTATGAAGATACGCCCCCATCCAGCCCTTCAAGTGGTTTTTCAATATTATTGAGTTGTGAGTAAAAAAACTGATGGTAATTAGTTATTTCTATTTTATTAAATTCAATTCGATCGATATCATCTGGGCTTATATCTTGCTTTCGTTGCTGGAACATCATGGCTACCTTGTCCCGAAGATACGGCCTGAGAGACAGATTGAAGGTTAATATCAATACTGACCCGCCATGCCTAAATAATGCATCGACGGCGCGTGCCGCTATAATAGTAGATTTACCACAACCAGCAACACCCTTAATCTTAGCGTGTTCCTGAGTGCTAATCGAAAATAGCTTTTGTTGGCGATCCAAGACTATATCAACTCCCTGGGATTTTACAAAATCTGGAGGATCTAACCTTCGCTTAAAATCTTGATATATCTCATCAGTAAAGAGGATGTGAGACTTCATTTTAATTATTTTTCCAATTAACTTATCTAGACTATCTCTTGAACCAGAAGCTGAGATATCTCGCTTTATTTGCCTTATTTTACGATCTAGATAATCCATTTTATTCTTGTAAACAGAAAAATGAGACGGCTTTTGCTCACTTGAAAGGAGATTGAATTGTTCGTTCGTGCCCTTAACTTCGTTGTCCAGGTCTGACTGACTATGCTCATATAACATACAAAGTGATTCATGGGTAGTATTGTGGAAATAAACAAATGCAGATACAAGATTGTAAAAGTTCTTATTGAGAGGAGCTCTCAACCCTAATGACTGAATATGCAAGTCAAAAAGATTCTTTTTATATTTAAGGGCCTGCTGATGTGGCGATTTCTTATTATGCTTTTTTCCATCTTTTAGAACATACCAGGCATTACTACTATCGACTTCATAATGAGCAAAGTTCCAATCCTTCACCTCTATAACAACGACGCCCACTTTTTCTATTAATATAAGAATGTCGGGACGATCAGCGTCTAGATAGGGGTTAAAATAAATCTCAAAATCGTCAGATAACTTCAATGACAGCTGCTCGAGCAGGTATAGCTCCCCTGGTTCGGGCTTTACTGTCAACCGGTTAATATTCTCCAAAGAAGGAAATAATTTCGCCATTAGCTCTACCCGTCCATGTCCAATATATTTATAACTGGAAACCCATTATTGGTTTGGCACATGCGTTACCACATAATTCCAAACGCCGTTGAGTGCCAAAACGAAGCGCCATTTTATGTATAGCCCCGCTATGACCCCGACCCTCAATCCACCCCCAACGCCTTAAACACCGCTTCCACCGGATCCGCATAGAAGCTGGTTTGGAACTTGGTGAACAACTCCGGCGGAATGGTCGGGATATCCACCGCACTGCTCATCGGTAAGGCGACCTTTTTGGCGCCGGCGTCGAAAGCAACTTGCAAACACTCGGCTATGCTGGCTACCGGGGTGACACTGCCACCCAAACTCATATCGCCCATCACCACCATTTGGTTCTGCACCGGCCGGCCTAATAGGCCAGACGAAAAGGCGACCAGGCTGGCTAACGCTAGGTGGGTAAAGGGGCCGGTGTTTTGCAGTTCAATGGCATGGATGTGAAAATCGTGTTCACTGACCTTGGTGCCAGCGCTGATGCGGGTGGCATTGGCTTTAAAATAATCGAAAGCAATCTTCACCTGCTCCTTGGCGGCACTGGAGTTCCACAGGCCCGAGGTCGCCAGCTTGCCGCTACCCTTGGTCACTTGCAGCTCCAAACGATACAAACCGGGCATGCCTTTACTGCTCAAGCCAATGGTGTGTAGCACGCCCGGTTTGGCCGGGCCATCGGGAATGAGTCCGCCGCCGCCCTGCTCTTTCACCGAGACAAAATGTTCTTCCAGGCTGTCGTTATCGATATAGCTAAAATGCACATCGTAAAACTCCATGCCGCCGATTTTTTTCAGCTGTTCTTTGACGCGTCGGCGCACCTGTAAGGCGTATGCCAAACACTCGCGCACATCTTCCTTACCAAACTGGCCATGGGGATAGAGTAGTTTCATCAGACCCGAGGTTGTTTTACGCACGGCAATCACATCTCGCTGATTTAGGTTGTTGCCCAGCTTGAAATATTTATCGATGCTATCGGCAAAGCTGCGCTTGCGCATCTCGCGATAGAACTCGGCCAGGTAGTCGACAATCAGGCCATATCGGTCGGTGAAAAACTCCGGCCGCATCTTCGGTATTTCCCATCCTGGGATATAAGAGTGGAAGCGATCGAAAAAAGCCGCGTCGATCATCGCCTCGGGGAATGGCGCCAGCAAGTGGCTGGTTTTCACCAGCGATTCCACACTCTGGTTAATATTGCCAATAAAGACCATGCCGGCCGACGCTTCCATCTGTTCACGGCCACGTGCGAACGAGCCTGAGGCCATGTAATCCTTCATGATCTGCACGCCGTCTTTATCTTTAAAAGAAATGCCCGCCACCTCATCGAAGGCGACCAAATCCCACAGGCCCACCAAACCAATACGCCGACTGCTCATATTGTAAAACAGGTTGGCAACGGTGGTTTGGCCACCGGAGACCAAGATACTGTTCGGCGAGCACTCTTTATAGATGTGGCTCTTACCGGTGCCGCGCGGGCCTAGCTCACAGACGTTATAGTTGTTTTCCACAAAGGGCACCATACGCGCCAGTAAATGCCACTGCACATCGACATCAAGCGTTGACGGCTCCATACCGATCGAGCGCACCAGAGTTTCGCGCCACTGATCGGTGCTTAGGGCCGCACGGCCGGCGAACAGTTCGTCCATATCCATATTGGCCATTTGGATCGGTTTGAGCACGGTGACACCAAAGGGCGAGGTGGTCTGCCCCTCTTCAAAGTAGTAACTCAGGGTCGCAATAACCCAAATACCGCCCACCAACAGCTTTTCATTTGCCTTCACAATGCCGGCCGAGATCTCGGCATCCTTAATGCCCAAATTACTGAACGACGCCTCGTACTTGTCTTTGCGCTCGTTGAGCCGCACCGTAACCCGGTCAATCACCTTGTAGGTACCGCGTTCGCGCACCAGTGACTTAACCTTCTCAGATTCATCGGGCCGCACGTAGTTCTCGGTGAGAATGCTTTTAACGTTCGCTAAACCCTGTTCAATAACCTCCGGATCGTCGGTCGCGCAATACATGCCCAACAGGTATTCCAGCACGTATACCGGGACATTCGCGCCTTCTTTAATCAGCTTGGTTAGGTCTTTACGAACCACTCGGCCGCCAAAATGCTCATTCAGTAGCTTATCGAGGTCTGCCGTGTCGTGCGTGTTATCTAATTCGTTCATAGTTTTGGTCTTATCTGGGCCTAAAAGAAGTCGTCGGTAAACGCCAAGTCGATGGTGACTTTGTAGCGCTCCAGTTCTGTCTCGAGGTCTTTATCTTTAATGATTAGGAAGTAATCGGTGCTGCGATTAAAGGCACTGCCTTGTAACGACAGCCGTGCCTTCTTGACCCGGTCGGTCATCAGGTCAGAGGTGCTGTCAAAGGTGATCACCTCTTCACTCGACACCAGCTTATGGCCCTCATAAATAGCAATAGAGGCGGTCATCGGCAGCGCTTGTTCTCCGACCGCTTCGGTTTGCAGCAGATCAAAGTTTTGGATGTTGTTGACCATCTTCAAGCCTGCCTTGGCGGAGATCACACCAACCTTGGTTTTGGTGGGCTCACCACGCAGCGCCTTGGCAATTAGGATGGGCACAACAATCTCCTGGGGCATTACCCCACCGTGAACAAAGCGTGCTCCGCCGACAAAGTGAAAACGGTTAGTGCCCTTGGGCACCCAGAATTTGGTGTCTGCTTCGGTTCCGGCCGTTGCCCGGGTGGAGCCGTACAGGGCATCTTGCGGTTCGGGCAGGTTCTGCCCGACGACGTAGCGTTTTTTGCTCTTAATCACGTCCGCCGGCTTATCGGCCAGGCTGGTTCTATCGGCATCGGCCAATTTGCTTTGCTGGAACAGGAAGCCATGATCGGCCGTCACGATGACCGTTGAGGTATTAAAGTGCATTTGGGCTTTACGCACCAACTCGGCCAGTTCCGTTATGGCATCGCTCACGGCCTGAAAGGTCCGGCTTTCGGTGGCGCCATCGTCGCCTATGGCATCAACAACATTGTGATAGACATAAATCAGGTACTGGTCCTTCAGCGCCTGGCGGCCCTCGTCACGCGACCAAGAGCGCAATGTCTCGGCGGTAATGGCCATGCCATCGTACTGGGCCAATATCTTGTTGCGTTGCTGCGTGCCCTGGCTCGACAGCCCATCCACCAGCACGTCGTCGCTGTCGGCCTTATAGTCCAATGTTGTATGGGGCAGCAATGCGGCCATACCCAGGGTGGTGTAGCTGGGCACCACACCCAGTTGGCTGGTGAGTGTCGCCTTGCTGTTGCGTTTCTCATTCACTCTTTGTTCCAGCTCAACCGCCGCTTCGTAGCGGAAGGCATCGGAAATAATCACCATCACGCGTTTGTTTTTATCCCGGCCGAGCGCGCGCGCCACGGTATGCTGGTAAAACTGATGTTGCACTGGCACATCGGTAATGCGCCAATCGCTTAGGCGATTTTCATTGTCCAGGCGCTCACCCCAGTTTTTGGCCAAATTGTCCATAAACCAGTAGCTGTAACAGTTTTCGACCTCGTTATCGAGCTTCTTGAGCAGGTCCACCTGCGCCACCAGAGCCGCGGTATGATAGTGGCGATAGGCCATATCAAACTGATACAACTCGCCTTGGTAGGCGCGGTAAAGAGCATCGCAACTGGGGTAATGGAAGCCGTCGTCGTGTTGTCTGCGCAGGCTAAACAGGCTGATGGCGGCATCGAGTGCATCGTAAATCACCCGGTATTTGCGCCGGGTGTCGTCATCCTTATGGCGCGAGGCCCAATAGCTGTCGCGGCGCACGCTCACCACATCTTGAAAGCGCCCGAGGTCCTTTAGGTCCGCTTGCGGTATCACATCGGCCATGGCCACGATAATTTGCCGTTCAACCGCCTCAAAGGTGGCCACCGGCGCCAGGGCTTCCAGGCTCAGGTTGCTAATCTTGTCGCTAATGCCCAGGGCATTGGCCACCCAGGCAGAGATGCAATCGAACGAGGTATAGTAACGGGAACTGTCCCGCCAGCGGGAATTGAGTGCCCGCACCGAGGCCTGGGCACTGATCGAGGGCAACATCTGGTGAGTGGCCCAGTCGGGAATGTCGCCCAGGTTTTCACAAAAACCGGTCACCAACAGCCGAATCAAGAACCGGCCGAAGTTAACAGGCACCTCGGCATTGAACTCCTCCGCACTGGCTTGATAGCCAAAGCTGGCCTGCAACTGGGCTAAAAAGGTTGGTTGCAGGCCAAACTTGAGGAACTCCTCAATAATGCCGGGGGTCTGTTCCAGGCCCAGGTCTTCATCGGTCGTTTGCCGGGCAATGGCGAACAGAATATGGTTTAGATCGGCTTCATCCGCCTTGGCCAAAACCGCCATCATGGCGATATCAATGGCCAATGCATCGGCATCGGGTTGCAGCCATTTCTTTAGGGCCGTTAAGCGGCCTTTGCTGGCCAAAAACTTATCTCGCTGAGCCAAGTGCTCGCGCAGGCTGTGTTGGTGCAAGCCGAGGTCGTTAAAGATAATCGAGACGCGGTCGGCATAGAAGCTGCGCGAATAGAGTTTCATATCCAAGAGCCAGTCTTTTTGTACCTCTGGCTCGTCGAACGGGAAATAGAGCAGATACTTGCCCTGGGTATCGCTCAGTTCTAGCTTAAGCTTGGTGCCCAATTGCGACTCGGTGGCCATATTCAACACCGTGATATTGGGCAGGTCTAAATTGGCCAGCTCCGCGGTGAAATCTTGCGTGGGGTCGTACCAAAACACCAGGCGGTGGCCTTCTGCTGTAAAGGCTTGGTTTAGGCCGTCGTTCAATTGCGTTAGATTCATTTTTTATCCATTTAATAGATGCCCAATTCTCGATCTTAATGTTTTTTTCCTTGCTTCATAGAAATCAACAAATAGATTCAAATCATCAACCAAAAAATCAATCGCTTGTGACTGAAGATGGTTTCCCCTCGCAATTGGGTCAGGCCATTGCTGTTCATACCACAAATCAGGCATTTTTTGCCGCTTTTCATTATTAATTGAACCCTCTAACAATTGGAGGTTAGGAAGCTGATTGGACTGTTTAATGAGCAACTCAATTTGTTCGTCGTGCAGATCACTTTTTCTCAAGGCTGATTTATTAAACAGACCTTGAGGGTAAATATGGTCAACATGGAAGTGATGGGAAAAATCGAAACCTGGAAAAATAATAGACAACAATGCAAACGTACGTTTATTGCCGTAATCAATAGAGGATAGTTCATCGAGCTCTTCTTCGGTAAAGACCAACGACTTACCACGACCGGCCATAATCGCTTCAACTTCCTGCTCAGGGAATCCTGCGCGACCTCTATCAACGATCACTCTTCTAATTGCTGTGAGTAGTGTGTCTAAACCGCTCCCCCATATCCCAGACGACTTCAATAAGGACTTCACCAACCAATGCCGTAATAACGCCCGATCCTTTGCGAATTCACTTCGAGAAAGATAACTATCATCAAGGCCTCTGAAATGAAGGTAATAAGCAATTGGGAGCAATGCACTATCGGCTCGCAAATTTTGGCCATTAAACCCAAATGCTGACAGTAGCCGTACAGCTAATAGAAGTGATTGACGGACGCGCCCCCATGTGTCTTCTAACACTGCCATATTGGTTTTATTGAAATTTTCAACCTTAAAACCAACGCTACCAATATCTGAAAGCATCAACCCTGCTTTTAACACCAGATCCTTACTATATGAAAAACCATCTCCCTCCCGGTTCATCTCGTCTACGAGCGTATGAATTTCTTCTCTGGCATCAAGCTTATCCCATTGTGCTACAGCTATTGAGAGCAGAAGATCGGAATAGGAAAGCGGTGTTCCACCACTATTCATTCGAATGAAAATATTAAGAACTCGCTCAAGATCCTGGTTTTGTTCTTCGTAAAACGATATTTTATCTTGATCGTAAATAGTTCTACGGAGCAACCTTAAAACAACCCGAGCCCGTTTTCGATCATCTTTGCTTAGCTCTCGCTCATCAAGTTCATCAGTTAGGTCGTCGATATCATCTTCCAGGATCCTTCCAACTCTAAGCCAGATATGACTGGCAGTTACCTGCTCGGCTAATTCTTTAGTTAAGAATTCAAATTGATAAACCGAACCGGAATCATCGTCGGGAGCACCAAGGAGATTCAGATACAACCTCCGATAAGGAAATGCATCGTCACTGCTCCACCATTTTCCGGCCATTTTCCAGCTATATGATCCCCTTAACCCGATATTCAGTGCGGTCATCCTTTGCTGCCCGTCGAGAACGGCAACGAACTCTTGTTCGGGAAGTTCTGACAACCGTTCACAGTGAGGGTTATCACGTTGATGGTAGTCTTTGACAAAATCATAAAACTGATAAATATTCCTATTCTCCGGTTTTATCTTCCAAAAAAGGAATGTTCCAAATGGATAGCCCTGGAGCAAACTGTCAAATAGCTGGCATATCTGGTCCGGCTTCCATACAAACTCACGCTGAATTGCCGGAAGTATGTACTCCTTAGAGGCAACCTTGTCGATTAACGATTTAATGGTACCGCCAGCTTGATACATTTCAGGCCCTCAAATTAAGCTGTCTATATTGTAAGTTTGTGGTTCAACTAACCGTAATATTTTTCGATATTAACGTTATATTATTTTTTTGGTATTTCCCCATGTATTGCCTTAACATCCACCAACAAATCGCCAAACTTACCGTAGTTCACCTTCACACCATCATCCAAATCCAGCCTGATGCGATGATCGGCCAGGTGTTTCAGTTTTTCATCAAACTCGGTCAGTTCGGTCTGTTGTTTTTGCAGGCGCTTGATTTCTTTTTCGAGCTTTTTGATTTCCGCGGCGGAGCTGCTGGCCAGTTTGTCGTTATCGAGTTTGTCGATATGCGAGCTGAGTTTGGCGGTGAGCGGGATGACGTATTCGGTCCGCATCCGCGCCAGGGTGCCTTCGTTATAGCGGTGTAAGTACACCAAGCACTGGAAGGCCTTTTGTTTGCCGCTGCTAAACAGCCAGTAGATCGGCCGTTTTTTGTAGGTTTGCATGTGGTCTTTGTAAAAGCTGTCACACAGGTAACGGCGAATGGTATCGCGGCTGCCTTCGCCTTTTTTGGGTGAGAGGTTGGCGGCCAAGAAATCGAGATTGGCTTCCAAGTGGGCGGCATCCCAGGCGACTGAGATAAATTCGACTAGGCGGTTCGCGGCGTCATCGGCATACCATTCGGTATCGGTGAGTGGGATGATGCCGTCGTCGTCGGCTGGGAATTTGATATAACTAGTTGGGTCAAAGCCTTCGTTGCCGCTGTTAGCATAGATGAGGCCCGGCGCGTCCAGGCTGTAGCGGCCCATCATGCAGCCGATGGCGTAGGAGATTAGTTCTTGCAGGGTGTCTTCGCGGAAGCGGATGTCGCGTTCCTCTGCGGATTTTTTTATACCGTAGCGGTAGGCCGGGTTCACCGTGAGGGTGATCTGCTCGATGGGGACCTCGGGCGTGAGCTCGTCCGCTAGGCCGTAGGCGTCGATGAAGAGGCGGTTGTTTTCTTCTTCGAGGCGCTGCATCTCGGCGATGGTGGCGCGGTTTTGGGTGATCCAGGTGGTGTAGCTGGATTCGATGGTGAACGTGGTGCCAGAGGAGGCTGTCAGAAGGGGTAGGGATTGGAAGTCCCACGAGCGTTCGTAGGAGTCCCAGTCATTCCGACCTGCCAAAACACAACGCTCAACTCCATCCATAGCCACAACTACGTTTTGATACGGCAGATTTCCAACTGGCCCCTCGTGAAAGTCCAGAGTGGGTGATGTTGCCGCGAGGAAGACATTCACGAGCTTTGAATTCGTGAACCCAAGGGCCGCCCACAATACTTCGCGCGAACTTGGGAAGCACATTGCACCTTTTGTCTCGAACATGTGTATCTTGGGCGAGTACCTCATTGATAGGCTGGAACTCGTGATTGCGCTCCAAGTCAGGCCTTCGCGGAAATAGTAGGATTCGTTTTGCGGTCGAGACCGTTGCCTTCCGTTCTCGTCTACGAACGCCTTTATCTCATCGCCACCGTTCTCCCAGTTCACTACGAAATCGTTGTTCCCATACCATCTGCGGAACGCTCCCCCTTTGTTGCAGGGGAACCAGCGTGCTCGGCGGCGGCCTAAGCTGTTCGCGAAACCATTGAGATAAGCATTTTCGCTTGACACCTCTTGCCAATATCGGAGGAATCGGGAGTTGTCCCCAGTTGCTAGCCCTTGTCTTGTTGGGGCTACAGTCTTCATTGGAGGGAGGTCTTCAAATACTTTTTGAACTCGGTCACTCACCCAATAAGCCACCGGGCTACCAGGTATTTTCTTGAACTCATCTTGGGAAATAATGAACTCATTGGCAGAACCCCTTCCTAAGAAGACATCCCTTTTATCGGCCGACTGAGGTGCATTGTTGAGATCGATAAACGTCGCCAGATACCCCGAGACTCGACAGTTTGTGACCGCAAACACCGTCGCCTGCGCCACTTTGGAGTTCATGGAGGGAAAGCTGTTATATCCAATCTGAGCCATTGCACGAATGGTTTTATTTACAAGCATCCTCTCTCGCAACTTTTCAAACGAAGAGAGGAACATCCAGTTTTGTATTGTTACCATCGCGTAAGTACCATCATCTTTCGCAAACGTGTAACTGCGCTCTATAAAACAAGCGAACAGGTCACTCTTGGCGTCAGGGAACGCACCCTTTACGAATGCCGCCACATCGGTGTTCATGCCCTTGTTGCCCATATACGGCGGATTCGCCACCACCGCGTCGTACTGCGCCGCCAATACCTCAGCCTGTTGCACCAACGGCCCCAACCCCCTAAGCGCCTCCGCCACAAACAGATCCTGGCTGCTAACTTCACTCAACTGCTTCAACGCCGGCAACTTAACCGCCAACCCCTCCGGCACCTGAATCAACGACCCAAAGGTTGTCGCATGCTCGAATAAGTCCTTCAGCTCGTTCAGATCCACTTCTGTTAAGCCAAATGGCTCTAGGTTAAAGCCCTGGCTCACAACCTCGGCATCAAACCCGGAACTGTCCTCCAGTGCCATCACATTCAGCTTCACCCCCCGTTCAAACAACCGCCGGTCATCCGCCCGGCCCTTCATCATCAGCGCAAAGCCACTGAGCTGTGCGGCGCGCTCATCGATATCGAGGCCGAACAGGTTCTTCTCCAGGATTAATTGCGGGACGTCCCTTTGCCGGTAGCCACGCTCCAGGTAGATGGCCTTGAACAGTTCATAGGCCTCTACCAGGATGTGGCCAGAGCCACTGGCTGGGTCGATCAAGGTCAGCTCTTCGGGGTTTAGGCTGGTTGGGGTGATGGCTTTAAGCTGGGCATTTACATCATCGGCTTGTTCTGCCGGTTCAATGTAGTATGCCATCTGCGCTTTTAATGGCGAGTGCGGATAGGTCGCCAGCCACTGGGCACCGAGCGAGTTTTGCACCATGTACTTGACGATCCAGTTGGGCGTAAACAGTTGGGTAGCCGCGGGGATGTCTTCGCTTTTTACCACCTTGCCGATCACCTGGTCTTTTTTCTCGGAGATATAAAACTGGTACAGCCAGCCGATGATCTCGACGTTTTGCCAATCGGACTCGGGGATGTCGGTAATCAGATCGCCAATCAGGGAATCGGTTTTGGTAAGGTTTGCCGGTAACAATAATTCAGTCTCATCGTCGACGCTTTCGAATAGAAACGGCATGGCGGTGTTCAGGGCATGGCATTGGGCCAGTAACAGCGCGCGGTACAGTTCTTCGTCTTTGGTGCCATCGAGTTTGAGGGCCACCACCTGGGCGTGGCTTAGGTTGGGCAGCTGCCCGGTTTCACCTGTGTTGCCATAGGTGATGTCGGTACATTCATCGAGTATCTGATACCCGGTGGGGTGGTCTGGGTGCGATAACACCCGACGGCCATGGCCGAGGTAGTCGTGTAATTCCATATACCGGATGGCGATAATGCGGTTAAACCAGGAATAGGCCACCTGCTCCATGGTGTGGGCAAAGCCTACCCGCTCTACCCGCTCACCCAGCCGGGTGATTCTGGCTGCGAAGCTCACCGGGAAGGGTGTGCCATTGACCACACAGATATCCCCGGTGACCACCACCGGGTGAATCGTTTGCGCGCTCACTCCGTACTGTTGCGCTTGCTTAGACACCGCGGCAATAAAATCGCGGCGGGCTTTGGGGGCGTAGGCTTTTAGGTTGGCTGTGTTCATTTAGCCTTCTCCCCATGTATCGCCTTAACATCCACCAACAAATCACCAAACTTACCGTAGTTCACCTTCACGCCGTCATCCAAATCCAGCGTGATGCGCTGATCGGCCAGGTGCTTGAGTTTTTCATCAAACTCGGTCAGTTCGGTCTGTTGTTTTTGCAGGCGCTGGATTTCTTTTTCGAGCTTTTTGATTTCCGCGGCAGAGCTACTGGCCAGTTTGTCGTTATCGAGTTTGTCGATATGCGAGCTGAGTTTGGCGGTGAGCGGGATGACGTATTCGGTCCGCATACGCGCTAAGGTGCCTGCGTTATAGCGGTGTAAATACACCAAGCACTGGAAGGCCTTTTGTTTGCCGCTGCTAAACAGCCAGTAGATGGGGCGTTTTTTGTAGGTTTGCATGTGGTCTTTGTAAAAGCTGTCACACAGGTAACGGCGCAGAGTATCGCGGCTGCCTTCGCCTTTTTTGGGTGAAAGGTTGGCCGCCAAGAAATCGAGGTTGGCTTCCAGGTGGGCGGCCTCCCAGGCGACTGAGATGAATTCCACTAGGCGGTTCGCGGCGTCATCGGCATACCATTCGGTGTCGGTGAGTGGGATGATGCCGTCGTCGTCGGCTGGGAATTTGATATAACTAGTTGGGTCGAAGCCTTCGTTGCCGCTGTGGGCGTAGATGAGGCCCGGCGCGTCCAGGCTATAGCGGCCCATCATGCAACCGATGGCGTAGGAGATCAGTTCTTGCAGGGTGTCTTCGCGGAAGCGGATGTCGCGTTCCTCTGCGGATTTTTTAATACCGTAGCGGTAGGCCGGGTTCACCGTGAGGGTGATCTGCTCGATGGGAACGTCGGGCGTGAGCTCGTCCGCCAGGCCGTAGGCGTCGATGAAGAGGCGGTTGTTTTCTTCTTCTAGGCGTTGCATCTCGGCGATGGTGGCGCGGTTCGATTTAATCCAAGAGGTGTATCTGGATTCGAGGCTTTGGACTGGTTCGGAGGATATGGTCAGGAGGGGCAAGAATTGGAAGTCCCAGGAGCGTTCGTAGGCGTCCCAGTCGGCCATTGCCGAATCGACCAAGCCTACAGCGCTTCGGCTTACCCGGTCCAGTAAGGGTTCATCACTGACGTCAAACGGCAGTGCTCTGATATCTCGGACCTTCACGTGCATCGTCGGATTGAGTACGTCGATGGCATACGCAGCAAATGGGGAGTTTAAGTACGCAAGCACCGCGAAGATTTTCACATGCCTCACAAAGAGTGTCGGTCCAGCCGTCTCATATGTACATCCTGACGGAAGATACCTAAATGCTGTAGATGCAGAAGTTATATCAGTCCACGTGATGCCTTCCAAGTACCAGAATTTAGAATCAATGATTCGAGCGCTATGGTCTTTAGAATAAAACGTTCGTGTCGTCAGTGACCAATCAATCAAATTCTCAAGGTTCCCGGCCCATTTTCGAAACGAGCCGCCTTTTGCGCAAATGACCCACTTCTTGTTAGGCCCGATAGACTCCTTTTTCACTTCCCAAACGTATCTGAGGTAGCGTTCGTTATTGGTTGTCTTATTCTGACCTTCCGTATTGAAAAACTCACCCATTTTTGTCCCGGTGAATATGTTACGAATCGCCTCGCTCATCCAATAAGCCACCGGGCTGCCAGGAATCTTCTTGAACTCGTCTTGGGCAGCTTCGAAGAACCAACTGCAAGCGCGATTTTGAACGGCCTCGAGCGTTTTTGGCCCCTGATTTTGCGAACCACGAAAGTCAGACAAACGGATGTAACACCCCTTTAGTCCGCTTAGATGGCCCTTTTGTAATGTAAAGGTACAGATGGGAACAGTGGCACCCTCGAAGCCTGAATACTCAAGTTGCACCAGAGATGTGATGTTTTCTTCATTGATAAGTCTCGTACGCAGGTATTCGTGACTGGAAATAAACATCCAGACAAAGGGCGACATGAAACCGAGTCGGCCATGTGGTTTGCTGAACGCGAGATCGCGGTCGATGAAGGCAGAGAAGAAATCCTTCTCATACCCCGGGTAGCAGTCCTTCAAGTAGGTCCTCAGGATCAATGGTAGATACTTGCCGCCCATATACGGCGGATTCGCCACCACCGCATCATACTGCGCCGCCAACACCTGAGCCTGTTGCACCAAGGGCCCTAACCCCCTAAGCGCCTCCGCCACAAACAGATCCTGGCTGCGGGCCTCACTCAGTTGCTTCAACGCCGGCAACTTACCCGCCAAACCCTCCGGCACCTGAATCAAGGACCCAAAGGTCGTCGCATGCTCGAATAAGTCCTTCAGTTCGTTCAGGTCTGTTTCTGTTAAGCCAAATGGCTCTAGGTTTAGGCCCTGACTGACAACCTCGGCATCAAACCCGGCACTGTCCACCAATGCCATCACATTCAGCTTCACCCCCCGCTCAAACAACCGCCGGTCATCTGCCCGGCCCTTCATCATCAGCGCAAAGCCCGTCAGCTGCGCCGCACGCTCGTCGATGTCGAGGCCGAATAGGTTTTTCTCCAGGATCAGTTGCGGGACGTCCCTTTGCCGGTAGCCACGTTCCAGATAGATGGCTTTGAACAGTTCATAGGCTTCTACCAGGATGTGGCCAGAGCCACTGGCTGGGTCGATCAAGGTCAGCTCTTCTGGGTTTAGGCTGGTTGGGGTGATGGCTTTTAGCTGGGCATTCACTTCGTCGGTTTGTTCTGCCGGTTCAATGTAGTATGCCATCTGCGCTTTTAATGGCGAGTGCGGATAGGTCGCCAGCCACTGGGCACCGAGCGAGTTTTGCACCATGTACTTGACGATCCAGTTGGGCGTAAACAGTTGGGTGGCCGCGGGGATGTCTTCACTTTTTACCACCTTGCCGATCACCTGGTCTTTTTTCTCGGAGATATAAAACTGGTACAGCCAGCCGATGATCTCGACGTTTTGCCAATCGGACTCGGGGATGTCGGTAATCAGATCGCCAATCAGGGAATCGGTTTTGGTAAGGTTTTCCGGTAGCAGTAACTCGGTCTCATCGTCGACGCTTTCAAATAGAAACGGCATGGCGGTGTTCAGGGCATGGCATTGGGCCAGTAACAGCGCGCGGTACAGTTCTTCGTCTTTGGTGCCATCGAGTTTGAGGGCCACCACCTGAGCGTGGCTTAGGTTGGGCAGCTGCCCGGTTTCTCCGCTGTTGCCATAGCTGATATCGGTACATTCATCGAGTATTTGATACCCGGTGGGGTGGTCTGGGTGCGATAACACCCGGCGGCCATGGCCGAGGTAGTCGTGTAATTCCATATAACGGATGGCGATAATGCGGTTAAACCAGGAATAGGCCACCTGCTCCATGGTGTGGGCAAAGCCTACCCGCTCTACCCGCTCACCCAGCCGAGTGATTCTGGCTGCGAAGCTCACCGGGAAGGGTGTGCCATTGACCACACAGATGTCCCCGGTGACCACCACCGGGTGAATCGTTTGCGCGCTCACACCGAACTGTTGCGCTTGCTTAGACACCGCGGCAATAAAATCGCGGCGGGCTTTGGGGGCGTAGGCTTTTAGGTTGGCTGTGTTCATAATGTTTTAGGGTTCTTCCGTTACACGGCAAATGGCGCCATTAGGGCTTGGGCGGATTGGCCGCCCGGTTGTTTGGGCAGCGCTTAACGAATCCGCACGCGAGCGCCCTGCTCTAGCGCCACGTCGAGCTGTTGCTTGAGCTCGGCTAGGAACTGAGCGGCTTGCTCGGGCGTTTCAATGTAGGCGCCCTCGATGACTGCACTGAACGCCTGGGTGACCGATACCTCGGCTATTTGCTTGGGTTTGACCAAGGGCACAGGCTCCGTCACTGGCCCTGGTCGAGAGGGGATGGTCGGCGTTGGCTTGACAGGGGACTCCAAGGCAGCGCGTTTGGCCTGCTCGCGTTCGATGGTTTTGTTCAGGGTGTCCAGGGCATCGTCTAGGCGTTCGTTGGCGGTTTCGGTTTGCAGCATGTAGATCTGCGGGATGCTTTTTTGCTGTTGGATGTCTTCTTTGAGCAGTTGCAGCGGGCGCAGCAGTTGGTTGCTCAGCTCGGGTGTGGCGATGCCGGAGCTGGCAATGTCTTGCTGCAGTTGCACAATGCGTTGCTCTACCCGCTCCAGTGCGTGGTGGCGTTTTTCGCCGATCAGCGCGTCGTTTATCTGGTTCACGGTGGCGACCAGCCCGGCGACCTGGTGCAGCTTGTTGTAGGGCGCTTCGGCCGTGTGGATCTGGGTTAGGGCTAGGAGTGCGGCGGCGGCCTGCTCGTCGCGTTCCAAGGCCTGTTTGTTTTTGTCAAAATCCACCAAGGCGCCTTGCAGCTGTTGCCATACCGGCAGTTGGTTGGCGAAAAACTCGTGCACATCGTGGTAGTCCTCTTCGAGGTCTTTATACAAGTCGCGGTTGTCGACGAGCTGTTTGAAGTAGTCGAAGCTGTCGTCGTTCAGCTGCAGGCGATCCAGGGTTAAGACAGAGGTGGCAATGATCTTCGCGCCGGGGAACCCGCCCAGATCGGTTTTGCTTTTATAACTGCGCAGGTTGCTGAGCCATTGGTTAAAATGTTGGCTGTAAAAGCCGAACAGCTCTTTCTCGGCCGATGGGCCCATGCTGCGGAACAGGTCTTGGCTTAGGGTTCTGGCCTGCTTGAGAATAATCTCATCGGTTTGGCGTTTTTTGATCAGGGTGATGTCGCGCCGCTTGCGGGAATTGGTTAGCGGCTCGAAGGCATCTTTATTGGCCAGGGTGCCACCATTGAGTTGCAAGGTTAGGTGGTTGCCCGCCGCCAAGCGGCCAATGATCAGTAGGATTTCATTGTCGGGCCAGCCGAAGGGCCGTTTGTTAAAGCGGTCGAGCACATCGGAGACCAGGATGCGATCATTGCTGGCCGCCTTGAGGGTGATGAATTGTTGCACCTCGTTGGTCGCCTGAGGGTTGCCGGCGGCGCCCTCCAGGCCCAGACCCATCTGGGCGATATCGTCTAGCGCCAATACCGCACTTAACTCACGCTGGGCATCGGTTTGCAGTACCTTGAGGTAGGCCAGTTTGGTGAAGGTGTTTTCAAGCAGATACAAGCAGCCCTCGTCGAAGCGCACCGTGGCGTTGGTTTGACTCACCTTCAGGCGCTGGCCCAGACAATAGACCTGGGCAGAGAGCATCAGTTGGTCGACATTGACCCGTAACCGGGTGAGCCGCTCCTGGTTCTCACGGCCCCGGTCGGCCAGTATGCGGCTGAGGTCCTGTTGGCTCTTGTCATTATTCAGGCGGATAAATTTGTTGGTGCGCAACCAGGTGCTCAGCTCTAGGAAAAAGCTGTTCTCATCGGCCAGGCGGATCACCACCGAGCCGTTGCCTTCGGTACTGCGGTTGATGCAGGCGGCTTCTGAATAGAGGCTGTAATCGGAGTCGAGCGGCGACAACACCTCCATTTTCAAGTCGGCCTCGTAGCGGCCGTCCAGGGTGTGACCGTCCAGATACCGACCGACGTCATAGTCTTGTTTGTTGACCGGGTAGCGGAATTTATTGCGATCGCCGAGCAGCTCCTTATAGATAATATCCATCAGAGCTTTGGTCTCTTCCGAGCTGGAGATGTCGGTGGCTTTTATCTTGCGAGTAATGTCGCGTTCTTCATTGGTTAAAAACAGGTATTCATGGCCGTTTAGGGTGATCAGGCACTGTTTTTCCAGCAGTTGCAGGCTGGTGACCACCTGCTTGCGCAGGATCACCTTATCTTCATCGATGGTTTGCAACGAGAGGGTAATGAGGTTGTCGATGGTGCCCTTGACCAGATCGACATAGCGGATCATAAACAGGGTTTTTAACAGGCTGATGTCGAACGGGGTATAGATGTCATCGGTGGCGGCGTTGTCGATGGCTTGTTTTACGGCTGGTTCGAGAAAGGACTCCACCGAGCGATAAAAGTAGTGCATCGGCACCAGGGCGCCCAGCTCGGCGTCTTTCAGCTGCAAGGCGGCAACCTGAAACGAGTCCAACATGGACCGCGAGGCGTTAGACAGCGCGGCACCGGTGGCCCCGACCTTGCGGATCTCGGTAAACACACTCTGCAACAGGCGGAACTGATAGGGTGGATAGGGATAACAGCGCACAAAGTCGGCTTCGCTGGCGAATGAGCGCAGCGTGGGCCCGGTGCTGTCGAAGATGATCTGATTCTTGAGAATATCACCCTCTTTGGCGTAAATGGTCTGCAGCGTGGCTTCGGCCTCGGGGTTTTTGCGCAATAAGCGCTGCTCGATTACCTCGTCGACATTGGCCCCAGAGAGCGACAAGCGGGTGCTGAAACGCGCGGCAATTTTTGAAAAGGTATCCGACTCGGCACTGGATAAGTCGCCCAGCGTCGCGTCCATATCCGCCTGGGCGGTGACCACAATCCAGGCGCGGCCCTTGCAAATGGTGCCCAGGTTTTCTGCCAGGGTTTGCAGCTTTAACATCCGGTCGGTGTTTTTGCCGATAAACTGGCCGATTTCATCGACCAGGAACAGAATGCGTCTATTGGGCTCGGGGTGGTTGTCCAGGTACTCTTTGACCCATTGGCAAAATCGCTCGGCATTGTAGTTGAGCGCATCTTCGGACTCTTCAAACCATTTTTGCGCTTCGGCGTCGGATATCGCCATTGCAAAGGCTAAGGCCTGTTGGATGTCTGCCTGGAAAAAATGGAAGGCATCGCGCTCTTTGACCCAGGTCGACTGAGAGAGCTCGGCAAATTTAGTGGTGAACTGGGTTAATACCCCTTTGCTTTGCAGATAGCGTTCCAGGTGCGCTATGTGGGGGTGGTCACTGCTAAAACCCTGGAATTCGTTAAACACCCGCAAGAACACGTCGAGTATCGGGTTGGCGTCATCTTTAGCGCCCGACTTGCTGTCAATATTAAACAGAATAACATCGGATTTATTGGCGGCGGCCTTTTGAATGTCGGCCCGGACCATGGCGTCGCGTATTTTGCTGGCATCAAAAAAGTCCGACGCCAGGCGCTTGGTGCCATTGGGTGATACCGATTCAACATCGGCGAGCAGGTAAGACAGTATTTTCAAGAAGTGGGACTTACCGGAACCGAAAAAACCTGAGATCCAGATGCCAATCTTGTCTTCCAGGGCCTTCTCATCGAGCGAGGTGGAGAACACCTCGAAGAAGTTGCGGAAGTGGGCATCAAGTTCTTTGGTTACAACGTATTCGTCCAGTTCCACGTAAACCGTTGTGTCGTCGTTTTGGTCTGCTTTAACAACACCATTAATGGAGCGCTCGATGTCTTTATAGAAAATGTCTCTAACGGCAGTCATTGAGCTATCCTTATTCGCTAACTAATTTAAAGGCGCGATAATAATTATTGGAGGGGATTCGATTAAAGAGCGATAAGTCTTTACCGGTGTATTCACCCGGGTAGTACAGCACCAGGGGCACGTGACCTAAGTCGGCATGCAGGCTGTTGAGCAAATTGTGAGCCCGCAACAGCGGCCATACTGAGCCGACACCGGAGAGCAGCACCAAGTCTTGGTGATCAATCTTGTTATGTTTGAGCAAAAAGGGCACAAACTTATCCATGTGCAACGGACCTGAGAGGGCTTTGAGTAACGCCTCATCGCCCTTGGCTTTTTGCAGGTCTATGGCCCGCTCCAACAGATTGCGGTCGGTCAGGTACGCCACCATGTTGTCCAACAGGTTGATGTGGGCGACCTTGAGGTGGCTGTGCTTCTTAGCCAGCAACTCGGCCAAGAAATGCAGATGGTCCCTAACCTGAAGTTCGTGCTCGGGGGCGTAGTCGAAGATCCAAAAACACAGGTCCCCGCCCAGGCCTTTTTTGTTGAGAAAGTCTTCTGACAATAAAATATCTGGGATCTTATTGAGCCGTTCTTGCAAGCCTTGATTCATGTGCGTACTTCCATACAGGCCAGTAATCGGTGTTTGGTGGTGTTTGCCAACAAGTCGCGTGTTTCGGGTCGGATCTGCATATTTTGCAATTTTCGGCCACGCGCGTTGTGCAAATAACCCACTTCCTTGAGCATGCGAAAGACCACACTGCCCATTTTTTTCTTGGTGGCGGGTTGCCAACGGTTAATGCGTGGGTCCTTGTTGCCGCAATCATCGAGGAAATCCAACCATTGATAGACTTGCAGCTTTTCAGCATGGGCGGCATAGGCATCGCGCACGATTTGCTCGATAAACTCCACCAATAACAGGTTGCGTTGCAGCGCCGCAACAAAGCTGATTTGGGTGGCCAGCTCATCATCGCCATCGCGCAGGGCCCGCCAAAAATCGGGGTCTAACAGCTGTAAACGTGAGCGAATGGCGCAGCCAAAACGGTCGGCTGTTTTCGGACTGCGTTTTTGCAGCAAGTTGTTGGTGATGATCGCCCGCGTCCACTCTTCGCTTGACACCTCGTTGAGCAATAGGCCGGCAACCACGCGGCTCTCGCGCACCATGAGGGAGCCACCATTGAGATCGCTGTGGTATGAAAAATCAGCCGATGTGCTGTGCTGTTGGGGTTTAGTCATGGTTAGGCTGAATCGAGGTGAGCGAAATTTGATTGCGTCCAGCGCAGTGCGTCCTGTCGACTTCGACTTCGACTTTACAACCGTTCGTTATTGGACTGAAAAAATATTTAGCACTCCAGCCAAAGTGCAATTCAGGACTATTGTGCGGAGCAAATAGCTCTTTTTTAATACTAATCATTTAAACAACTTCCCGCTCTGTGGCAACAACCCAACTGGCTTTTCATTTCGGCCATACAGCCTTATCAGTACCAGCAGCAGAAGACTCAAAAAAATAGACTGACCCTCGCTAAATTCCAAAAAAGAACTCGCGTAAAAAAATATCAACCAATCTGAATTTTTAAAATTACCATCACTCACACCCATTAATAAAAAAGTACATGTTTTAGCAACTTTGTGAAATTAATACATAAAGGTAATACTTTTATTTAGATTGTTGATAATTTTTAAAAACATGTTAAGAAAAGTATCTTTTTTTAGGCTATTTTTATTGCTCTAAAATCAGCTCTTCCAAGTTAAACCAGCGGTTCTGTGAATGCTAGTCAGAATGAATATTTTGATGAATCTCAACCCATGCACTGGGAGCCAGACCGCACCAACCAACCAACCAACCAACCAATTAGAATATGGCTCGGATGTTAGAGCGCCTGAGATCTATATTCCTGATCATGGCAATTCCTGGACATATAGATTAGTTTCTGGACACGCGGATAGTTTCGTATAAATTCGCTTTTGCTTGCCGATGCAAGACGATGCTTTGGAATAGGAGGAGCAGAGATTATCGCAGCTAGGCTTTGTTCCACTCAGGCTTGTTGACGATAGGAATTGGGTGCTTGGGTAGCATTAGGCCCACGGATTCGAATAAGTGATTGGAAGCTTGGGCTTGGGCCGGGACGGAATGGCGCTGGCATGGCGCTGGGATGGCGCTGGCATGGCGCTGGGATGGGGGGTTGGAGTTGGCGTTGGGTGTTCGATATATCGGCCACAGGCCGCATAAAAAGGTTAAATCTTAAATTCCAGGCATAAAAAAAGCAGCTCTAAGCTGCTGATTTTAAATAATGTATTGGTCGGGCATAGAGGATTCGAACCTCTGACCCTCGCCACCCCATGACGATGCGCTACCTGACTGCGCCAATGCCCGACTGTCTGAGTATTCTAAGCTAACATATTGAAAAACAAAAGGTTTTTACTCTGTTTTTTGCGATTTAAGCAATAAAACCAGAACCGCCTCTAACTCTTCAATCATTTCTGAAATCAGTGTCTGGCGCGCCTGCTGGGCTTGCTCGGAGTCTTCGGGGTCGGTCATCTTTTGCCGTGCACCGCCGATGGTATAGCCGTCTTCATAGAGGAGGTGCCGAATTTGACGAATCAACATGACATCACCGCGCTGATAATAGCGGCGATTGCCCCGGCGTTTGACGGGGCTCAGTTGTGGAAATTCCTGCTCCCAATAGCGCAAAACGTGTGGTTTTACGGCACACAATTCACTCACTTCACCAATGGTGAAATAACGTTTGCCTGGGATTACAGGTAATTCATCATTCTGGCTCGGTTCCAACATAATTTTCGACGGTCACCTTCAGTTTCTGTCCGGGCCGGAAGGTAACCACTCGACGAGCCGAGATCGGGATCTCTTCACCCGTTTTCGGATTCCGTCCAGGGCGTTGCCGCTTATCCCGGAGATCGAAGTTGCCAAAGCCGGACAACTTCACCTGTTCGTTATGCACTAGACTTTCTCGTATTTCTTCGAAGAAAATCTCAACCATTTCTTTGGCTTCACGCTTATTGAGACCTAATTCCTCATATAAACGGTCTGCCATCTCTGCTTTGGTCAGGGCCATGGTGGGCTCCTTAGCCCCGCAAAACCGCATCTAGGCGCGTTTGTAGGGTGTTAATGATCAAATCCATGAAGCGATTAATTTCGTCATCAGTCAGAGTGCGTGAGGAATGCTGCCAGGTCAAGCCCATCGCAATACTTTTTCTTTTTGAATCGATTCCTTTGCCGCGGTAGATATCGAACAGATTTAGACTCACCAAATCGTCACCGGCCATCTCACGCACCGTATCCAAGACGGCACTGACCGACACCTCTTCGTCAATTACTACCGCCAAATCTCGCGTACTCGCAGGCTGCTTCGACAGGGGGCGGAACTTCGGCAAGAGCGCCGGCAAGGTGCGATCTAACCGAACCTCAAACAGATATACGTTTTGCTTAAAGCCGAAACTTTTCGCCAAGTTCGGGTGTAAGGCGCCCAAATGGCCCACCAGCTTGCCGTTGCGTTCGATTCGAGCACATTGGCCCGGGTGCAGCGCGCTGTTGGTGCCGTTAACAATCTCAAACTCGACACCCTTGATATGGCCTAAGAGCTGCTCGACATCGCCTTTCAGGTCGTAAAAGTCGACACTCTCACCGTTTTCATACCAGCCCTTGGCGGCACGCGAGCCGGTAATGACCCCGGCTAACATATCGACTTGCTCCAGACCCTTATTTTCCACGCGAAAGCGCTGACCGGTCTCAAACAGGCGCACCTGCTCTTGCTGGCGATTCAGGTTGTGCTGCACGGCCTTTAACAAACCCGGCCAGAGCGATACCCGCATGGCGGACAGGTCAGCCGATATCGGGTTGGCCAATTTCAAGCTGTTGAGATTGGGAAACATCAGTTCCTGGACGCCGGGTTCCACAAAGCTGAAGGTGATGGCTTCTTGGTAACCCAGAGACACCATACGATCGACTAATGCCGCCACCGGTGTCGCCTGCTCGGCCGGACCTTGGGGCTTCATGGCCACTTTTGGGGCGGTTACCGG
This sequence comes from Reinekea forsetii, assembly GCF_002795845.1. Lineage (GTDB taxonomy): Bacteria > Pseudomonadota > Gammaproteobacteria > Pseudomonadales > Natronospirillaceae > Reinekea > Reinekea forsetii. The sequence goes on from NZ_CP011797.1 coordinate 2,125,230, forward strand.
CAGGTTGTCGTAACCGACGATGCGGGCAAGCTCTTCGATCAAATCGGCCTGTATGGCCATATCGAAACGCCAGCTGGGCGCCTGAACCTGCCAATGGCCTTCGGCTTCGGTTAGCAGGGTAAAGCCCAGACCGACTAGAATTTGTTTGATGCGCAGATCATCGATCGACATCCCCAGACTGCTGGTGACCACGCTTGAATAGAGGTCGATCACGGCCCGCTTGGGAATATACTCAGCCTGCTCCTTGACGATCAGCGGACCGGCCTGGGCGCCACAGATGCTGGCCAACAGTGCACTGGCTCGCTCGATGGCGGCTTCTTGCAAACGGCTGTCGACACCGCGTTCGAAGCGGTGGCTGGAATCGGTGTGCAGACCCTTGGCACGGGCCTTACCGGCCAGCTCAATGGGCGCAAAAAAGGCGCTTTCCAGAAACACCGAGGTGGTCGTGGCGGACACGCCGCTATGAACACCGCCCATAATACCGGCCATCGCGAGCGGGCCGGCGGCATCGGCGATCACCAGGATGGAGGGATCCAGTGCGATCTCCTGCCCGTCCAGCAAGACCAGTTTTTCATCGGCACGCGCCTTGCGCACGACGATTTTTTCGTTCAATTGCTGTAAATCGAAGCCATGCATCGGCTGACCGAGTTCCAACATCACATAGTTGGTAACATCGACCACGGCATCGATCGAGCGAATACCACTGCGGCGCAGCCGTTCCACCATCCAGATCGGTGTGGCGGCACTGATATCGACCTGATGTAGGACACGGCCAACATAGCGTGGGCAACCCTTGCCATCTTCAATGGTGACGTCAAACAGATCTTGATGCTGCACCGGGACGGCGGCCAGATCGGGCGCGTGCATCGGCAAATCGTTGAGCACCCCCACCTCGCGCGCCAATCCGCGCAGACTCAAGCAATCGGCCCGGTTGGGGGTCAGATCGACTTCGATGGCGATGTCGTCTAGCTCGTAGTAAGTGCGAATATCCTGACCGACCGGCGCATCGGCCGGCAGTTCGAGAATACCCTCGTGTGCGGCCGATAAGCCCAGTTCCTTCTCGCTGCACAACATGCCGAAGCTGTCGACATCGCGCAGCTTGGCCTGTCCGATATTGAGGTTGCCAGGCAACACCGCACCGACCTGAGCGAAGCCAACTTTTAGGCCTGCCCGGGCATTGGGTGCGCCGCAGACCACCTGAACATTCTCGCTGCCGGTGGACACGGTACAGACTTGCAGCTTGTCGGCATTGGGATGGCGCTCGCAGCTGATGATTTCGGCGACGATCACACCACTGAAGGCTTCAGCAACGGGCTCAAAGCCTTCCACTTCCAGACCGGCCATGGTGACCTGGTCCATTAATTCTTGGGCGCTAACGGATGGATTCACCCAGCTACGCAGCCACTTTTCACTCACTTTCATTGTCTAGGTCCTGTTGCGGAATCAGTTGAATTGACGCAGGAATTGCAGGTCGTTATCGAAGAACAGGCGTAAGTCATTCACGCCGTAACGCAACATCGCCATCCGTTCCACACCCATGCCGAAGGCAAAACCCTGATACTGGTCAGGATCGACACCCGATGCACGTAACACATCGGGATGCACCATGCCGCAGCCGAGCACTTCGAGCCAACCGGTGTGGCTACAGACTCGACAGCCTTCGCCATTACACATAACACAGGCAATATCGACCTCAGCACTGGGCTCGGTGAAGGGGAAATAGGAGGGCCGAAAGCGGACCTTAAGTTCTTTTTCGAAGAACACCCGCAGGAATTCTTCGATGGTGCCCTTCAGGTCGGCAAAGCTGACCTGCTTGTCGATCATCAGGCCTTCCATCTGGTGGAACATAGGGCTGTGCGTCAGGTCGGAATCGCAGCGATAAACCCGGCCCGGGCAGACAATGCGGAACGGCGGCTGGCCGTTTTCCATGGTACGCACCTGGACCGGTGAGGTATGGGTGCGCAACAGGGTGTTGACGTCGAAGTAGAAGGTATCGTGCATCGCCCGCGCCGGATGGTGCGACGGGATATTGAGCGCTTCGAAGTTGTGGTAGTCGTCTTCCACTTCCGGACCGGTGGCGATGGTGTAACCGATATTGGTGAAGAAGGCCTCCATGCGCCGCAGCGTCATGGTTACTGGGTGTAAGCCGCCCTTCTGCTGGCGTCGACCGGGCGCGGTAACATCGAGCTTTTCTGCCGCCAGTTGCTCGGCCAAGGCGTTTGCTTCGATACTGGCTTTACGCGCATTGATGGCGTCCGATACCGCGTCCTTGACCTCATTGATCAGGGCGCCGGCGGCGGGCCGTTGCTCCGCGGTTAACTTACCCAGCGATTTCAGCTGGGCGGTAATTTCACCTTTTTTGCCCAGATAGCGAACCCGCAGGTCATCTAGGGACTGGGCATTGGTCGCCTCTTTAACCGCCGCTAAGGCGTCTTCGTGCAACTTATTCAGGGTATCCATTTACCGTGCCTACTCCCGTAATTCGGAACAAATAAAAAGCCTTCACTATAAAGAAGGAAATGAAATAAGCAACTGATCTAACAGGATTTTTCCGCCGTGCAGATCAATCTAATGCTTGAATAGCGAGTCGGAAAAAGTACGCTCGCAAAAATGGCAACGCAGCTGTACCTGATTAGGATTGGAGCTAACATAAAAACGGCTCGAGACCGGTTCAGAATGGGAAATGCAGTTGGAATTGGGGCAGGCAAAGATGCCGACAAAGGCGGCCGGCAAGCCGATCTGAAATTTGGTCACCACTCGGTAACCTTCGATAATATTCACCGTCGCATCAGGGGCATAGAGTGCCATCTCGGCCGCGTCCTGCTCCGAAAACAACCAACCCTCAACCTTGATGATGTCCTTTTGGCCACTGCCCTTGGACGGCAAGTTCAAACCGACGGTGACCCGAGCCTGACCATTGCGCGCTTGAATGCGCGCCAGGATATTGAGCCCCTGCCCGGCCGGTATATGGTCGATCACGGTGCCGGTTTCAATTGCCTCGACGGCCATGGTTTCACGCATCGTTCAATTCCTTAATGGTTTCATTGAGCACCAAGGCGAGCAGCGCTTCGCGGGCGTAGACACCGTTTTCGGCCTGTTGAAAGTAGTAGGCGAACGGCGACGCATCGACGTCCGGATGAATTTCATCGATGCGCGGCAAGGGGTGCAGCACCTTCATATTGGGTTTGGCGTGCGCCAGCATCTCGGCCCGGAGCACATACTGGGAGGCGATATGCATATATTCAGTAGGATCGAAGCGCTCTTTTTGCACGCGAGTCATATAGAGGATATCGACCTTGCTCACGGCTTCTTCAAGCGTCTCGACATAGCGGAACGACACCCCCTTTTCGATCAGGCTCTGCTCGATATAGGACGGCATCTTAAGCACTTCCGGGGCGACAAAGTAGAAAGTCGGGTTAAACCAGGTCAAGGCTTGCGCCAAGGAATGCACGGTTCGACCGTATTTCAAATCCCCGACGAAGGCGACCGACAGGTTACTCAGCTGGCCTTGGCATTCGGCGATCGAGAATAGATCGAGCAAGGTTTGGGAGGGATGTTGATTGGCCCCATCACCGCCATTGATCACCGGCACGTTGGCCACCTCGGCCGCCAAGCGCGCGGAACCCTCTTTCGGGTGGCGCATAATAATGGCATCGGCATAAGCGGACATCATCTGGATGCTGTCGGTAAGGGTTTCGCCCTTTTTGGTGGAGGTATGAGAGCTGTCCGAGAAACCGATTAGGGCGCCCTGTAATCGTTGCACCGCAGTCTCGAACGAGAGTCGGGTTCGGGTTGACGGTTCAAAGAAACAGCTGGCGATGACCTTATTGGCCAAATAGGGCCCCGGGCCCTGTGCCTTGAAGATGCCGGCCAGTTGGACAATCAGTTCCAAATCGGTGCGACTGAGATCGCTGATTGAGACTATATCTTTGCGATAAAGAGGGTTGGCCATAGGGGTGCTCAATACAGATTTGCGGCATTATAGCAAACTGAGGCCACTAAGGAATAACTCAGGTTGTTAAAAGCGCGTTAAAACTATTTGCCAAATTTCAGATATAAAAAAGGCCTATCTTTCGATAAGCCAGATTTATTCTAAATGGTGGAGCTAAGCGGGATCGAACCGCTGACCTCCTGCATGCCATGCAGGCGCTCTCCCAGCTGAGCTATAGCCCCTCAACAGGTGCGACGCATATTAATCAGCAGACCCCACCCTGTCAACAGTTTTCTATTTCTTTTTTCCCATTAAATTCAATGGCTTAGCCTAGCGACCCTATTGGCCGCCGGTTTTGTTCAATTGCTGATACTGGCGCTCCAGGGATTTGAGTTTTTTCTTACCCAGCCCACCCAGCACCCCTATGGCGTGGCGCAGCCGACCTCGGGTCATATCCGGGCCCAACAAGGCCATGGCGTCCATGACCGAAACTGAGGCGGCCGAACCGGTAATGGCGATAAAGATCGGCGCGTTCACATCTTTGAGCTTTTGCTCGCGCTGTTCGGCGACGGCCTTGATATCGGCAAAGATACCCGCCTTAGTCCAGTCTTGGCGTGCCTCCAGCTTCCACAGCACCCATTGCAGCAGTTGCATCAGCTCTTCGTTTTCGGTTTTCAAATCGGCGAAGCTGGCCTCGCTGATGGCCGGGTTGCCCTGAAAGAAAAACATCAACAGCGGCGCTATATCGGCCAGCGTGTCGGCGCGGGCCTGCACCAGCGGCATCAACTGGGTGGCAAAGGTCTCATTGAATTTCCAATCGACTAGGCGCTGCAGCAACTGGGCTGGCGTGTGATGCTCGCGAATGTACTTGCCATTGAGCCAATTGAGCTTGTCCAGATCGAAGACCGGACCACCGAGTGACATTCGATTGATATCAAACGCCTGCACCATGGCATCCAGACTGAAGATCTCTTCGCCATTGGGCATAGTCCAACCCATCATGCCGAGAAAGTTCACCAGAACCTCAGGCAGAATGCCCATTTCACGATAGTAGGTAATCGACGTTGGGTTCTTACGCTTGCTCAACTTCGACTTATCGGTGTTGCGGAGCAACGGCAAGTGGGCATAGATCGGCGGCTGCCAACCGAAATACTGATACAGGGCCAACTGCTTCGGCGTTGAGGAGATCCATTCTTCGCCGCGCATGATGTGACTGATTTCCATCAGATGGTCATCGACAACACTGGCCAAGTGATAGGTTGGTAGGCCGTCGGACTTCATCAAGACCTGCATATCAACCTGCTGCCATTCGATCTCAACGTCGCCGCGCAATAGATCCTTAATAATGCAGGTGCCTTCCTCGGGCACGACCATGCGCACCACATGACTCTCACCGGCAGCCAATTTAGCGGCAACGTCGGTCTCACTCAGATGACGACAGTGACCGTCATAGCCAATATCGTCTCCGGCCAAACGCTGCGCCTCACGCAAGGTGTCTAAGCGCTCTGAACTGCAGAAACAGTGAAAGGCGTGCTTCTGCTCAAGCAATTGCTGGCTGTAGCGCTGATAAATATCCTTGCGATCGGATTGGCGATACGGACCAAAGGGACCGCCGATGTCCGGACCTTCGGACCAGTTCAGACCGAGCCACTTCAGGCTATCTAGAATCGCTTGCTCAGACTCCGGGGTCGAGCGCACCTGATCGGTGTCTTCGATCCGCAGGATGAATTCCCCGCCCTGGCTTTTGGCAAATACGGTATTAAAAAGGGCGATATAGGCCGTGCCCACATGCGGGTCGCCGGTCGGTGAAGGCGCAATACGGGTGCGAATTTTGGTCATATAGGAGCAAATCTCTTTGGTTGAGTTCGAAAGCGCGCAATTATAGCGCTGCAGAGGGCGGGTAGCCAGAACGTCGCTTGACCGGGACCGGTGGGTGATGGAAAAGTGCGGCAGAATGGGCGCTTAGGACCTAAAATAGATCCTCTTGTCGCAGTGCCAGGGGCGGACTGGGCGGCAGATCGATGTGCCCTACCCGTTTACAGTCGGCACGGGACTCGGTTAATGCGGCAGTTCACTGGCCAGCGCAATACGATTGCGACCATTGGCTTTGGCCTGATACAGCGCCAAATCGGCACGATGCGCTAAGGCCGAGGCATCTTCGCCCGGCGTCCAGGTGGCCACCCCAGCACTGAAGGTGACATTGATTTCAACAGGGCCCTGATGATGAGTCAGCTTCTCAAAGCCGCTGCGCACCTCATCTAACAACAGGGCCGCCGTGGCCTCATCGGTATCGGGTAAGATCAGCGCGAATTCCTCACCGCCGTAACGACCAATCACATCTGTGAGCCGGAAACGTTGCTTTAGATAGAGCGCCAGCGCGCGAATAACCCGATCGCCCATGGCATGCCCATAGCTGTCGTTAACCTGCTTAAAGCGATCGAGATCGATCATCACAAAGGTCAGCGGCAAGGCAGCCTCGAGGTTTTGGCCAATCAGCTTGGCCAGGGTGTCGAGGGTATGGTTGTGGTCCACTAGGCCGGTCAAGCTGTCTCGGATCATCTGCGCGCGCAGGCCCCGATGCCGCCGACATCGGTTGAGTACGGTGGCAATCAGCACCGTTTTCGGCACCGGCTTGGTGAGAAAATCATCCCCACCTCGGCCGACGGCATCGAGCTGTTTGTCGATATCGGATTCGGCCGATAAATAGAGGATCGGGATCGAGTCGTATTTATCCTGCTGGCGAATCACTTGCGCCAGTTCCGGCCCCATACAGCCGGGCATATAGATGTCCATCAGGATGGCATCGGGATTGAAGCTTTCAATAACCTCCAGCACTTCGAACGGGTCGTTAACATTGCGGGTAAACAGGCCGGCGTAGTTTAGTGTGCGTTCGGCGTACATGGCCTGGGCGCGCGAGTCATCCACCACCAAAACCCGAAACGGTGGCTCGGAGCGCAACGAATAGACACCGATCAGTTGCTCGATCAAAATATCCACATCCATCTGGCCGACATAGAGGGCAATGCCATTGGCACGCACTACGGCTAGACGTATGGCCAACGAGGGGGTCTGTTGGCAATAGAAGATCACCGGGATCGGAGCGCGCAGGTCCATCTGCAGCGTCGACACCAATGCGACGCCCTGGTCGCCGAAGTCGGTGTCCACGACCATAGCGGCCGGCAATCGATAGAGGATGGCCTCGTTTAGATCGACCTGATTGGCGAAACAGTGCGCCGGGATGCCAAAGGATGCCAGCTGCTCTTTGAGCAGGGTCGCCTGAGCGCTGCCGTTAAAGCACAGATACACCGGCTTGCGACCGGCCGAGACCTGCTTCAGGGCCATGTTGTCATTGGCACGCGAACAGGCCGTGGCGATCTGACCGATGGCGGTATTGAGCTGTTCGAGCACATCGCTCGATGGCGTGATATGGGCCTCCGCTGCGGCCAACACCGCAACGAGTTGACCAGAAGCCTCCGCCAATGGCATAAAGCCGTGCCGCTCGGCCAACCCGACCAATTTGGTCGCCGCCAGGGTGAATTCGTTGAACCAGACTTCCTGCCAATGCACCTCGGCCAGTTGCCCCCAACTGTTCACAACATGTCGGGCCTCCTCATAGACCCGTCGGGCAAAATGATCTTTAAGCTGAAGCAACTGCTGCTGTTTATCACTCATGTGTGATGATGGGTCCTTTATCTCGACTGCTGACAGCTGGCAACGGTGCATTTTAAAACGGCTGACCGATGCCACTAGTATCTACCTATAAGGTTAGATGCTAATCGCATAGTCTGCGAACTAAAGGCTGCGTCGTCGGCGCTGTTTGACGAGGCGATGTCGAGCGGCGCGGAATTCGCGCGCGGCGATCGGCTCGGCATGGCGATAGAGCGAACCCTCAATAAGGTCGGCCAGCACCCACAACGCGCTGTGGCTCGGGTGCTGCGCCGCCAAACGCTGAAAATAGGTCTGCACCGTTTCCGCATCGGCGCGGGCACCGTACCAACGTTCGATGCGCGCCAAGCTGCGGTAGGGTTCTCGTTGGCGGGTGGGCCAGGTCACCATGCCCAAACCCCAGGCCAGCGCGAAGCCGACTAGGGCCATCAAACTGAGGATGGCGATGGCCAGCTTCAGGGGTGAAAAGCGCCCAAAGGCCGACTCGAACCAAGCCTTGGCCACGCTGTTGTCGTAATCCAGAATCAACACCTGCCATTGATATAACATCGAGTCCCAGTAAAGACTCAGCCCATTTAACAGGCTGAGCGACCCCATTCGGGACAACAGTGGCAGATCGCCGGGCTGGGAGCGGCGAAACAGGGTATCCAAGTTCATCTCGATCCGATCGGGGGCTACCGCCGCCGTGGGGTCGATACGCTGCCAGCCTTGACCGAGCCAGACCTCAAGCCAAACATGCGCCTCCATCTGGCGCACTTGCACATAATCCCCGGTCGGGTTGTAGGTGCCGCCTAGATAGCCGCCCACTAGGCGGGTGGGAATGCCGACCGAGCGCAAAATATAGCCCACCGCGCTGGCGTAGTGCGAGCAGAAACCCCGGCGGCCGGTGAGCCAAAAATCGGCCAGACTTTGGTCGCCCGGATAGGCCGGCGGCTGCAGGGTGTAGAAAAAACCTTCGGTTCGAATATGGTGCATTAGGCCATCGATAAAGTCGCCGTCACTGGCGTATTGCGCGCGCTGGGTCTGAGCCCATTGGCGCAAAGGCTCGTTGCCCTGCTCCGGCAATAGCACATTGGACGCGATCAATCCGCTTTGATCGGGCCAGTTGACGGTACGGTGACTGCTCGCGCGATAACGCAGCAGACTAGTGATCGGCGTACGGCTGGCGGCGCGCGCATCGGGCAAAATAACGCCCTTGCCGGCCTCGATGGCGCTCGGCCAGTCCAAAAAATACAGCCAACGTTGGCCGCTGTTTTCCATCAGCACCGAATAACGCGACGCGGGCCCCACTCCGCTGGGTAACTTCGCCTGCGACGGCCAGGCAAAAGGGTTAGCGCTGCGGTATTCGGCTTGCCAAGACCGACCGTCAAAGACGCTCAGGGTGTTGCCGCGCCAATACCACTGATTGCGGGCCGGTAAGGGCGTATCGAAGGCAACCCGAAAGACCGGCGCGACCGACTGCGCCAAGCGCTCCACCGAGCCGGGACTGATCTCATCGGTCATACCGGTCTGCGCCCCGCGCTGATCATTGGGGATCTGCCAGAGCGGCGGCAGGCGCGGAAAAAACAGATAGCCGGCCACCATAATGGGCAGCGCAGCAAGCAAGATAAGACTCGATTGGGTCAGTCCATACCGAGCGTTATAGTGTCCGCCCGCGGTAACGGCCTGCAAGGCTAGGGTATTAAAAAACAACAGTAGGCTAACGATCAGGGCCGCTATCGGATCGAATCGATAGAGCAGCAAGACACCGGCCAAGAAATAGCCCAAGTAGATCTGAAAAATACCATCACGGCGGCGCAGCACCTCGAGCGATTTTAGCAGATAACCCAACAGACAGAGGGCGACAGCACTGTCCAGCGAGTAGCGATTCAAACCAGAGGCCATCAAGGCCCCGAGCCCCATCAACACAGCCGCCCAGAGGACCATGGCCGGTGGCTTACGCATTTGACCGTGCAGCACCCGCCAACGCCAGAGGCCGACCACGAGAAACAGCGCGAAAAACCAACCGGGCAAATAGGGAAGAAAGGCCAATAGGGTCATCAATTGCACCAGCAGCAGGTACTTCAGGCCGGCCTGGTGCAGGGCCCGCAGATGCGGCGGGATATAGGTGCTATCAGTCATAACCGAATTGCGCCAAGGCTCGACGCACCCGCGCGAGCTGTTCCGGGCCCTGGTCGGCGCACACCACCGTGCCCGGCAAGCGCAGCTCATAGGCCTGATGTTGCTCAGTCATCAGCTGGCTATGATAGGCCAGCGCCGAGAGCCGCGCTTCGTCCGCTAATCCGGGGAACTGATCCCAATCGAGAACGTCATTGCCCGATTGATAGTCGGTAAAAGCCTTGACCACCAGCTGATCGCGTGAAAAGCTCGCCCAGTGCAACCGATGGATGGCATCGCCGGCGACATAGGGCCGTAAACTGTGAAAATCTTCGCTGCCAGCGCGGTAAAATGGGTCGTTAGGCGGGTTCTGCTCGGCTTCGTGCCCACCCCCGGCCAGTTGCCGGTCGTATTGCACGGCTAGAGGATAAGCCCAGGCTTGGACATCGATTTTCAGGTTAGACCAGGCCACGATCAGGCCGAAGGGAAAGCGACTCTCGATGCGGAACCGGGGCGCTGTTATCGGGCCGCGCGCCCGCGCCAGCAAGGGCAGTCGCACCGTCACCGATGGCCCGTTCATGGCCACCGATACCACCCCCCACTGCTTATGAATCACTTCGAATGGGCCTCGATTTTGATTACGCGGTGCGCTCAGTAACAGGCTGATCTCGGCCATCTGACCAACCTCCACCAGCGAGCCGACCTGGCCACTGATGCACAGACCACTAAGATTGCGATAGGTCAGATGAACACTGGCCCACAACATGGCAATCAGCCAGAAGCCCAGGGCGTAGTTCAATGCGCTGTCAAAATTAATCGCCAACAGTAAAATCAATAGAGCCACTAGCAGCAGGATACCGCCCTGAAGGGTTGGGACAATAAAGATGCGCGCTTGATTGAGCGTCACCGAGCGTTGCAGGGGCAGGCGGCGCTCCAGCCATAGCCCTAACCTGCGGTGCATCCATAGGCGAACTCGACTCACAGCCACTAGCGGGTACCGACCACATCGACCGAGTCGAGGATCAGCGTCAGCAAGGATTCGCTACTCATAGCGCTCAGGGCCTTCAGGCGGTGCCCGGCAACGGCGGGGAAAATCGCCTGGACATCATCGGGTACCACGTAATCGCGACCAAAGCTCAGAGCATAGGCCCGCGCCGCCAACGCGACCGACTGCGACGCCCGAGGCGACAACCCCACCACGCACAGAGCCGGATCCCGGGTTTTCTGCACCAAGCGCATGATGTAGCCCAGTACCGCGCCGCTTAATTCGACCTGTTGGACCTGACCTAACAGCTCCGGCCAATCGGCCGGCAGCAATATCGGCACCAGGTCCGCCATGCGCTGTCGACCGAGCTTGCCCATTAGCAAGTCCTGTTCGACCGCGGCGTCGGGGTAGCCCAGACTGATACGGATGAAAAACCGATCGAGCTGGGATTCTGGCAAGGGATAGGTACCCGACTGAGACTGGGGATTTTGAGTCGCGATGACAAAAAAAGGCTTGGGCAAGGCCATGGTTTGGCCGTCGACCGACACCTGCTGCTCTTCCATCGCTTCCAATAACGCCGATTGGGCCTTAGGCGTGGCGCGATTGAGCTCATCGGCTAAGAGCAGCTGGGTAAAGACCGGCCCGCGGTGAAAACGAAAGTCCTGTTGATCTCGATCGAATATCTGGGCGCCAATCACATCGGCGGGCAACAGGTCGGCGGTAAACTGAATACGTTGATAGTCCAGGCCGAGCAATCGACCCAGAGCTTGAGCGAGTGTGGTTTTGCCGACGCCGGGTACGTCCTCGAGCAGAACATGGCCGCCACAGAGCAGCGCAACCCAAATCAGGCGTATCTTGTCCGACTTGCCGGCCACCACCAGACCGCCCTGCTGCATAAGTTGTGCGGTTAGCGCGGCAATGGCTGTCATCTATGGTCTGCTCCGTCCGAGAATAGTATGGAACCAGACCGCCAGAATAACCGGCTAGAACAGACCCCGTCCCCTTAGGTATAGCAAAACCCCATCGGTCCGGCCGGATATTTCCCCCAAACGGCGGCCAAAAAAAAGGCCGCTCAAGGCGGCCTCAGTCGAATCTAGGCGGCTTAGCCCTCATCGTCATTGTGTAGGTCGACCATCGAGGAGTCGCTGACCAGCACCTTGCTTTTGTTGTCGTCTTTGCGCAAAGTCTCGAGCGCGTCCAGATAGGCCTGATCGATATCGCCGGTGACATAGGCACCATCGAAAACCGAGCAGTCAAAATCATGCACATCGGACTTTTTCGTTTGCGTTGCCGTTTTGAGATCTTCCAGCTTCTGATACACCAGCCAGTCGGCGCCGATAGCCTGCCGTATTTCGTCGGTCGTGCGACCGTGCGCGATCAGCTCCTTGGCCGCCGGCATGTCGATACCATAGACGTTGGGGTACAGAACCTCCGGTGCCGCCGAGGCGAAGTAGACATTTTTCGCGCCCGCATCACGGGCCATCTCAATGATTTCATAACAGGTGGTGCCACGAACAATAGAGTCATCGACCAGCAAGACATTCTTGCCCTTAAACTCCAGACCGATGGCATTCAATTTCTGGCGCACCGATTTTCGCCGCTCGGTTTGGCCCGGCATAATAAAGGTCCGGCCGATATAGCGGTTCTTCATAAAGCCTTCGCGGAAATTCACGCCCAATCGATTGGCCAATTGCAGGGCCGAGGTGCGACTGGTATCCGGAATCGGTATAACCACCTCAATATCGTGATCCGGGCGTAACGCCAGGATGCGCTCTGCCAGGGCATCGCCCATGCGCAGCCGAGCCTTATAGACCGAGATGCCATCGATGATGGAATCGGGTCGGGCAAAATAAACAAACTCGAACATGCACGGCGTTTTGTTAACCACTTCGGCGCATTGCTGCACGTGCAGTTCGCCGGCGGCATCGATAAAGATCGCTTCACCGGGGGCCACATCGGCAATCAGCTCAAAGCCAATCACGTCCAGGGCAACACTTTCCGAGGCCACCATATATTCGATGGCGCCGTTGTCCGCAATACGCTTGCCATAGACCAGGGGGCGAATACCATTGGGATCGCGAAAGGCAACCATGCCCAAACCGCTGATCAGCGCGACCACACCATAAGCCCCACGGCAGCGACGATGGACCCCGGCAACCGCGAGGAAAATATCCTTGGGTTCGGGTTTGAGCTTGGCTTGAAGCTGCAATTCATGGGCAAATACGTTGAGCAAGACCTCTGAATCGGAGGTGGTATTGATATGACGCAAATCGGACTGAAACAGGGCCTGATGCAATTCGATCGAGTTGGTCAAATTGCCGTTATGGGCCAGAACAATGCCGTAGGGTGAATTGACGTAAAAAGGCTGGCTCTCAGCAGTACTGCTGTTGCCGGCGGTCGGATAGCGCACATGACCGATACCGATATCACCGACCAAGGACTGCATATGGCGACTGTGAAAGACATCGCGCACCAAGCCATTGCTTTTGCGCAGAAAAAACTTACCCTTGTCTTCGGTGACGATACCCGCAGCATCCTGACCGCGATGCTGTAACACGGTTAGAGCATCATATAACAACTGATTGACCGGTGATTGACCCACGATCCCGACTACACCACACATGCGTTACTCTCCTCCAACTGACAAAATTGCACCCGATGCCTTTTGAATATTTTCGCCAGTCCATCGAATCACCGGTTCAAAATAAGGCAACACCATTGAATCTTGCCAAAACTGGTCCAATGCAAATAGTCGACCCAAGGCTAAAATGGCAACGACTATCACAAGACCCCGTAACAGGCCAAAAACCACCCCCAACACCCGATCCATTCCGGTCAGGCCGGTCATGCGCACAAACTCACCCAACAGGTGGTTGACTAAGGCGCCGACTATTAGGGTGGCTATAAATAGAATAACAAAGGCCGCCGTATAGCGATGAACATCATTGGCCAGCCAATCGACCATCAGCACGGCCAGCTTATCGCTGAACAAGCGCGCAATCAGCAACGCGGCAACCCAAGATGCCAATGACATGGCTTCCTTGGTAAAACCTCGCTTAATGCTGATCAGTGACGAGACAAGCAAGATGCCTGCGATGATCCAATCGATTAACGTCATAGTCATTCCGGCAGTGAAATCGCGCGCATTCTAACAGGTATCATCATTTTGTGAATGCCTTAAATAATACCCAACCAATAGGTCAATAAATCATTCTCGATAGCGGACAATTAATCCCTGAAGACTGAATTTCGTCTTCACCAGGCCATTGAGTCGGTCCGCTACCTGCTTGGTGGGCACCGGCCCGACAAATACCTGGGTAAAGATGGTGCCATCGGAAAGCAGTTTTTTGCGAATATAGGTCTCGAACTCCGCAGCTCGCAGCTGGTCGCGCAGGACATTGGCTTTGTCAATCTCTCGGAAGCTGGCCACCTGAACCGACCACAATCGAGATTGCGTGGCGCTGCTCGACGCCGGCACGGCGATCGGTGCGCTTGCCGGCGGCTCAGCAACGACCGGTTGCGCGGCCTCAACTGGCTCCGTCGCCACAAGTGCGTCACCGGCTTCGACCCTGGTCTCGAACGCAGACACCGGGCTGGGAAGATTCGATAAATCGGGCACTTTCGGCTTTGGCGGGATCTGGGTGATCTGCACCGGGATACGCCCTTCGGCATCGAACAAGACCGGGGCAATCAGCAGTACGGCGGCGGCCAAGACTAGAATCCCGACGACTCGCTGTTGTAATTTACGTTCCAAATCAGTTCTCCAGCAAATTAAGGGCAGCAGCGACTGTGTAGAAAGACCCGCCGATAAACACCGGCTCGCCGGGAAAGTCCCGATCCAGCTGCGCTAAGGCCAACTCTAGCGTCGCAAATTGCGGGCTGTCGGCACGCCCCGTCGCCAGCGCGAGTTGCTCTGCGCTGCAGCCGCGCGGGCCGGCTAGAGTAACAAAGTTAATCGACAAGGCCCCCTGTGCCAACGCCGAGCAAAAGCCCTTGGCGTCCTTATCCTGGACCATACCCAGCACCAGATGGAATTTTTGTGCACCGAACTGGCGAGCGATGTAGGCCGCAGCATGGGGATTGTGGCCGACATCGAGAATATAGTGTCGACCCCTATGTTCGCGTGACTGCATCCGACCCGCCAGTCGAATTGACTGCAAGGCTACTTGAGCCATCACCGGCGTCAGCGCAAAGGGGGACAGACTGAAGGCTTGCAGGGCCGCGGCAGCATTGGCCAGCGGTATGCTGATCGCGCCAGCATCGAGTTCACCCCCTTGCCACACCAACGTTGCACCGACCACCTTATGGTGATCGCCAAACCGATAGGCCTGGGCGCCGACCTGGTCAATATAGGCGTTAAGGGTTTCTGGTAGGTCGCTCGAACCGAGCACAACAGGACGCTGCGCCCGACAAATACCGGCCTTTTCACGCCCAATGGAAGCCAGATCCGGCCCCAAGAAATTTTGGTGATCCAGACCAATATTGGTAATAACAGCAATATCTGGATCGATAATATTCACCGCGTCCAGGCGCCCGCCGAGCCCGACTTCCAATACCCAGACCGACAATTCGGCCTGTTCAAAGAGCCAAAAGGCGGCCAGTGTGGTGAATTCGAAATAGGACAGACTGGTCTCGGCACGCGCCAACTCAACCGCGCACAGCGCTTGGACTAGCAGGTCATCGCTGACTGGCTGGTTATTGATTTGAATGCGTTCGTTGAAATGAAACAGATGGGGTGAGGAATACCAACCGACCGACTGGCCCGCGGCGCGACTCAGGGCGGCCAGAGCCGCTGTGGTGGTACCCTTGCCATTGGTGCCGGCAACGGTAAACACGAAGGGGGGCCGGTCGCGCTGCAGCAGCCGTGCTGCGACAGCGCTCAGGCGAACCAGACCCAGCTCAATTTCCTGAGGGTGAATGGCCTCTATATACGCAAGCCATTGCGCCAATGGCGACTCAATTGATGGGCGCATTCACAAGCTTTTTCAGCAAACCGGCGAGTCGGGGTCGCATATCATGCCGCGCTACGATCATATCGATTGCACCCTTTTCCAGCAAAAATTCGCTGCGTTGAAAGCCTTCAGGCAGTTTTTCGCGCACCGTTTGCTCGATAACGCGCGGACCGGCGAAACCGATCAAAGCATAGGGTTCTGCCACGTTGATATCGCCTAACAGAGCCAAGGAGGCCGAGACGCCACCAAAACAAGGGTCGAGCATGACCGATACATACGGCACACCGGCTTGGCGCAACTTCTCCAGCACGGCACTGGTTTTGGCCATCTGCATCAGTGAAAACAAGGCTTCTTGCATGCGCGCGCCGCCGGATGTGGCAAAACAGATGAACGGGATGTTCTTCTCTAAGGCAACATTGGCGCCGCGCACAAACTTCTCGCCGACAACAGCACCCATGGAGCCACCCATAAAGTTAAAATCGAAGGCTGCTACCACAACCGGCAAGCCCTCAACCAATCCTTCAACGGTAATCAGCGCGTCGTGTTCATTGGTTTTCTTTTGCGCAGCGACCAAACGATCTTTATAGCGCTTACCGTCTTTGAATTTCAGGCGATCTTGCGGTTTGACATCGGCGGCAATTTCAACCCGACCTTCGGCATCCAGGAACAGATCGATACGTCGACGGGCACCAATGCGCATGTGATGTTCACATTTAGGGCACACGTCCGAGTTTTTTTCCAGCTCAGGCCGATACAGGACCGCACTGCACTTGGGACACTTTTTCCACAGCCCTTCCGGTACATTGGATCGATTGTCGGCATCGGACCGAATCATCGAAGGTACGATTTTCTCCAACCAACTGCTCATAATGCCCTCGCTTTGTGATGAATTTGAATTGTTCTATTATTATTGAATACACCCCGTCCGGGAATCACCGAACGGCGGACACACTTATGCCAAAATTTCATTGACGGTTTGATCCGCAGACATCACCGACTGAACAAATAGCGCCATTTTCTGCGCTGACTTGATGCCAGGCGCCGTTTCGATACCGCCACTGACGTCTACAGCATAGGGTCTTATCTGCTCGATGGCTACAGAGACATTGGTTTCTTTTAGCCCACCCGCCAGCATCAGTTTGCCGGCCAACTCGTCGGGCACCAGGGACCAGTCAAAGATGTGGCCGGTACCTCCTGGAATGCCAGGTACATAGGCGTCAAGCAGAATCAGGTCCGCGTCACGGTGCAGGCTAACGAGCTCTACCACCGCGCCGGCGTCTTTTACCCGTAAGGCTTTGATATAGGGCTTGCCAAACTGCTGACAAAATTCGGGCGACTCATAACCGTGAAATTGCAGCATATCGGCCCGTGTTGCGGCAATAACCTCACGCACAAAGCCGGCATCGGGATTCACCATCAGCGCAACACGCCGGGTCAACGCCGTGGTCAACGCGGCCAGGGGTTCTGCTAGGGCCAACGTGAGCGATCGAGGGCTGGGTGGATAAAACACCAGACCCACCGCGTCGACTCCGAGCTGACAGGCGGCAATAAGGTCTTCGGGGCGGGTCATGCCGCACATTTTAATACGCGTGCGACGATAATCAGGAGCCATGGCTTTATACCGGATCAAAAGGGTTCGTCATTGTATCAATAATTGGCTGAATAAAGCTCGGACCCGCTGGCCTATTTGGCAGATCGATCAGATCATAGCGCGCACGGACAAAATACAGCCCGGTTCCCTTCGCCGTGACACCGCCGAGGCGACGCTCCCGACCCTCCAACACCTGGCGGGCCCAATCGATCTCTTGCTGCTCCCGACCGATGGCCAGTAGGACCCCGACCAGATTACGAACCATATGATGCAAAAACCCGTCGGCCCGGACTTGCAGTACCAACAGGTCGCCAAAACGCCGGATGCTCAACTCTTTGAGCGTCTTAACCGGAGAATGGGCCTGACATTCGGCGGCCCGAAAGGCACTGAAATCGTGCCGGCCAAGTAATAGATCGGCCGCGGCTTGCATGCGAATCGCGTCAAGTGGGTTGCGCTCCCAAGTGGCCAGCTCGTGCAGGTGCGCCGAGCGCACCCACTCGTTATGAATAACAAAACGATAGACCCGTTCGGTGGCGGAAAACCGAGCATGGAAACGCTCATCGACTGGGCAGACCCACTTGACCCGAATATCCATCGGCAGCTCACTGTTGATGCCCATCAACCAACCGTAGTCGGAACGCTCGCTGGCGGTATCAAAATGCACCACCTGATTGGTGGCGTGAACGCCGGCGTCGGTTCGACCGGCCACAAAGGTGGCCACCGGTTCGTTAGCCACTCGACTGATGGCCGCCTGCAAAAAGGCCTGAATAGTGGGGACGCCGGTCTTCTGGACTTGCCAGCCACTGTAATGGGTACCCTTAAACTCGATGCATAGGGCCAGCCGAAACCGATCGGTGTTGCGGGTAAAGGGAAATATATCGCTCATCAGGTGGTCGCTAATCCTAGGTAACGGTTGTGCAATAAAAAAGCCGCTGTTAAGCGGCTTCGATTCAGGCTGCAGGGCTTACTGGGGCTTTATAGTTGTCCGAGCAAGGCTTCGGCTTGGGCCTTTTGAGACTCGTTGCCTTCGGCGGCAACCTCCTCCAAAATATCCCGAGCGCCGTCCTTATCGTCCATTTCTATATAGGCTCGAGCTAAATCCAGCTTGGTGCTGGCTTCATCACTGCCGGACAGAAAGTCGAACTCATCTTCGTCTAATTCAGCTTCAATATCGAAGGGATCGGCCGGCGCGGATAAGGTCTCTGGCTCAGCAATATCGGCCGCGGGGGCGGACGCCAATTCAATTTCATCATCGCTCAGCTCAGCTAAGATCTGATCGTCGATCGCGCTGTTCAGCGCCGATTCGGTGTCCAGATCGTCCAGGTCGGCAAACGGATCGTCATCGGCTGACAGTGGATCGGTCAGTTCCAGCTCCGTATCGCTGATTAGCGTGGCTGATTGTTCGTCTTCTTCCGAGGAGAAATCCAGAACCGGCACATCGTCGTCTGCCGTAAGGTCGAGCTCAGCAACGGGCAGAGCCTCGTCCAGATCCCCTAGGTCGAGACTGAAATCCAAGTCATTGGCGAATTCATCGGTCTCTGAGACTGCGTAGTCATCCAGTGCCGAGCCAATGAGCTCGTCGTCCGCTTCTGCCGTCGCGGCTTCATCGCCTGCGCTGTAGTCAATTGCGTTATAGCTTTCAGCCTCTGCGGGCTGGGCATCGAGTTCGTCAAAGTTCAGCTGAACCTCACCCGAGGCGGTCGGCAGCGGGGCTTCGGCGGTGTCCAAATCGACTTCGTCGGCATCCGACTCAACACTCTGACCCGCTACCCCGATCAACATTCTAGCGCGCCATTGTGCGGCCTGCTGCAGTTGTTCACTCGACAAGGAGAGTCGATCAGCCAGCTTGGCAAAGGATCGGGTATCGCCTTTCTCGGCATGCACTTCGAGCAGTTTCATACCGATGTCGGTACGCTCAGGATACTCCGCATAGACTTCCTTGAGCTTCTCTTCGGCCTGGTCATATTTTTGATAAGCCATATACATTTCGGCTTCGACCACGGCATCGAGGGTTTCAGGTTCGTCCTGGGCTGTGGCCTCAAATTCCGCCTCATCTTCAGCTAGCAGGCCCTCTTCGAAGTCGGCGTTGAAGTCATGGAATTCATCGCTCTCCGCAACCGCTTGCCTTAACTCGCTGGGCGCCTCATCGTCGTCATCTTGCTTGCTGCGAAACAAGAAAGGCAAGACCAGCAGGGTTACCACGGCAAGCGCCGCAATGCCCATATTGGTTGTACTGGTCGTAACCCAAGCAAATACCGTACTAATGGCCGCTTTAACCTTATCCAAGATGCTGTCGAGCGTCAGGGCGGTGGTGTCTGCAGGTACAGCGGGCGCAACCACCGCCGGCTCTGCATCGGGCACAACCGCTTGCGCGGCCTCGGTCTGCGCCAAACTTTGCTGCACTTCGGCTAGGCCAGCGTTTTGAATATCGAGCATGCGTTCCATAATCTCGATCTGCTCTTGCAAATCGGCAACCCGAGACTGCAACTCGGTTTTTTCAAGTTCAAATTGATCGTTTAACTCTTCGGCGACGAACAGCTGATTTTGCAGCCGATCGACTTCGGCCGTCACGTCACCGGCCGCCGTGGTGGTCTCGAGCTCACTGTCGGAGGTTAACTCCAGATAACCATCGGGATTGTTCTCCTCGCCACCGACTGGCATTGCGGAGGCGGTATTCTCAGACGCCGATAGTTGCACTTCGGTGTTGTTATTGACCGGGGTCCGCAGTTTCGGTGCGGCGCCGTTGTTCTGCGCCTGCACCTCATTAATGGCCTCATTCAGGGTGCGCGCGGCAATCTGCTGGCTACTCGGCAAGGTCAAAACACTGCCCGCCTTAACCCGGTTAATATTGTTTTTTAAGAAGGCCTTAGGATTTAAGTCCTGTATTGCCAACATAATCTGCTGCGGCGAATAGCCTTCTCCACTGGGGATCTGCAAGGCAATTTCCCAGAGTGTATCGTTCCGTTTAACGCGATATTCACCCTCAGCAAGGCTGTCATCTCGAGGGCTTACCGGCTTCGATACCGGGGCCTGCTCGCTAACGGTGTCGCTAATGACCGTCGTCGTCAGTAACTCGGTGGTCGCCGCGTTCGATGAGGGCTCAACCACCAGTGCGCCGACGGCCAGACCCGTATCGAAAACGGGCGGGTCGAGGAGAATGGTGTACTCTTTTAGTAACCGACCACCTGGCCAGTTTATTTCAACCAGAAAATTCAAAAAGGGTTCGCGAATGGCCTGCTGAGTGGCCAGGGTCACGACGACCTCACCGGAAGCATTTTCCTTTACGCGGAACTGGATGTTAGATAAGAAAAAACTCCGCTCCACCCCGGCCCGGCGAAAATCGTCATTACCCGCGAGCGTCGGCAACACTTCGCCTGCGGTTAAGCCTTGCAGCTGAATCAATTGGATTTCAGCGTCCAAGGGTTCATTCAGATTTGACTTCACCTCAATGTCACCAAGACCTAAACCAAAGGCCGAGCCAACAATGGATAGAAGCGTCACGAGCACTGCAGAAGTTTGTTTTTTCACGATAATCCTTTTCCCTTTTCTTCAACTTTGACAATAAACACCGATCTCGAAGCCTATTGAAGAGGAATCTTGCTTTAAATGGGGTAGCGCCTTGCTAAAAGAGCACCAATTCGAACTTGAAAATCTAATAACCGGTTATTGTAGCCAAAGGTGCAGAAAACACATTCAATAATCCTTATAAGTATTATTTATAAAAGGATTTTTAGCAACAAACGGTGCCAATCAGTTCTCTTTTTGTGACGATTATTCGCCAATCGGGCAAAAAAAAGGCGACCGCTATGGGTCGCCTCTATTTACAGGCTTCTGAATTACAACGAAAAATCGTCTAGCTGGGCTTTTTTAGCGCAAGCGCCAATAAGCTCGAGTGATTCTCCTTGTTAAAGGTCGCCTTTTACAATTGCCAGCATACGGCGCAGTGGCTCGGCGGCGCCCCAAAGCAGTTGATCGCCGACGGTGAAGGCGGAAATATACTCAGGTCCCATCGCCAGTTTGCGAATGCGACCAACCGGAATGGCCAAGGTACCGGTTACCGCGGCCGGCGTCATCTGACTCACGGAAGATTCCTTGTCATTGGGCACCAGGCTGACCCATTCATTGGCATTGCCAATCAGCTGCTCGATGGTCGTTAAGTCAACATCGCGGCGTAGTTTAATGGTCAGCGCCTGGGCATGACAGCGCATCGCACCAATGCGGACACACAGACCGTCGATCGGAATGATGCGCTCACCCGTGGCCAATATTTTGTTCGCCTCTACCTGAGCCTTCCATTCTTCTTTGGACTGGCCACTGGCCATGGCCTTATCGATCCAAGGGATCAAGCTGCCTGCCAATGGTACGCCAAACTGCTCGGCTGGGTAGTCGTCGGAACGAATGAAGTCGGCGACCCGACGGTCGAGATCGAGAATGGCACTGGCCGGGTCATCAAGCAGAGGTTGAGCGACCGTGCCCATGGCGCGCATCTGACTCATCAATTCGCGCATGTTTTTGGCACCGGCACCGGATGCGGCTTGATAGGTCATAGGCGAGACCCACTCGATCAGATCCTCGGCGAACAGACCGTGCAGGCCCAGCAACATCAAGCTAACGGTGCAGTTACCGCCGACAAAGGTCTTCAACCCGGTCTCGATACCACGATCGATCGCGCTGCGGTTAATCGGATCGAGGACGATCAACGCATCGTCCGCCATGCGCAGTGTGGAGGCCGCATCGATCCAGTAGCCCTGCCAACCGCTTTGGCGCAGCGGGCCATATACTGCCTCGGTATAGTCGCCACCCTGACAAGTCAGGATCGCATCGCACGCGCTCAGCGCCGATAGATCGTTGGCATCGGCCAATGGACTAGAGCCTTGGCCGACATCCGGACCGGCCTGACCGGCCTGACTGGTGGTGAAAAATACCGCTTCAATGTTGTCAAAGTCGCGCTCTTCTCGCATCCGCTGCATCAACACCGAACCGACCATACCGCGCCAACCTACAAAGCCTACTTTCATAATCTATTCTCCAATCCCTGTATTGCGTGCAAATTCTGTTAATTTTTGAAATTAAGCCTGTAATGCGGCCAGTACGGCATCGCCCATCTGGGAGGTCGATACCCGTTCGGTTCCGACACTGTAAATGTCCGCGGTACGCAAACCCTGATCCAGTACCTGGCCCACAGCCGCCTCAATCGCCAGAGCCGCGGCCTCAGCGCTGAGTGAGTAACGCAACATCATCGCCACGGATAAGATAGTCGCCAACGGATTGGCAATGCCCTGCCCAGCAATATCGGGCGCACTGCCATGAATCGGCTCATACATGCCCTTACCATTGGCATCCAAAGACGCGGACGGTAACATGCCGATGGAGCCAGTTAACATCGCGGCGCAATCGGACAGTATGTCGCCAAACATATTGCCGGTGACCATGACATCAAACTGCTTGGGTGCGCGCACCAGTTGCATGGCGGCATTATCAACATACATATGGCTGAGTTCGACGTCCGGATATTCGGCGGACAATTCAATCATCACATCGCGCCAGAGCACCGTTGCCTCGAGGACATTGGCCTTATCGACCGAACACAGTTTCTTGCCGCGCTTTTGCGCCGCAACAAAGGCCTGACGGCCGATGCGCCGGATCTCGGTTTCGTTGTAAATGTAGGTATTGAAGCCTTCTCGATCACCCTGGGCATTGATGCGCACGCCACGTGGCTGACCAAAATAGATACCCCCGGTCAGCTCGCGGACGATCAACAGATCCAAACCCGCCACCAATTCAGGCTTCAATGAGCTGGCATCGGCCAGTTGCGGGTACAGAATGGCTGGGCGAAGGTTGCCAAACAGATTCAGCCCGGCACGCAGACCCAACAGCCCTCTTTCTGGCCGCAGCGCCATATCGACCTTGTCCCACTTGGGGCCGCCGACGGCACCCAAGAGCACCGCGTCACTCTCTTGCGCGAGCGCTAGGGTGGCCGCGGATAAGGGTTCGCCATGGGCATCGATAGCTGAACCGCCGACCAGATCGTGCACACTGACCAAATCGAGGGCAAAACTGTCGTTGACTGAGGCAAGAATTCGCTCGGCCTGAGCCATGATTTCCGGACCGATGCCATCACCGGGCAGTATCAATATTTGTCGTGACATGGAGAATACCTTATTTAATTTGGCCAAAGACCCAGGGATGCTGTTGCGCATGGGTCAACTCATATTGTTTGATTTTGTCGGCTTCTAACAGCGTAAGACCTATATCGTCGAGTCCATTTACCAGACAATGCTTTCTAAAATCATTGACCTCAAAAGCCACGCTATTGCCGTCGGCATCGATCACCTGCTGATTGGGCAGATCAACGGTCAGAGTAAAGCCGACTTGCGCATCGAGTCGTTTAAACCAACGCTCGATTTGGCCGTCGTCGACAACAATAGGTAGAACGCCATTTTTAAAGCAGTTGTTATAAAAGATATCGGCAAAGCTGCTGGCAATCACCACGCGAAAGCCATAGTCCTCGAGTGCCCAAGGCGCGTGTTCGCGGCTTGAACCGCAGCCGAAGTTGGCACGACTCAGGAGGATAGACGCCCCGGCAAAGCGAGCCTGATTGAGCGGAAAGTCGGGATTCAACGGCCGCTGACTGCTGTCTTGGCCCGGCTGACCTTCGTCCAAATAACGCAGCTGATCAAACAGATTGGGGCCGAAACCACTGCGTTTAATCGACTTAAGGAACTGCTTCGGAATGATCATGTCGGTATCAACATTGGATCGATCCATCGGGGCAACCAGCCCAGTTACGGTAGTTAAGGCTTTCATGATTGGGCTCCCATTTGGCTGATGTCGACAAAATGACCGGCAATAGCCGCGGCCGCGGCCATGGCCGGACTGACCAGATGGGTGCGTCCGCCGAACCCTTGGCGACCTTCAAAGTTGCGATTCGATGTGGAAGCACAGTGTTCACCCTGGCCCAATTTGTCGGCGTTCATCGCCAGACACATCGAGCACCCCGGCTCACGCCATTCAAAGCCAGCGGCGATAAAGATCTTATCCAACCCCTCGGCTTCAGCTTGCTGCTTGACCAGGCCACTGCCCGGCACGACTAAGGCCTGTTTTAGGCTGGCCGAGACCTGCTGACCGTTGGCGACTGCCGCCGCGGCGCGCAAATCTTCGATACGCGAATTGGTGCAAGAACCGATAAAGACGCGGTCGAGCTGAATATCTTGAATCTTTTGGTTGGCCTGCAAGCCCATATAGACCAGGGCCCGTTCGATTGCGGCGCGTTGTTCAAGGTTGGCGATGGCGGCCGGATCGGGCACTAGAGCACTGACCCCCAAGACCATTTCCGGTGACGTGCCCCAGGTGACCTGAGGTTCAATATCGGCGGCATCGAGCACCACTTCGCGGTCAAAGACCGCCTCTGGGTCACTGACCAAATGCTGCCAGGCATCGGCCGCCTGATCCCACAGAGCGCCCTTGGGCGCAAAGGTTCGCCCCTTAAAGTAATCGATGGTGGTTTGGTCAACCGCCACCATACCGGCGCGCGCGCCTGCTTCGATGGCCATATTACAGACCGTCATCCGCCCTTCCATGCTCAACGCTTGGATCGCCGGGCCGGCAAATTCGATCGCATGGCCGGTACCACCGGCCGTGCCGATCTGACCGATAATATATAACACCAGGTCCTTCGCGGTGACGGTCGAACGGGCAATTCCCTTGACGGTTATGCGCATGTTTTTCATTTTTTGTTGAATCAAGCACTGGGTGGCCAATACGTGTTCAACTTCTGAAGTCCCAATACCAAAGGCTAAGGCACCCATGGCGCCGTGCGTAGAGGTATGGGAGTCGCCACAGACGATGGTCATGCCGGGCAACGTTGCGCCCTGCTCGGGGCCGACAACGTGCACGATGCCCTGATTGATATCATCCATATCGAACTGGCGCACCCCATAATCCTGACAATTATCGTCCAGGGTCTGGACCTGGATGCGGGAGATCTCATCGCTGATGCCGGCAATACCCGCCGCACGCTCGGTGCGCGTGGTCGGCACATTGTGATCGGGGGTCGCGATATTGGTATCGAGACGCCACGGTTTACGACCGGCTAAGCGCAGACCTTCGAATGCCTGGGGTGAGGTCACCTCGTGCAACAACTGGCGGTCGATATAGATCAGCGCGGTGCCGTCTGCGCGACTGGAAACCACATGGGAGTGCCATAATTTGTCATATAGGGTCTGTGCCATAAAGGACCTGCCTGAGTTGGGTTTAGCGACTATTTTGAGTGATCTGGACATTGTAAATAGACATTTAGATAATACAAATTTATTATTTTTATATAATCCATTCCA
Organism: Reinekea forsetii; assembly: GCF_002795845.1. Lineage (GTDB taxonomy): Bacteria > Pseudomonadota > Gammaproteobacteria > Pseudomonadales > Natronospirillaceae > Reinekea > Reinekea forsetii. Next base: position 2,150,788 of record NZ_CP011797.1, read on the forward strand.
AATAGGAATACTTTATCGATATCCCCAGCTTAGAAGCTTTTCTGGCCGTTGCCGAACTCGGCTCATTTAGCCGCGCCGGCGAGCGCCTGTTTCTGACTCAGCCGGCCATCTCCAAACGCATCGCAAATTTGGAGAGCCAACTGGCGTGTCCGTTGTTTGATCGCATCGGGCGCGACGTCTACCTCACCGAGGCCGGAGAACTATTGCGCCTGCGCGCGCGCGCCGTCATCGACGAATTACGAGACATTCAAACCTCGGTAAGCCAACTCAATAATCGCGACATCCGCCAGCTGAGCATGGCCAGCAGTCACCATATAGGTTTGCACTATCTAGGGCCATTGCTCAAGGCCTTTGTCGATCAAAACCCGTTGGCTCAGCTGGACTTGCGCTTTATGGAATCTGAGCTGGCCATCGCCAGCCTGTTGAAGCGGGAGGTCGAATTGGTTTTTACCACCATTCCCAGCCCGCTCAACAATTTACTCGATGCCCAGGTGATTTGGCGCGACCAGCTAAAGTTTGTCGTCGCCCCTGACCACCCGTTAGCGCGTCGCCAAGGCACGGTGCGCCTCAATGAGCTGACCCAGACCACGGCCATTTTGCCGGACCCACAGACCACCACCTATCAAATTATCGAACAAACCTTTCAGCGTCACCATATTCCCCTCAAGCGGGTACTGAACGTCAACTATCTAGAAACCATCCGCGCCCTGGTCGCCAATGGCCTGGGTTGGAGCCTATTGCCGGCGACTATGATTGATGACAGCCTGGCGATCTTAAGCGTCGACAAGGTTGAATTGACGCGCAACCTGGGCATTATTTGGCACCGCCAACGCACCATCAGTCGCGCTGCGGAAGTCTTTATGACCTTGCTGGCACAAGCCACCGCAGCGCGCTAAAGCCAAGACCGGCGAGCAGGCCCCAGAGGTGTGCGCGATAGGCGATATCGGCCTCGATAAAGTCGCCAACCCAAGAGGACGAAGCCATGGGCATGGACACCCAGCCGTTTTCGGCGCACACCTTCACGCTGACGGCGGCGATAAAGACTAGCCGCACGGGCAATGAGTAATAAGGCGACTGGGCGGCCAGCACCACTAACCAGCCGTAGAGCAGGCCCGATAAGCCGACATAGAGGCCATAGTCAGAGGCCCAGAGCATGATACTGGCGACCAGCCAAACCGTCACCAACCCCACGCCATCGGCGAGCGAAATACGCGGCGGCACCAATAGCCCCATAACCACCAGGCCCCATTGATTGAGCAACCAATGGCGCAGGTTCAACTGGACTAGCCAGGCGGTAAAGGGCCGCCAAAGCTGCCCCATAGCGGTCTTAGCTGCATCATACTGCAACGCCTCGGAGAGCAGCGGCAGGGAGCAGAGTAGAGTGCCGAACGACAGCCAGAGCAGCCCTCGAACGGTGGGTCGAACGGTCAAAAACCGTTCCATTACTAACAGGGTTGGCCTGAACTTTATCATGCAATTTATCTACAAAACGGTACAATGCCGGCCTCAGATCTGAAGCCAGTGGTTAATAGAATGTGGTTTAAAAACGTACAGGTTTATACCTTCACCGAAGAGTTCAGCCATTCCACCGAGCAAATGGAAGCCGCGCTAGCAAAATTCCCCTTTACGCCCCTGAGCCAATTGCAGGAAACGACTTTCGGCTGGGTAGCGCCCTTTAAAGATTCCGATATTTTGGTTGAAACGGTGGCCGGACGGATTTTCCTCTGCGCCCAAATCCAGGATAAGATCCTACCAGCTAGCGTCATTAATGACTATTTGCTTGAGCGCTTAGACGCTCTGGAAGAGGCCGAAGGTCGCCGAGCCGGCAAAAAGGAGCGCGAGCAGCTCAAAGAAGACGTTCGGGCCGAGCTACTGCCTAAGGCTTTTCATAAAACTCGCCGAGTGAGCGCATGGATCGATCCTAAGAACAAATGGCTGGTGGTCAATGCATCCAGTGAGAAATCAGCCGATGATTTTACCGCCCAGTTGCGCGAAGCCTTGGGTACCCTGTCGGTCGTGCCATTGGCCAAATCAGCCTCCGGTGCGGAAATCTTAACCAGTTGGTATCTGGACTCGACTACCCTACCGACCGGTACCGAGTTAGAGGCCGAAATGGAGCTAACCATGGTGCAGGATCCGGCGGTTAAGGCCAAGTATAAGAATCTCGACTTGGCTGCACCAGAGATCCAACTGTCACTCGACAGCGGTATGCGTATTCGCCAAATCGCGATGGCCTTTGCCGACCAGTGCCAGTTTGTTCTCAATGAAAAATTTCAGATCAAGCGGCTGAAATATGAAGACAAGTTGGTGGAACAGGCCAATGATTCCGACGACCCGCGCAGCGATGCCCTGATGATGAGTGACACCCTGAGTCAATTATTGTTACTGTTGGAACCCTATACGCTCAGCGAAGGCGTTTAGGCTAGAAGATTCTGTCGTCGCGTTGTTTGCGCCGACGGCAGAACGTGACTGGCGAGCAACTGCTATTCTGTGATCAAATGGCAGCAACAGTTTCGCTGGGATGCGTCAAATGGCACCAAGATACCTCAGATCAGTACTGGGTTCACTGCTTAGCGCCGGATTGGCGTGCTTTTGCGGTGCCGACAGCGTCGTTCCCGCGGCCAATGTGCAACCGCCCCCGGTGCAATCGCCCCGCCCCTCCCTACCCGCTATTGCCCCCACCTCGAACACTGTATCAACCCCGCCCGATACAAGGGTCAAGAACGACGGTCTAGAGATTGATGGTCTAGAGATTGATGTTCTGGAGATTGATGGTCTGGAGATTGACGGCCCGGTGGCGAATGTCGTTGAGGTCAGCGAAAGTTTTTATCGCTTGGTTTTGGATGATACCGGCCAAGGCTTTAACCGCGTGGCGACCGCTGAAGCACGCCCAGGTGACCTGATCGAGCTGGTGATCAGGGCGGTCAATCAAAGCGATCGAACACTGGAAGATATTGAGTTGATCAACAGCGTGCCATCTGGTGCCATCCAGTTGCTTGCCGATTCGTTCCAATGGGATCCCAGTAAGGGCCTGTACCGTATTTCGCGCGATGGCGAAACCTTCTTTCAGGCCGATGCCGACCTCGACCCGGCGGATATCCACTTTATCCAGTGGCTCATCTTTTCGCTTAGGCCGGCAGAGTCGCTGCAACTGGCCTATCGCATACAGATTGATCCCTGAGCCCGGCTCAGGCGGGCGGTTGAAAGGTGACCAGCTGTTGAAAACAACCGAGCAGCTGTTGCCGATAGCGCCCTTCGATGTCGATACGACTTTGATCTTGGGCCTTGCGCTCTGCGGAGGTTAATTTCTTGCGCTGTTCGTGGGTGTCAAAGCCCTGCAGATGTTCATAGACCTCGTCCAGCACCTCAAAGGGGGCCCGAATTTCGGCTGGCAACAGCAAGGCGTCCAACAACACCTTACAGCGGATGGTCGCCTCCGATAGGTTTAGGTCGTTGTTCACCACGGTGCCGGCAATTAATTGCAGGCTTTCGATCAGGTAGACCCGTTGTTCCGCTTGCTTCTGTGCCAAAGCCTGTTGTTTCAGCTCATTTTCTGCCGCCTGTTGGCGAACCTGCCATAGATATCGTCCTGCAATTGCTGCTAGAACCACGATTATCGTGATCGCTAAGCCTAATAACACCATCATGTTTTTGTGCTCCACTTATTCGGCCCGCCTCTTGCCAGCGAGCGCTTAAATCGACGGCGACCGTGGCCGTCGACACCTAGTTAACCGTTGTTAAATTCATCCACTGGCCAAGTGGGCAAGATACTGACCGCGTCGGCATCGACCAGGTTAATGGTTTGACTTTCGTCATCCCAGGTAACGACCAGTTTTTTGCGCCGCATTTGCTCGATGACCTGCTCGATCACCTGATCGCGATCCTCAATGTCGCCTACCCAATCCTGGGACTGACGACTTAACCAGTCCTCAATAACTGCGCTTAACACCTCAGATGCCAGTCGTTCATGGGGTATTATCATAATGCTATATCAATCCTAGGGTTTTATCGGGGGTTACCGAATTGGCTGGGTATTCAGCCGAAATGACACATCCTGCTCCCATTCACAGCGCACCGATAAGTCTTCACTGGGGGCATGAAAGGCACAAGCGCTTTCCCAATAAAAGGTGTGTTTGCCCGACAGTTCCGTTTCCAGATGGACCGTCGCGGCGACCCAGTACATGCTTTTCAGTAGGGCTTCAAACTTTTTCAGCCATTGCGCCCAATGGTATTCCACGGCCTGATAGGAGGCCGCAAAATGAATCACCTGGGTCTGATAGGTGCCCTGTTCGAGCTCGTCTTCTGGAATCGAAAACATACTGCTGGTGAGATAGGGAAAAATATCCAGGTCATCTAATGCCAGTAAGGCGGCACAATTTATCAGCCGGCTGCGCACCTGAAACTGGCTGTCGTTGGACACAACATCCTTAATAATGCCATACACTATCGTTTCTTGATCCATGTCCGCCTCAAACTGATGGTTATTAATGCCCTGCGCAGGCCCGCTTCATATCGTCAAGGTTAAGCCTGCCAGAGCCCCTGGTCGGTCAGCCAGCGAATAAAGTCCGCCTCGTCCATCACCGGAATATTGAGTTCGGTGGCCTTGTTCAATTTACTGCCTGCTCCGGGCCCTGCGACAACCTGGGTGGTTTTTGCTGATACGCTGCCAGCCACCTTGGCGCCCAGTCGAAGCAGATAGTCTTTAGCCTCGTCGCGACTCATCTGGTCGATCTTACCGGTCACCACCCAGGTTTGGCCACTGAGCAACAGCGCCTGCTCGGAGACGACCTCATCGTCCCAGTGCACACCCAGGGCGATCAAACGCGCGACTTCGACACGGTTCTGCGGCTCGGAGAAATAACTCACCACGTGGGCGGCAACCTTGGGGCCGACGTCCTCAACTTCCAGGAGCTGCTCTTCAGTGGCGGCCATCAGTTTATCCATGGTAGCAAAATAACGCGCCAAATTGCGCGCGGTGGTTTCGCCGACCTCGCGGATGCCCAAGGCAAATAGAAAGCGCGCTAGGCTGGTGTGCTTACTCTGCTCGATGGCCGCTAACAGCTTCTCGACCGACTTGTTGCCCATGCGCTCCAGGCCAATCAGCTGTGCAGGCTGCAACTCGAACAGGGCACTGGCCGAATGAATCAGGTTGGCACTAAGCAGTGCGTCGATAATTTTTTCACCGCAACCGTCTATATCTAGAGCCTTGCGCGAGACGAAGTGTTTGAGCGCTTCGCGCCGTTGCGCACTGCAAAAAATGCCCCCAGTACAGCGCATGACCGACTCACCCTCGATCCGCTCAACCTTGGAGGCGCACTCGGGACAGACTGCCGGCACCTCAATCCGTTCGGCGGTAGCTGGTCGATCGGCCACCACGACACGCGCGACCTTGGGGATCACATCGCCGGCGCGATGGACAATCACTCGATCGCCAATGCGCACATCCAAACGTTCGATTTCATCCATATTGTGCAGCGTGGCATTACTGACCGTGACCCCGCCGACAAAAACCGGTTCAAGCCGCGCGACCGGCGTTAGGGCGCCAGTCCGGCCGACCTGAAACTCAACGGCGAGCAGTCGGGTCATTTCTTCCTGCGCCGGGAATTTACGCGCGATGGCCCAGCGCGGGGCCCGCGAGACGAACCCCAGCCGGTTCTGCAGGGCGAAGTTATTGACCTTGTAGACGATGCCGTCGATCTCATAGGCCAAACTGTCGCGCCGGGTTTCGAGCTGTTGATAGTAGGCCTCGATGCCCTCGATGCCCTGCACGACGGCCTGTTCGGCATTTATATTCAAGCCCCAACGGCCGAATTGAGCCATCAGTTCACTCTGGGTAGCGGGCAACTCGCCCCCGGCTGAGTAGCCGACCGAATAACAGCACATTTCCAGCGGGCGCAGCGCGGTCAGCTTAGAGTCGAGCTGGCGCAGGCTGCCCGAGGCTGCATTGCGTGGATTGACAAATACCTTCTCATCGCGCGCCAAGGCCAGGCGATTCATCCGTTCAAAACCGGCCTTGGGCATATAGATCTCACCGCGCACTTCTAGCTCTTGAGGCCAGTCGTCGCCCTGTAACTGCAAGGGGATACTGCGGATGGTACGCACGTTGCTGGTGATATCCTCGCCCGTCGAGCCATCGCCGCGAGTCGCTCCGCGCACCAGTTGACCCTGCTCATAGAGCAAGCTAACGGCGATGCCGTCCAACTTAGGCTCACAGGCAAACTCGATCGAGGCGGGGTTATTGAGCCGGTCTTGGAGCCGTTTGACAAAGGCGGCCAGATCCTCACCACTGAAGGCATTGTCCAAGGACAGCATCGGCACCCGGTGGGCGACCGTGACGAAGCCTTCGGCCGCCTGGCCCGCGACCCGCTGACTCGGTGAGCTTGGGGTAATCCAATCCGGATGGTCGAGCTCGATGGCGGTTAATGCCAGCATCAGACGATCGTATTCGGCATCGGGGACGGTCGATTCATTGAGCACGTAATATTCGTAATCGTAGCGGGAGAGCTGTTCGATCAACTCCAGATACTGGGTGCGAACCACAGACATAGGGTTTCCTGTCACTAGAGCGGTTAAGTAGGAATCATCTTAGAGCGGACAAAGGAGCGTAATTTTTCCCGATAATATTCCAAACGCTGTGGCGTGACAGAATTGTGATCCTCATCGAGCATGTCGGCGTCCAGATGCTTCGCCAAATAGCGGCCCATTTCATACATATGATCGAACGCTTCCAGGGTGTTGGCAGCGGTGGGCAACTGCATAAAGAGCGTTACCCCCGGCGTATTCACCTGATTCATGCTGTCCGGGTTAAAGGTTCCCGGCTGAACGCAATTGGCTAAGGAAAATTCGGAATAGCCCTGCGGGTTGCGATAATGAAAGATCTCCATCGGACCATGGCGCAAACCGGCCGTTAACAACAATTCCAAGACCGCACTGCCGGATAATTCGCCGTCGTTTTTGGCCATAATGTGCATAATAACCAATTCTTCCACCGGTCCGGGATTGACCCGAGACTCAACGGCTGCTGGGCTGGACTCAGGCGTCATCTCCGAGATGCCGGCGCCGGGCCGGGCTGCCGTCTTGGCTGCAGGGCCGGGAAGGTCATCGACCTCCGCTGCGGATTCATAGCGATCGACTGGTTCCGCGTCGTACTGACCAGAATCGTTCTCTGAAACAGACTCTTGATAGGCATAAGGTTCGTCTTCAAGATCAGCTTCTGTGAAGGGGTTGGGCTGTTCCGTTACATCAGACTCTGGATAGCGGCCTAGCTCTTCCATCGTGAAGGTGGGCTGCTCAGTAGCTCGCTTAGGTTCGGGTGTTTGCGGGCTTTGCTCAGCGTCGTTAAACATCGCCATCGGCTCAGCCTCCGGCTCTGAGCTGCTAATAGCGTCATCGGTTTCGGTCATAGCCTGGGTGAAATCAAGCTCCGACTGCAGTGCGGCCTTTTGCCGGGCCTCATCGGACAGTGCGACCTCGGCCCGCTCTTCCCCGACCTCGACACGCTCCATCAACATGGGCACACGCTCGCGCAAGTTGAGGCGTTGCTTGAGCAGGGACTGCTCAGCATTCGACATCTCGCGCACCACCCGTGCACCGCCATTAGGTAACTCTCGAGCCACCTGGGCTTTACGCGCCAGCTCTTCAGGATCTTGATAATCGTCGTCCACCGGTATGGTTTTCGTCGGTATCTTGATTTTCATGCGCCGCACGCCATCAATCAGAATAACGATGATTGCGAACACACCTAAAGCAACAATAATTTCTCGTAATTCCATAAGTTCTACCTAAGCCGGTTACATGGCTGCCATTTGGGCTGCTTCTTCGACATTTACTGTCACCAACCGAGAAACACCCGGTTCGTTCATGGTGACGCCCATCAACTGATGGGCCATCTCCATTGCCGCCTTGTTATGTGTAATATATATAAACTGTACGTGTTCCGACATGGCTTCGACCAATTTAGCGTAACGATCCACGTTGGCGTCATCCAATGGCGCATCCACCTCGTCCAACATGCAGAAGGGCGCGGGGTTCAGCCGGAAAATTGAAAACACTAGGGCGATCGCGGTTAGAGCCTTTTCGCCGCCGGATAACAGATGAATGGTGCTGTTTTTCTTACCCGGGGGCCGGGCCATAATGGCGACACCGGTATCGAGCAGGTCTTCACTGGTCAATTCCAGATAGGCGTGCCCGCCGCCAAATACCTTGGGAAATAATTCCTGCAGGCCACTGTTGACCCGATCGAAGGTCTCTTTAAAGCGCGTGCGGGTTTCTTTATCGATTTTCCGGATTGCATTGTCCAGAACTTCGAGCGCTTTTTGCAGGTCCAGATCCTGTTCGTCCAGATAGCGTTTGCGCTCGCCCTGAGTTTGATATTCTTCGATCGCGGCCAAATTGATCGGTCCGAGACGCTGAATTTTAGTGGCCGTGCGCTCCAGCGAGGCTTCCCAGTCGGCTTCGTTAGCCTCTTCGGGCAAATTCTCAACCACGGTGGCCAGGTCGAATTGCTGCTCAGCCAACTGTTCCTGCAGGGTGCTGCGCCGCGTCATCGAGGCTTGGGCCGCCATTCGGCTTGCCTCAAGAGCGCTGCGCGAGGTGGCTGCCTGCTGATCGAGGCCATGGCGTTGCTGCTCGAGATCGCGCATCCGGCTATCGGTATGATCGACAATTGCTCGCTTTTCGGCTAACTGCTCTTCCAGTTCGAGCCGGCGTTCGAGCCGATCTTCAAGTTCCATCTGCACATCATCTTGCGGATCATCGCGCAAGGTCACTTGTTCATTGAGTTTGGCCAAGCGTTCTGCCGCTCGAGCTTTGGCGGCTTGGGCGCGTTCAAAGGCGATCTGAAAGGCGTCCACCTCGGCCTGCAATTGTTGCCGCTTTAATTGCATTTGGTGCTGTTGGTCACGACTCAGACGCACCACATCGCGTTGTTCGTCAATATCGATACGGTATTCTTCGCGCTCACCCACCAAGGCATCGCGCTCATCGACGTCGTCTTCCATCGAATCGAGCGCCTGCTGCAATTCTTCCCGATTCAGTGTCAGCGCTTCGCGTTCTTCAGCAATTTGGTGCTCAACCTCGCCGATGTCCTGATCGAGGCGCAGGCGCCGAGCCTGCAACTCTTCGGCCTGGACTCGTTTACCACCCAGCTCTGCTCTGATATCGGCTAGGGCGCGGTTCAATTGTTGATTTTCAATCTGCAGTTGATCGCGATCTTCTTCCACAGCTTTGAGCTGCATTTGGGCCACATCAAGGTTCACCGCCAAATCGTCTTCGCTGGCTTCGAGCTCATCGATGAGCTCGACCAACTGCTCGGCTTCCTGTTGCAGACTCAATAAACCGTGTTGATTGGCCTCGCCCCGGCTCAGACGCAGCCAGTTCGGCCCGACCCAAATGCCATCTTGGGTAATGCAGCTCTCGCCCGGTTGCAAGGTCGGTTGCAGAGCCAGCGCAGCCTCCAAAGAGACGACCGCTCGGACCGGGGCCAACCAGCTGCGCAACGACCGGTCACAGCGCACCTTACTGAGTAGCGAGTCGGCCGATACCGGCATACTGACGCTGGTAGCGCTGATCAGGGTTAGGGTGCCATCTTTAAAGCGTGCCAAGGGCTCGAGCAAAGCGCCGAGATCCTCAACACAGATCGCCTGCAGCGATTCACCCAATACGGTCTCGACCGCAGTCTCCCAACCCGGAGTCACTTGCAGGTCTTGGGCTAGACGCTTCGCTTCACGCAGTTGGTGGCTGGCCAACCAGTCTTGCACACCGGGCGCTTCATCGCCCAGAGAGGCCTTAATGAGCGCTTTAACTGTGCTATGGCGCGCGTTTTTTTGCTGCAACTCATGGCGCGCCTGAGTTAAGGCGCTGCGGTTGGTTTCCAGGGTCTCGCGCTGCACCAGCATGCGTTCCGATAAGTCATCGAAGCGGATTTGACCGTCCTCACCCTTAATCTCAAGCCGTTCCGACTCCTCGATCAGGCGGGCCAAATTTTCAGCTTCCGGATTATCGGCAATTGCCTGACGCTCTTGATGCAGAGACTCTTGACGCCGGTGTAACTGTTCGGCGACCCGTTCAAGGTGCTGTATGCGCGACTGGGCTACTTCGGCCTGACGCTTGGGGCCTTGGGCATTGAGATTAAAGGCGTCCCACTTACCCTGCCAGGCGCTCTGTTTTTCTTCCAACAGCACCAAGCGGTCAGTCGCCTGTTCGGTACGTTCTTCAGCGGCCTCCAGTTCCGGCTCCAAAAAGGTAAGGGACTCGCGTTTCTCTTCAACCTTGTCGGTGTCGGTTGCCGCTTCGCCGGCGGCTTCGTGCAACTGGCGCTCCGCTTCTTGAATATCCTGTAACAACTGAACCGACTGCTCTTGGCGGTGGTGCAGGGTCTGTTCGAATCGGGCAATCTCATTGCCGAGCTGATAAAACTGTTCTTGGACCCGATTAAAGGCCTCTGTAGCGTCGTGGTGTTGTTCGCGCAGGATTTCCACTTCGAGGTCTATGTGTCGTTGTTGGGCGACGAAGGATTCGTACTGCGTCTCGAGCTCGGCGATCTTGAGTTCCTGATGACTGACGTCTTGGTGCAGCCGCTGCCAGCGCAAAGCCGACAACTGGGCGCGGGTTTGCCGCTCCTCGGCCTTTAAGGTCTTATATTTTTCGGCCGATTGGGCTTGGCGTTGCAGATGCTGCAGTTGACGTTCGAGCTCTTCGCGCAGATCGGTTAAACGTTCGAGGTTTTCCCGCGTGCGACGCATACGGTTTTCGGTCTCTCGGCGACGTTCTTTGTAACGCGATATTCCGGCGGCCTCTTCGATATAGACGCGCAACTCTTCGGGCTTGGATTCAATCAAGCGCGAGATCATGCCCTGCTCGATAATGGCATAGGAGCGTGCGCCCAAGCCGGTGCCGAGGAAAATGTCGGTGACATCCTTGCGGCGGCACTTGGTGCCATTTAAAAAATAGCTTGAATCACCATCACGCGTCACCTTGCGGCGAATTGAGACTTCGTTGTAGGCGGCAAATTCGCCTCGCAGGGTGTGATCGGAATTGTCAAACACCAACTCGACACTGCACTGACTGACTGGCTTGCGCGAACTGCTGCCATTAAAAATGACGTCCGTTTTCGATTCCCCGCGCAGATGTTTGGCCGACGACTCGCCCATCACCCAACGCACCGCATCGATGGTGTTTGACTTGCCACAGCCATTCGGGCCGACGATCGCCGACAGATTGGTTGGAAAAGGAATTGTCGTCGGGTCCACAAATGACTTGAAACCGGCAAGTTTGACACTTTTTAAGCGCATCTAGTCCTAAAATCTATAATGTACAGTTAGGGTCGATTCTAGCGTCAATCGGGGCTGGGGGGAACCCAAACAAAAAGGTCATTTTAGCCAGACTATTCAATAACTTAGCGATTTTCCAGATCTGAAGGGGTGGCATTGGGCTGCGTTAACGGCAGCACCCGAGTCAGGTTAACTCGGGCCGAATCCCTTGCGCCACAACAGGGGGCCAAAAAAAACCCCGACCGGATGCTCGGTCAGGGTTTTTTTAATCGGTCGGATCAGGGCATATTGATCGTCAGTTCAACATTCGTTTCCACCTGATTCAGAGACACCTCGACCGCGTCGGTTCCCCAATCACCCGGTTGAGCGTTAGCGATGCCGGTCAACGAGACCCGAGCGGTGACCTCAACCACGTCTTGGCTGGAGATGCCGGCCATCGGACCCATGGCGTCGGAATCGCTCAGCATCACGGTGACGTTCTGAGCTCTGATAGCCAATCGTTTGACCGCCAATGGCATGCGGCTGCCGATCGGCCGGGCATACACAAACAGCGCCGCGTCTTTGGACAAGCCTTCCCAGGCAGCCGGAAGGTTCACCCGAACGACAATCCGGATTGGCTCATCAACGGCATAATCAATGCCTTGAGCCAAGAGCCGATCTTTCGCCTCGGCAATAAATTCGTCTATTACCTGCGAATCGGCGTCAAGGTTATTCAGCTTCAACCGAGTCCAGTATTCGATCGCCTTCTCATTCTTGCCTAGATCAAAGCTCAAGCGTCCGGCCAAGCCTAGCGCTGTGTCGTTTTGAAAATAGCTGAGCGACTCTTCAAATGCCGCCAAAGACAACTCACTGGCACCCAAGGTAGCCTGTACCTGGCCTATATAGGCGAGGATGGTGGACTCATCTTCGGCCTCGTGTTCGACCAGCCGTAATTGGGCCAGTACTTTATTCAAACTGAGCAGCGCTTCCGGATAGGCTTCCATATCCATCTGCATGCGCGCCAAGCGGAACCAACCCTCTATATCTTCGGGCGTTTTTTCGAGCAGCTGCTGATAATCATTGAGCGTCTTGCTGACCTGTTCAGGTGACAGATTGGCGTCGGAGGCCAGCTGCGCGAACTGCTCCTTGACCTGCACGGCCGGATAAGCCCCAATCTTGTTGTAAGTTAACCAGGCACCGCCAAATATAGCCAAGGTGAACAGTGGCACCCAGACCCAGGACATCTGACTGACCTGGCCGCGCGAGCTGCGGTCAGTCTCGGCATCGGCGAGCAAGGCCTTTTCTTCTTCTAAACGAAACGATTGATATTCAACATCACTCAGTTCGCCACTGTCGCGCAACTGGTCCAAGCGTGCCAACTGTTCCTTGTGAATCGATAATGACCGCTCGACGGATTCAACCCCCTGCTCCTTCTGGCTGCGCTGGCGCACTGCAAAGAGTACGAAAACCAACACCGGTATGACCCAAATAGTTAAAATCAGCATTAAGACTTATCCTCCATCAAGGCCTTGAGCCGCTGTTGTTCATCCGCGGTTAACTCAGTTGGAACACCCTGTCGGCTTGAGCGAGTCAGTCGAATTAGCAGGGTCAGGCCGGAAATCAATAAAAATGCCGGCACAATCCATAACCAGATCGTAACAAAGGACATTTGCGGTTTGTAGATGACAAATTCGGTGTACCGATCGACCATAAAATCGATGATTTCTTGATCGTTAAAGCCTTGATGCAACATTTCATAGGTCTTTTGACGAATGTCTTGGGAAATCGGCGCATTGGAATCAGCGACATTTTGGTTTTGACATTTGGGGCAGCGGAATTGAAAGCTCAACTCCTCATACCGATCGCGCAGACCGTCATTGTCAAAGGTTAACAGTTCGCTGGACGCCTGGGCTCCGGAGGCCAGCAACGCGCATACCAGCACGAGACCGGCATAATAGGTTCTAAGCCATTTCATCGAAGATCGCCTTCAATTTATTCTGCCAGTTAACATCCGTAATTGGGCCCTGAAAGCGGTAGCGCACCTCGCCGGAGGAATCGACAAAGAAGGTCTCCGGTGCGCCGGTGACACCCAGATCAAAACCAAGGTCACCATTGGGATCGAAAATATCAATGCTGTATGGGTTGGCGTATTCGCTTAGCCAGGTCAGCGCTGCGGCCCGATCATCCTTATAGTTGATGCCGATGATTTTCACGCCTTGTGCGGCTAGGGAGTTCAACACCGGATGTTCGTACTTACAGGATGCGCACCAGGTCGCCCAGATGTTCACCAACATCGGCTCACCGACCAGGTCGGAAACGGTTAGGAACTTCTTACTGTCTTCTAAACGGCTCAATTTAAAGTCCGGCAAGGGGTCGCCGGTAAGGGCCGACGGTACTGCCTTGGGATTGACTCCGCTCAGCAAGGCATAACCGAATACGCTAAATATCATCAGTACGACGATCAGCGGAATTATTAAGAGTGGCTTGATTTTCATGCTGTGGCTCCCTTCTTCGTTGAGCGATAGCGTTTATCTGTGATACTGAGGGTGCCGCCGATCGCCATCAACACTGCGCCGAACCATAACCAACGAATAAAGGGTTTGACCTGAAGTCGGATCGACCAGACTTGCCGTTCGTCATCGAGCGGTTCGGCTAACGACACATAAAGATCGCGAAACAGATTGCCATCGATGCCAGCTTCGGTCATGACATTATTCTTGACCGGGTAAAAGCGCTTTTCCGGGTTTAATACCGCGACCGCCTTGTCGTTGCGATAGACATTGATCACGCCTTGATCGGCAACATAGTTCGGTCCCTGCACCTTACCGATGCTTTCAAATTCAAAACGGTAATTTTCCAGGACAACTTCATCGCCCGCGGTCATACGGAAGTCGCGCTCGATGTCCAAATTAGATACCAGCACCACACCGGTGGTCGAGACCAACAACCCCAAGTGGGCAATCCACATACCCCAGAAACCGACGCCCGCTTTGCGCACACCGGCGAGAAAGCTTTTGCTGTGCCGGGTTTTATCCATGACCAGTCGAATTAGGCTGGCCGCCGTCCAGAATACCAGGGACAGACCCAACCAAATTTGCCAGTGCAGTTCACCGGACAGGGTCCAGGGCAGCACTAAGGCGATCACGATTGCCCCGGCCGCGATGGCCAGCAAAAATCCAGTCCAGTTCTTTAGTTGGTCTTTTTTCCAGCGCATCAGTTGACCGACAGCAATAAAACAGAGCAAGACCACCATCAGCAAGTTGAACGCCAGATTAAAAAATGGTGCGCCGACCGATAGCTTGCGCCACCCGAAGGCATCGGCAAAGAGCGGTAAAAGCGTACCGAATAGCACCGCAAAGGCGATAACCACCAGAAGGATGTTATTCATCAGAATAAAGGACTCGCGCGAGACTAGCTCGAACTGGCCATTGATTTTAATCTTGCCAGCGTTGAGCGCATAGAGGGTCAAACTGCCGCCAATGGTTAAGGCCAGAATTACCAGAATAAACAGACCACGTTCTGGGTCAGCGGCAAAAGAATGGACACTGGTGAGCACCCCCGAACGGACCAAGAAGGTGCCTAACAGGCTGAACGAGAAGGCAAAGATCGCCAACAGCACCGACCAACTCTTAAACAAATTGCGCTTTTCAGTCACCGCCTGTGAGTGAATCAAGGCCGTACCGATGAGCCAAGGCATAAAGGACGCGTTTTCAACCGGATCCCAAAACCACCAGCCGCCCCAGCCTAGTTCGTAATAGGCCCACCAGCTGCCCAAGGCGATGCCCAGAGTCAAGAAGGCCCAAGCGACATTGGTCCAGGGTCGCGACCAGCGCACCCAACTGGCATCAAATCGGCCGGTTAAGAGCGCGGCAACGGCAAAGGCGAAGGCCACAGAGAATCCGACGTAGCCCATATAGAGGGTGGGCGGATGAATGATCAGGCCTATATCCTGCAAGAGCGGGTTGAGGTCGGAACCGTCCACCGGCGAGATGGGTAGGAACCGCTCAAACGGGTTAGAGGTAAAGAGAATAAACATCAGAAAAGCAAAGGCAATAAGGCCGAGAACTCCCAGGACCGCGCCCTTGAGCTCGAAGTTCAGCGTGCGCGCGAATACTGTGACCGCAACGGTCCAGCCGCCCAACATCAGGATCCACAAGAGCATCGATCCCTCATGGTTGGCCCAGGTCGCCGACATCTTAAAGTACCAGGGTAAGGCACTATTGGAATGTTGACTGACCAGATAGACCGAGAAATCATCGGTCAAAAAGGCATTCATCAGGATACCGAACGACACGACTAGGAAAAAAAACATTCCCCAGGCCAAAGCCGGTGCGGTGCGCAACAGCGACTCGTTTTTAAGTTTCAAGCCCACCAACGGCAAAACCGCGAGCAAAAACGAAAACAGCCAAGCCAGGATTAGTGAAAACTGCCCAAACTCTGGAAACATGTAAACTCCGTTAATAGGTGGTAGAGGCCTGACCGGCTTGCTCTAGAGCGTGGGTCACTTCCGGTGGCATATAGGTTTCATCGTGTTTGGCTAAAACGGTGTCGGCGGTAAACAGATTCGCCTCACCCAGTTGACCAATCACCACGACGCCCTCACCTTCCTTAAATAGATCCGGCAAAATGCCGTCATACACAATCGACACATCCGCTGAGAAGTCGGTCACCTCGAAGAATACCTTTAAACTGCCCTCTTCGCGCTCAACGCTGCCGGCCTTAATCATCCCACCGGCCCTGATAACTTGGGCCTTGGGTGCCAGACCCTGGCTAATTTCCGTCGGCGTAAAGAAATAGTTCAAATTTTGCCGCAGTGCAAAGATGGCCAAGAACACTGCAATACTGACGCCACAGACACCCAGGAGTATCAATAGCAGACGCTGTTTTCGCTTCGGATTCATGCTTGCTCCCGACGTAATTTACGTTGATGATCTTTGACCAGCTGTTTCGCTAGATAACGCGGCCCGAGAATATTAAAGAGCACAACAATGGTGGCCAAGCCATAGGCTAACCAGACATAGAGGCCGTGTTCGCCCATCTTCAAAAAGGCCGAAAAGGATTCGAACGCCATTATAAACCTCCCAGTTGTTCAATTTCTTTTTGCGCCCAAAGGGCCTTGCGCTCGCGCTTGAGAATTTCCAGTCGAGCGCGAATAAACATCCAGGCCAAGAATGCCAAATAGAAGCCTAAAATAGATAGCAGCAGAGGCACCAACATGCTGATGTGCATGGGCGCCTTTTCGGTAAACTTCAGCGTAGCGGGTTGATGCAGGGTCGTTACCAGGTTTACCGAGTATTTAATGATTGGAATATTCACGACTCCGACCAAAGCCAAGATAGCCGCGGCTCGATCGCCACTCTCTGGCCGCTCCATGGCGTTGTGCAAAGCCCAGAGGCCAAGGTAGAGCAAGAACAGGATCAGCATCGAGGTGATGCGCATATCCCATACCCACCAGTCACCCCAGGTCGGCTTGCCCCAGATGGCCCCGGTGGCCAGCGCCAGAAATGCCATGGTCATACCGATTGGGATACACGCCTTGGCCACATAGAAGGCCAACTTGATGCGCCAAATCAGGCCGACCGCCCCGGCTATCGCGATGGTCATGTAGATGGCCTCGGACAGGAAGGCCGACGGCACATGGATAAAGATGATGCGATAACTGTTGCCCTGGACACGTTCAACCGGAGAAAAAGCTAGGCCCCAGACCAGCGCCACGCCAATCAGCACAAAGGCCGCCCAGCCAAGCCAAAAGCTCCAGGGTTTGGACATCTGATAAAACCACTTCGGCGAACTGCACTTGTGGAACCATCGAACAAAAATTTGCCACATCGACTCTTGTCTCCAGATCATTCAATTACCGCGCCCTGCTTTGTTGGGTAGGGCTACGGCTACGTATTGTTTAGGACTTCGAACTGGGCACGCTAATCGCCCACTGTTACATTTAAGGCGGCGACCGTCAGCCAGGGTGTGAGCGCAAAGGCCCCGGCGGTAAAGGCACCCAAGAGCGCCAGGTAACCTTGCCAAGGCTGGTCCGTGGCCATAGCCTGAACCGTTGAAGTGCCGAATATCAACACCGGCACCAGAATCGGCATAATCAAAATCGTTAACAATAGACCACCCTTGCGCAACCCGACGGTTAAAGCCGCACCCACACTCCCGATCAGACTCAGAGACAGGGTGCCAAGCAATAATGAGAGCATCAGCACCGGTACCGCTTTGGCTGGTAATGCCAGCATCACGGACAATACTGGCGATAATACCGTTAATGGCAAACCGGTCACCAACCAATGACTGATGATTTTACACAACACTAACAATTGAGGGGGCACCGCCGCTAAAAGCATCTGTTCAAGAGTGCCGTCATCGAAATCATTGCGAAACATCAGGTCGAGCGATAAAAGTGAGGCCAAGAGCGCAGACACCCAGAGGATGCCGGGCGCCATCAGGGCGAGTTTGGCCAAATCCAAGGTCACACCTATCGGAAAGAGACTGACCACCACAACAAAGAAGAACAGTGGGTTCAACAGGTCTGCCCGACGCCGGAAGGCCAAAGTCATTTCTCGCGTCAGGGTGGTGCGCAGGATGGCAATCACAATGGGGCTCCAATGTGCAGAGGGCGCACGGCAGCATGATGGAGGCCGTGATGACTGGTCATAATAACCGTACCACCTTGCTCGGCGAAGCTGACAATGCGTTGCTCAAGCTGATTCACGGCGCTAGCATCCAGCGCGGTGAAGGGCTCATCCAACAACCAGAGTCGTACCTCTGGCAGATCGAGGTAGAGTCGGGCCAACGATACTCGGCGCTGTTGGCCGGCCGATAAACTGTGCGCGGGAACGTCTTCATAGCCGCGTAAGCCGACCGTCGATAAGGCCTGCCACAGGGCTTCTGGGGCCAACACCTGATTGTGTAAGGCCATGGCGAAGGCGAGATTTTCCAATGGGGTTTGCAACAGGGTGACGGCTGGCCGGTGGGCCAGATACCAGAACCGATTGCCGTCGAGCGCATCGCCGTCAGCCACGGGCGCATGCCAGGTGACATTGCCTTCGACCACCCAGCTCAGGCCAACCAGGCGACGTAACAGCGTGGTTTTTCCGGCACCATTGGCACCCTGTATGTGGAGGATTTCACCCTGGTCGACAGCGAATGACAAATCTGCAAATAGAATTCGCTCATCTCGCTCACAGAATAGGTCTGCAGCTTTTAACAACTCAGGCATAAACCTATCCAGAATAAAAGTGTGCCGAGTATAACCACCTGTAATAGAGCATTGGTAACCTTTACCAAAGCTTGAGATATCAAGAATTTCAGCCTGGCGCCGATATAGACTATTATCTTCCCCTGATAAAGTAGCTTACCCAGCAGGTGGTCACTATATGGCAAATGATGGCATCCGATTGCCCAGCGACAGCACCGTGACCAGTCAAAAAATCATTCGCGGCGGGGGCGAACCTGAAACAACCGCTCTACCGTCAAAAAACCTCCCACTCACGCCGATGTCGCCTCTGGTGACCGTCGTACTGCAATCGAAAACCCTATTAGCGGGCAACAAGGCCTCCCTTTTCGAGCTTATTTTGCAGAATGACCCGAAAAGCGCGCCCCCCTTGAGTGTGTTCTCGGACGCCCCGATCCGACCGGGCACCTCCCTACTCCTGGAATTCGATAAGCATCAACAATACCAACCGGTTCGGCAACCGACCCAGGCCCAACTCACCAAACTGGTCAATTTGGAACTAGATTTTTGGCGCGGACATCTCTTACCTAAGGCCGACGCGCGCAACTTCCCCACCCTACCGAGTCCCGTTGAACTGACCGGCCTAGCACACAGATTTAGCGCCCTGAGTCCGCTGGTGCATTGGCTAAACCAACGGCCAACCAGCCTCAGCAGCCCAGTGGTGGCTGCTTGGATTCGTGAGACCGTTGCCCTGTCGCAACTGCGCTATTGGAGCAGCATGCCCAAGGGCCGTGCTTCGGGCCTGGCCGCTCTGGGCTCAGGTATGTCCTTGCTAGAGGGACTGGACAGCATAGACGCAGCGCCACCGAGCAGCGGCCATGCCAACTTACCCAGTCCTGCCGGCGTCAACCCTAAGATGGCCGACTCCGGCCTACAGGCGCCACTGGAAATCAAACTCGGTCAATGGCTCGGGTTGATGGATGACACTATCAAGGCAGCACCGGATCAACTCAATAGCCGGTTAAAACAACAGGCGGCGGCATTAATTGCGCAATCCCTGCAGCAAGCGAACAAGATTCGTGCGCAGAACCCGCTGGAGGCCAGTCAAAATGCAAACTCGAGCAAGGACGACAGTCCACTGCTCGCCCTGCGCAATTGGCTTGAAGCGAGTCAAGCTCGGATTCAGAACAGTGCTATTTTGGGCGCCTCGGCCCAATGGTCGGCGCCCGATCAGCCGACGGTTCAGCAGATGCAGTTGCCCTTGATCTGGCTCGGGCTGACCAGTTGGGCCGACATCGAATGGTGGCAAGAACAACACCGCAATACCGCCAACGCCGACAAGGACGCCCGCGCGCGCCGCCGCTGGCGCATGAAGGTCTATCTGTCCTTGGCACCGATGGCCGACATCTGTGCCGATATTGATTGGGGCGGCGATGCCACCCAGCTAACGTTTTGGAGTGAGGATGCGGCCACGCTCAGCCATCTGAATACCTTATTACCTAAGCTGGAGAGCTGGACCGCCGGCTTGGGTGAGCGGAATATAACCACCAAGCACGGCATGCCCAAAAAAATGAATGCCGATCGACAAAAAGAGAAAGACAACCACCTAGTGGATATCCACACATGACAGATTCAACCGTAAATAAGGCTGCCACCTTGCAATATAAGGGGCGAAAAACCCCGATTGTGTCGGCCTTTGGCGAAAACGAACAGGCTCAAGCCATCCTCAAGCTGGCCCAGCAACACCAGATTCCGGTCTATGAAGACGAAGACCTGGTGAATATCCTTAGCCAGCTGGATGTCGGCAAGGCAGTCCCGCCGGAGCTGTTCGAATGGGTGGCCAGCGTATTGGCCTTCGCTTTTTTCGCTAAAAACGAGGTGCCCGAAGGCTTCTCACCCACTGCGACGCGCACCGCCTATAAACGGATGCGCGAAAACTATGGCGATGTCTAAACTGACAAGGTCTAGCCTGCCAGGGTCGCCCTGCCAGAGGCCAAACAAACCGCGCCACCGTCAAAGCAAACGGTCGCGCGATGAGCCCGGTGTCTTTCAAGGTAGTTGGCACTCTTTTTAGTCATTACGCTGCTTGATCACTCTCACTCTGTATATCATCTGGATTCAATGTAACACTCCCTACAGGCTCACAATTTCGGATATCGCCCGACCAGCGATACGGCTTGGCTTTTTTCGCCGCCGTTATGACCTTTTTTCGGTTCAATAATATGCCCCCGTCTTGACCTGCATGACGCTGGGCTGGCGTGACAAAGTTAATCTTGCTGTGCTTATGTTTCTCGTTATACCAAACCACAAAGTTCTCCACCCAGTCGCGCGCTTCGGTCAACCCGGCAAAGCCAGATGAGGGCCATTCGGGACGGTATTTTAAGGTCCTGAACAATGCCTCTGAGTAGGGGTTGTCATTGCTCACGCGCGGCCGACTGTAAGACGACAGCACACCCAGTTCTTCCAGCTTGGCTTTCATCGTGAGGGCCTTCATCGGTGCACCGTTATCCGAGTGCAGCACCAGGGGCTTGTTAAAGCTTTGCTCGCGCAACATGCAGCGCTGGACCAATTCCGCAGCCAGCTCACCACACTCTCGATCATGGACTTCATAGCCCACGATCTTGCGACTGTAAATATCTTCAAATAGGTAAAGGTAGTAAAACTGACCCTTTACTCTTGAGGCCAAATAGGTGATATCCCACGACCAAAGTTGATTGGGCCCTGAGGCCGTATGGCTGGTCGGCTTCCCTGTTTTGGTTGGTGCTTTACTCCGGCCGCGATGATGTAGCTGATTGTGTGCCTTCAAAATACGGTAGAAACTCGCTTCCGATGCGAGGTAGATACCCTCGTCTAACAGCGTTGGGACCAGCTGTGACGGCGGTAAACTGGCATATTGAGGCTCATTACTCACCGCTAAGATCACCTGCGTTTCCTGCTCACTGATTTTATTGGCTGGCACCGGCCGACTGGCCAGTGGCCGCTGGTCCATGCCAACCAGACCCGCTCGGTACCAACGACGATAGGTCCTGAGGCTCAACTCAGCTTCCTCGCAGGCGCGACTCAGGCGAGCCCCACTGTTCGTGGCCTGGTGTATTAATGCTACCGTGGCGATGCGCTCGGGCAGTGGCGTTAGCTCTCCTCGCCGCCGTCCTCCCAGAGCGCATTGAGCTTTTTTCGTAACACTAACAAAGCCACCGTTTCGGCCAGCGCCTTTTCCTTGAAGCGAAGATCTTTTTTGAGCAGTTTGATCTCCACCTTGTCCTTCTTGGCTTGGTGTTTGACCGCGCTGCCTTGGGCTTCACTGGTCTGGAATCCCTGGAGACACTCGCTCTTCCAGCGCTGCACCTGCTCAGGATAGAGGCCTTTTGCACGGCAGTACTGGCCCAGCTCAGATGCTGACAACGCAGCCGTTTGGATGACCACTGAGAGCTTGGCGTCAGCCGTCCAATCGTCGGCAGATAACGTCTTTCCTGGCACAGGCATTCCTTGTTGTTTGGCGGTATCGCGCCAATTATAAAGGGTTTTTAACGATATGTGTTCCTGCCGGGCAATCTGGGCCACAGTGACGTTGTGGGGTGGCAACATTTTCTTCAAGATCGATTCTTTCCGTTCTGCTGAATATCGAGCCATTCCGTTCTCATTAACCGCCCCCTGATCTGGTTTTAGGTGGAATCTAGAGGGTGACAACTATCCTGACACAGGGGGCGGTGTCTTTCAAGGTAGTTGGCACTCTTTTTAGTCATTACGCTGCTTGATCACTCTCGCTCTGTATATCATCTGGATTCAATGTAACACTCCCTACAGGCTCACAATTTCGGATATCGCCCGACCAGCGATACGGCTTGGCTTTTTTAGCGGCCGTTATGACCTCTTTTCGGTTCAATAATATACCCCCGTCTTGACCTGCATGACGCTGGGCTGGCGTGACAAAGTTAATCTTGCTGTGCTTATGTTTCTCGTTATACCACACCACAAAGTTCTCGACCCAATCGCGCGCTTCGGTCAACCCGGCAAAGCCAGATGAGGGCCATTCGGGGCGGTATTTTAAGGTCCTGAACAAGGCTTCTGAGTAGGGGTTGTCATTGCTCACGCGCGGCCGACTGTAAGACGACAGCACACCCAGTTCTTCCAGCTTGGCTTTCATCGTGAGGGCCTTCATCGGTGCACCGTTATCCGAGTGCAGCACCAGGGGCTTGTTAAAGCTTTGCTCGCGCAACATGCAGCGCTGGACCAATTCCGCAGCCAGCTCACCACACTCTCGATCATGGACTTCATAGCCCACGATCTTGCGACTGTAAATATCTTCAAATAGGTAAAGGTAGTAAAACTGACCCTTTACTCTTGAGGCCAAATAGGTGATATCCCAGGACCAAAGTTGATTGGGCCCTGAGGCCGTATGGCTGGTCGGCTTCCCTGTTTTGGTTGGTGCTTTACTCCGGCCGCGATGATGTAGCTGATTGTGTGCCTTCAAAATACGGTAGAAACTCGCTTCCGATGCCAGGTAGATACCCTCGTCTAACAGCGTTGGGACCAGCTGTGACGGCGGTAAACTGGCATATTGAGGCTCATTACTCACCGCTAAGATCACCTGCGTTTCCTGCTCACTGATTTTATTGGCTGGCACCGGCCGACTGGCCAGTGGCCGCTGGTCCATGCCAACCAGACCCGCTCGGTACCAACGACGATAGGTCCTGAGGCTCAACTCAGCTTCCTCGCAGGCGCGACTCAGGCGAGCCCCACTGTTCGTGGCCTGGTGTATTAATGCTACCGTGGCGATGCGCTCGGGCAGTGGCGTTAGCTCTCCTCGCCGCCGTCCTCCCAGAGCGCATTGAGCTTTTTTCGTAACACTAACAAAGCCACCGTTTCGGCCAGCGCCTTTTCCTTGAAGCGAAGATCTTTTTTGAGCAGTTTGATCTCCACCTTGTCCTTCTTGGCTTGGTGTTTGACCGCGCTGCCTTGGGCTTCACTGGTCTGGAATCCCTGGAGACACTCGCTCTTCCAGCGCTGCACCTGCTCAGGATAGAGGCCTTTTTCACGGCAGTACTGGCCCAGCTCAGATGCTGACAACGCAGCCGTTTGGATGACCACTGAGAGCTTGGCGTCAGCCGTCCAATCGTCGGCAGATAACTTCTTTCCTGGCACAGGCATTCCTTGTTGTTTGGCGGTATCGCGCCAATTATAAAGGGTTTTTAACGATATGTGTTCCTGGCGGGCAATCTCGGCCACAGTCATGTTGTTTGGTGGAAACATCTTCTTCAATATCGATTCTTTCCGTTCTGCTGAATAGCGAGCCATTTTGTTCTCGTTAACCGCCCCCTGATCTGGTTTTAGGTGGAATCTAGAGGGTGACAACTATCCTGACACAGGGGGCAAAGGCGATGCTTATACTTGGTTTTAGCTGTTATGAAATTATTAGCCACACGTTCACGTAACGTGGCTTGTTATCGTTATGACTAAACACATAACAACTCAAACACATCACATAGAAACAACACTTAAGAATATGTAAGAAAATAACTATTATCTTACATTTAGACGTAAGTCATTGATGTATGGAAGGTATTTGTAAGACACATTTTGGTTGCTCAAAACAAACATCAGAAAATACACTGTATGTACGAAAACATTACATTTAGGTGGTTTAGATGGCACAAGCAAAGACACTTAGCAAAGCAGAACTCAAGCAGCTGTTAGACGTAACAAATTCGTGCAGTCGTTACGCAGAACGTGATGCAACGATGCTGCTGTTTACTCACTTGTGTGGTTTACGCATAGGTGAAGTGGCTGCGCTGCGTTTTGACGACATACTTGATGCAAACGGCAACGTACGTGACGAAATGACACTTGATGCAGCACGAACAAAGAGCAAGCGAGCACGTAAGATATTTCTGCCAAAGCAGATGCAGCGTCAACTGATAGAGTACGTTAACAGCTTAAACAAACAACCACTGCACGGTTATTTATTCTCTACACAGAAGCAAGCACACTTTAGTGCAAATACAGCTACACAGCACTTACAACGCTTGTATTCACGTGCTGGGATTAGTGGTGCTACGTCGCACAGTGGCAGACGCACTTGGCTTACTGCACTTAGTCAGAGAGGTGTTAGTGTATTTGTGCTAGCAGAGATGGCTGGACATAGAAGCATACAGACAACTCAGAGATATGTGACAGTAAATGACGAAATGAAACGCAACGCAGCAGAATTGATTTAGAGAACTTCAATAGTGCCATCGGCATTCCGCTTATAGTCAGCAACAGCGTTGGTTAAACGGATTTCATCATTCAAGTGATAATACGTCTTTTCAATCTGCGCCACGCTAGTGCCACACATATCTGCTATCTGCCTAAATGTTAAGCCACTCATAATACGCTGCGTAATCATAAAGTGACGCAAGCTGTATGGTACTAAGTCACGTATTTCTCTGTCTGAAATGTCAGCTAACTCAATCATCTTGTGCCAATGATAAAGCAGTGTACGTTTGCTTATTTCACTTTCACCATCCAACGTAAACACAAGTTCATCAGCTCTCTTTGGCTTAGATATTTCGCGTAAGCGTTCGAAGTACTGTCCGTTACGACACAAGAAGGTACGACTTGTACGTACTTTGCTTGTTTCTGCTCGAACGTGTATGCGTGCTAGCGTTTGTTCACTACCGTTTGCTGAGTGTCGTTCTAGCTGCACATCACTCCAACGTAACTGCTTTTGTTCGCCAACACGTAAACCACTATTAGCTGCAACTAGCATATAGTGCTGCACGATTTTTCGCACTCTAAGTTCAGCGTCATCTAGCTTGTTGTGTTTGGCACAGTAGGTACGCATTGCACGATAGAGTGTTTCGTATTCATCGTTAGTTAACGTTGCTCTGCGTATCGCTTCATTACCTTTGTCTAAGCGTGGTAATTTCTTAAACTCAAAGCTGTCAATGTGAGTCTCGCCGTTCTTATTCAGCCACTTCATCAATGCATTTATAGTGCTTTGTTCGTTTTGAACTGTGACTTGTTTGACTTTGGTGTTGGTGGTTTTGTGGCGATGGTAGAAGTAGTTTTCGCAGTCAGTGCGTTCGAGTTCTTTGAGCTTAGTGTCTTTGCCAATGAAGCTAAGGAAGTGCTGTAGATGTGTTGCGATAGTTGCTAAGCGTCCACTCACAATGTGTCCAAGCTCAACGTCACGCTTACGAAAGCTCAAGTACTTCTCAACACCTTCTTTGGTGGTAATTGAAAAGTAACTCTTGCCTTGTTGCAAGTTACCGTAAATCTCTAAGTAAGCAGCCTTGCCACGCTCTACAGCAGTGCTCTCGCTGCGTGTGCGTAGGCTTTTACGTGCGTACTTATTCTCTTTAGGCAACCACAAGCGAAACTGCCAATACTCGCCTCGCTTGTACACACAAGCTTCATCAAATATTGTTATTTCACCTTCAGCAAAGTTTTGTTTTTTAAGTGCCAAGTTTGCTCGCAGAGTTACTATTATTTTCAGTAGTCACACGTTTGTGCAACATTCTGTGTAACTGTACGAGAAAACTTCAATTAAATCAATGATTGATTTTTCATGTGAAACAAATGTGTAAGTAATTAATATAATTAAATCAATGACTTACAATAGAATAACTACTCCCACTCAATGGTCGCCGGCGGCTTGCCGGAAATATCGTAGACCACACGAGAAATACCGCTGATCTCATTGATAATACGATTGCTGACCTTACCCAAGAGTTCATAGGGCAGATGGGCCCAGCGGGCGGTCATAAAGTCGATGGTTTCAACCGCACGGATGGCAATGACCCACTCGTAGCGACGGCCGTCACCGACCACACCGACAGACTTAACCGGCAAGAACACCGCGAACGCCTGTGAGGTTTTCTGGTACCAGCCGGCTCGATGCAGCTCTTCCATAAAGATGGCGTCAGCCTCACGCAACAGATCGGCGTATTCGCGCTTCACTTCGCCGAGGATGCGTACACCCAAGCCGGGGCCTGGGAACGGATGGCGATAGACCATGTCGTAGGGCAAGCCTAACTCCAAACCGATTTTGCGCACCTCGTCTTTGAACAGTTCACGCAACGGTTCGACCAGCGCCATCTTCATGTTGTCGGGCAAGCCGCCAACATTGTGATGCGACTTAATAACGTGTGCCTTGCCGGTTTTGGACGCTGCTGACTCGATCACATCGGGGTAGATAGTGCCCTGAGCCAGGAAGTCGACCTCTTGAATCAACTTGGCCTGCTCATCGAAGACATGGATAAATTCGCGGCCGATAATCTTACGTTTGGCTTCTGGATCGGCCTCGCCTTTTAAGGCATCGAGGAAACGATCCTGGGCATTGGCGCGAATCACCTTGACGCCCATATTGTCGGCGAAGAGTTTCATCACCTGGTCGCCTTCGTTCTTGCGCAGCAGACCGTTATCGACGAAGACACAGGTCAGCTGGTCGCCGATGGCCTTGTGCAATAAGGCCGCCACTACCGAGGAATCGACGCCGCCGGATAGGCCCAAGAGCACCCGACGGTTGCCCACCTGATTGCGCACCTTCTCGATCTGATCGTCGATAATATGTTCGGCGGTCCATAGCGCGTCGCAACCGGCCAGGGTGCGTACAAAGCGCTCGAGGATATCCAAGCCCTTTAGGGTATGGGTCACTTCGGGGTGAAATTGCACGCCAAAGAAGCGCTTGGCCTCATGGGCCATGCCTGCGATCGGACAACTCGGGGTCGACGCCATGAGCTCAAAACCGTCCGGCAGCTGAGTGACCTTATCGCCGTGACTCATCCAGACATCGATGTAGTCCACGCTCTCTGAGTGACGATCCGATAGACCCTGCAAGAGACTGCCCTGGGCGGCCACCTGCACTTCGGCGTAACCGAATTCTTGGTGCTCGGAATTACTCACCACGCCGCCGAAATGCTCGGCCATGGCTTGCATGCCGTAACAGATCCCTAACACCGGAATGTCCAGATTAAAGACCAGCTCGGGCACGCGCGGGCTATCGATTAGGCCAACCGATTCCGGTCCACCGGACAAAATAATGCCCTTGGGCTGAAACGCACGGATCTCGTCATCGCTGACATCGAAGGCGCGAATTTCACAGAACACACCCAATTCGCGCACGCGACGGGCAATCAGCTGGCTGTATTGAGAGCCAAAATCCAAGATCAAAATCTTGTCGGAGTGGATATTTACAGGGTTCATAGTGTTCGTCAGCCTTGAAAAATTACATCAATGGTGGCTTAACCGGCTCAGTGTGGACCACGCCAAACGGGTCCTTGGGGCGACGCGCCTGAACCCAAGGGCCAGGCGTGCGGTGCGCTTGAGCAGTTGATGCCAGGTTAAAATAGCGATCGTAAAAAATTTGTGCGCATCGAGTAAAAGCCAGGGCCGACGCTCGGCCCTGGTGCCTTAACTGACTCGATAGTTCGGTGCTTCCTTGGTGATCTGCACATCGTGCACATGCGACTCTTTCATGCCCGCGCCGGTAATCTGGACAAATTCCGGCTTGGTGCGCATATCGAGAATAGTCTTACAGCCGGTGTAGCCCATAGCGGCACGCAGACCGCCCATCAGCTGATGGACCACCGAGGTCATCGGACCCTTAACCGCGATACGGCCTTCGACACCCTCCGGCACCAGCTTCTCAACACCGCTCTCGACGGTCTGGAAGTAGCGATCGCTGGAGCCTTGCACCTGCGCCATGGCACCGAGCGAACCCATGCCACGGTAGCTCTTGTAAGAACGGCCCTGGAACAGCTCAACCTCACCGGGCGACTCATCGGTACCGGCAAACATACCACCGGCCATAATGGCGGATGCCCCGGCAACAATCGCTTTGGCGAGGTCACCGGAGAAGCGGATACCGCCGTCGGCAATCAGGGGAATACCATAGGGTTCGAGCGCTTCGGCGACATTGGCCACGGCACTGATCTGCGGCACGCCAACACCGGCGACGATGCGCGTGGTACAGATCGAGCCTGGGCCGATACCGACCTTAACGCCATCGGCGCCGGCCTCAGCCAACGCGATTGCAGCGGCACCGGTGGCAATATTGCCGCCAATCACATCGACCTGCGGAAAGGTCTGCTTGACCCAACGGACGCGATCGATCACGCCCTTGCTGTGGCCGTGGGCGGTGTCGACAATAATCACATCGACCCCGGCATTGACCAGCGCTTCGACCCGATCGGGGGTGTCGGCGCCGGTACCGACTGCCGCGCCTACGCGCAAGCGACCGTATTCGTCTTTACAGGCATTGGGATAGGAGCGAGCCTTGTTGATGTCTTTCACCGTCATCATGCCGGTGAGCTTAAAGTTCTCATCGACCACCAAAACCTTTTCGATGCGATGGATATGCAGCAGGTCACGCACCTTGTCCTGACCCTCACCTTCAAGCACGGTAACCAGCTTATCTTTACCGGTCATGATGGTGGCAATGCCGGCATCAAGATTGCGCTCAAAGCGCACATCGCGGCTGGTGACGATACCGACCAGGTCATCGCCGTCGAGCACCGGAACGCCGGAAATATTGTGTTCCGAGGTCAGGTTGATCAGTTCGCGTACCGAGGCGCTGAGTCCGATGGTAATGGGGTTACGAACCACACCGGCCTCGTATTTTTTCACCAAGCGGACGTGATGGGCCTGTTGTTCGATGGTCATATTCTTATGAATAATGCCGATACCGCCTTCCTGCGCCATCGCAATCGCCAAACGGGCTTCGGTGACTGTATCCATTGCGGCCGAGACCAGGGGGATATTGAGTTCGATATTACGGGACAGGCGAGTTTTTAACGTGACTTCCTTAGGCAGCACCTCGGAATAGCCGGGTACGAGCAAGACATCGTCAAACGTTAGGGCGGTCTGGGCAATGCGCAACATGTTCTGTTTCCCTCTGATGGAGTGGAAAAAAAGATGATTCGACGTTAAATACGGCTTTCACGGCTGAATCGAGTTGGCGCGGCATTATAACTAGATTTGCCAAATAACATAGCTTTATGGCAAAATTCCTTCTTTATATAGAGTGCACCATTGCGGGCCCTCAAAAAGCATCGTCAACCAGGCCAAGCAAAGCGCCCTATGTTATCAAACAAATCTGCTCTGTTATCAAACCAACCCTCGAGCCTCTCCGGCCAACCCAGTGCGACCTTAACGGTTTCCCAACTCAATCGGCAAGTGAAGCAACTGCTGGAAACCCAATACCCGGCGATACCGGTGCGCGGCGAAATTTCGACCCTGAGTCGACCGGCGTCCGGTCATATCTATTTCACGCTCAAAGACGCCAATGCGCAGATCCGCTGCGCGATGTTTCGTAGCCAGTTGGCCAACAATAAATATAGTCCAAAACAGGGCGACGAGGTCTTGGTTTTTGGTCGGCTTAGCCTCTATGAGGGCCGCGGCGATTATCAACTTATTGTTACCTCCATGCAGCCGATCGGCGATGGCGCCCTGCAGACGGCCTTTTTCCAGCTCAAGGAGCGGCTCGCGGCCGAAGGCCTGTTTGACGAAGTACACAAAAAGCCCTTGCCCGCCGATATTCAACGCGTTGGCATCGTCACCTCCGCCACCGGCGCCGCCTTGCACGATATTTTAACCGTCCTAGAGCGTCGCTGTCCGGCCCTGGAGGTCATTCTCTACCCGACCCAAGTTCAAGGCAATGAAGCCGCAGCAACGCTGGTGCAGGCCATCGAGTGCGCCAATGCGCGCGATGAGGTCGATATCTTGATCGTCGGCCGCGGCGGCGGTTCACTCGAAGATCTGTGGTGTTTTAATACTGAGCCGGTCGTGCGCGCCATCTTCCACTCGGTATTGCCGATTATTTCCGCGGTCGGCCATGAGGTGGATGTCTCGATCGCCGACTTTGTCGCCGATATCCGCGCCGCGACGCCATCGCAGGCGGCCGAGTTGGTCAGCCCCGATCAGTACGAGCTGATGCAGCGCTTCGATCAGGGCGAACAACGCCTGCTCTCGGCCATCAGCCGCCTGATACGCATCCAGGGTCAGCTGTTAGTCAGTCTGAGCAAGCGTCTGAAAAATCCGGCGGTAACGGTGCAGGAAGGTTTTGCCACCCTGAGTGGTTTGCAGGTGCGGCTCAATCGCGCCATTGCCCGGCCCCTGCTGCAACACCAACAACAACTCGACGGCCTGCAAAGGCGCCTGGGCCAGGTTAGCCCTCAGCTCACCATCGAGCGCGATCGGCGCATGTTGATGCAGTCCGAACAGCGCCTACAGCGTGCCTTAGATGGCACGCTCGAGCGCAAAAAGGGCCGTTTTCAACAACTGATCGGCAAACTGAATCTGTTGTCGCCCTTGGCCACCCTGGAGCGGGGCTATTCGATAACCCGGGACAGCCAGGGTACGGTTATCCAACAGAGCCACCAGGTTCAGGTCGGCGGTGAAATTGAGACCCTATTGAAAGACGGCAAGATAATCTCGATCGTGGAGCGGATTCTGTAGGCCAGCCGGGACGCACCGCGTCCTGCTCAGCCTAATAGAGCCTGACCCTGGATCTCAACCACTCGTTGTCGCAGGCGCTGATAGTCGCCGCTTCCCTGATCGTGTTCGGCACACACCCCGAGTAGATCCTCGATAAAATGCGCCAGCGCGCGGCGTTCAATGCGCTTGACCTGCCCCTGCTGCGCTGGGGTCAACATCTGATACAGGCTCGCGGCACCGAAGTCACCGAAGATAATATTGGCCTGCGCATCAAACAGGGTGTTGTGGGCATAGAGGTCGCCGTGGCAGACCTGGTTGGCATGTAGGTGATCGAACACCGCATCCATCTGAGCAATCATCTTATCGATCTGCACGATGGAGAGGCTGAAACCTAGGCTAAAGGTATCGCGCGTGCAGCTGTCGAGGCTGGGCGGCAAGCCCAGATTAGTGAAGTGCGCGGGGATCAAATTCATGATCAGCGCGAGATGGCCCGGCTCATTGACTTGCGCCAAGGACCGCACCAAATTGGGATGATTACCCACTTTTAAACAGGCCTGCAATTCATCATCGGGGTAACCATCGCTGGTAACCTCGCCTTTAAAGACCTTCACCGCTATCGCCTCGGGAAACTCGCTTTGCGGGCTGTTCCAGAGCGCTTGTGAAATTACCCCGGACGCGCCCTGACCCAGCACCTGAGCAAGGCTATAGCGGCTGGAGGCGATCATGGGCACCTGATTGACCCGGTCATCGGATCGACTAAAGGGATTGCCGGCAAAGGCAAACCAGGCCAGCTTGGGCAAACTCAAGAGTTGCTCTGGGCAATGGCTTAATTGGTTGGCTGAGATGCGCACCAACTCCAGGTTAACCGATTGGGCCAGGGTCTGCGGTAAATGGGTTAAGCGATTGCCCGCCAAGGCCAGCTTCTGCAGCCGGGGTCGCTGGCCGAGCGAATCGGGCAAGGTCACGATCTGGTTATCCGTTAGGATCAACCAACGCAGTTGCGCCGGCAAGGCATGCTCGGCAACCTGCCGGATCCGATTCGACTTAAAGCCAACCATTTCCAAGTTGACGCACAGGCCGAGCACTTCCGGCAGTGCTTCGAACAGATTATTGGACGCGAAAATTATTTTCAGCTGGGTCAATTGCGCCAGCTCGGCCGGCAGCGTGGTGAGCCGATTATTGGACAGGTCCAAAACCTCTAAGCTACTTGCTAGAGTGAGTATTTCCACGGGAAAGGCGGTGAGATTTTCGGACAGCGTCAGCCGCTTAATGCCGGCGAGTTCGCCTGACTTCAGTTGTGCTAGGGTTTGCAAAATATGACGTCCTGGAGGATAGCGGCAAGTGCCGGGCAGTGTACGCAACACGGGACTGGAATTACAGCCCCGCGCCCTGCCCTAAGCCTTATGAGGCGGCGCGCAAGGCATCACCCGGTGCCATATTGGCCGCTTTCCGGGCGGGGAAGTAGACCGCACCGGCGGCAACTAGTGCGGTCACGACGAGCGGCACCAGTACAGCCAGCCACGACAGTGGGAACTGCAACTGACCGGTCACGGCAAACATTGCCAAGGGCCCACCGCCTGGCAGTGTCAGGGTGCCCAGGACGGCGGCTAAGATAAATGCACAGACGATCCCGACGCTGGCGCCCATCAGTGCCGTTAGCACCGATTCGGCGATAAAGAGGCGAAAAATCCAACTGCGTTGCGCGCCCATGGCACGCAGGGTACCGATTTCCTGAACCCGTTCCAGTATCACCATGCGATATGCGTTGGTGATGCCGACCATAATAATCAGCAACATCACCACAAAGACGGCCAGCGAAATGGCCTCCAGGGCGCCGATTAAAGACAGTACATCGGACATGGCATCGTTGAGATTGGTCACGGTAAAGCGTGTGCCCTGCCACGGCTCGTCTATGTGTTCGATCAGATTGCCCGACATGCCCATCATTCGGCGTTTCATTGGATTCTCTTCGTCGGCCGGCTGCACGCTAGCCTGTTCACCAAAGTAGGCCAGGAGCCGGTCACGTATGGCATCCATATCGCTAATTTGCGCGAGTACTAGATTCAGTTGCTGATAGGCCTCAGGCGGCAAACCGATCAGTCCGTTGACGTCGCTCAAATTAGCGTAATTGGTGACCTCGTTAAGGCCCTCCGGATCGGCAATCACCGCGGCAATGGTCCACTCCACTAAGTTCTGCTGGCCGGTCACGGTACTGGCGCGAATCAGAATCGACTCACCTGCGGTAACCCCCAGTTCATTGGCCACCTTTTCTGGCACGATCAGCATTTTCGCCTGGGACATCAGACTGACGTCACCGGCGATACGCGCCATATTGTCGAAGACATTGGTCTCGACGCTAAAGTCGACACCGGCCACGGTGCCCTGCACCGCTTGGCCGCCAAAGGATAGGGTCGCCGCGCTGGACGAGCGTTTATTCTGCTGCACGATGCGATCGGCCAAGGGCGCCAGGGCTCGACTTACTAAGGCGCGATCTTCGATCACGGCCAGATTGCGGTTGGAGGCGGTAACGATTTCGCCACTGATGTAGACGTGGCCGCCCAGCGCCTTGGAGAAATTGCTTTCAACACTATTGGCCATGCCCACGGTGAGACTGTTGACCAGGGTGATAATCATCACGCCAAACGCCATCGACAAGGCCAACATCAGACTGCGTTTGCCTTGGCGAGCAACATTACGGTATGCCATGTTAATCATATTAAGTTTCATCTACTGTGCTCCGGGCCTTAGCCTTGCATCGCTTTTAATGGGCTCACTTTAAGGGCAATACCCAATGGGTACAGACAGGCCAATACGGCCCCGAGCGTCATCATCGATACCGCCTGCAGCACTGCGCTGACCGACACCGATGGATAGAGCGCATCACCTCCGAATAAAATTTTGATAATATCGTTTGCCGCCGGCAAACCATTAATGCTGATCAGCCACAGTGCCACCGTCCCCACTAGCACCCCGACCAGAGCCGAGGCCAGCGCGAGGATCAGAGTTTCGGTCAGAATCATTTTGCGGACAAAGGCTTTTTGAGCCCCGATAGCGCGCATCGTGCCAATTTCCTGCAACCGTTCGGTGACCGAGATGACTAGAGTATTCATGATAATAAGGGTGGCGACGAAGGCGACCAGTACCACCAAACCATTGAGGATCAGCTTGATACCGCCGACCAAATTGCCGATAAAACCGGCGGCCTGGGTCCAATCGCCGACCCGCCAATTCAGATCGTTGGCGTCCACCCAAGCCTGCAAGCGCTCTTGGGTGACCGCCACATCGGCCGGATTGTCCAACAACAGCACCGCGAACTGAGCCTGCACCGGGAGCGTAACGTGCGCCGCGACACCGGGACTGGAATGAGCGGCAAGCGCTATCGGCTCAGCCACGACCGACTCATTGCTCAGCTCGGGGGTGATCAGGCTAGAGCCGTTACCAAATAGGTCAGGCGCCGCCGTGCCCATCAGCGTGGCCTCGCCAAACAGACTGTCCTCAGTGACCTGGCCTAAAATCTCGCTTTCCGCTGCGGACAGCTGCACCTCTATGACTTGCTGGTGGTTTAACGACAGCAGCGCTTGTGAGGTTTTCAGGTCTACCAGGCTCATCAGCTCCAACTGCGGCGCGGCGATGGTTTTAAAGGCAAACAGGCCGCTGATCGTGACTTCACGAATCTTGATGCCATTGTCACCCATCACGGTGATCAATAGCGTTTCGCCCACCTTGATAGGACTGCCCTGAGCCTCCGCGAGCGCATCGGCCACGCCAATACTAAGCGCAATCGACGGCGCGTCACCAGACCAGAGCCCGCCCTCAAGCCAGGTCAATGGCTGTGCGAAACTGTGCTGCCAAACGGTTGGGTCGATACCCCAGAACAGCGAACCACCCTGCTCGCCCTGGTTAGTCTCCAATATACCGCGACCGACCGTAGTCGGTGAGACCGACTGGACATTGGCTTGCGCCGCCAATTGGCCAGCAAATTCGTCGAACCGCTCCAGTGCCTGGACCCCGTCCGTGCCGAATGACCCAAAGATACTCAGGTCGCCTTCATCCTCGACCGGCGCATAGATAAAGATGTCACCGCTGTATTGTTCGGTAAAGCTGTGGCGCAAGCCGACCGAAATGGAATCCATAATCGAATTACCCATCACCAACAGGGTCACGCCCAGCGCGATCAGGCCCCCTACGATCAGGGTTTTGCTGCGATGTTCGGTGAGATTGCGCAGTGCGATTTTGGTAATCATGGGCTACTCCGCCTGTGCCATCGGTTCGGCTGCAGGGGCGTGATCACCGGTTGCGCTTTTACCGTTCTGAAAATATTCATCGATGATGGTGCCGTCCTGCAGTTTCACCACATGATCGGCGATTTCAACGACGCGCGGATCGTGCGTCGAAAAGACAAAGGTGGTACCCAACTCCTGATTCATTTGATGCATCAGCGCAATGATCTGCGCCCCGGTTTTAGAATCCAGGTTGGCAGTCGGTTCGTCGGCCAGCACAATGCTCGGTTTGGTCACCAACGCTCGGGCGATGGCCACCCGCTGACGTTGACCGCCAGACAGTTCGTTCGGGCGATTGATGCGCCGATCGGCCAGACCAACCTGTTCAATCAAATGATTAATCCAGTCCTGTTGTTCGGCGGGCGCCCAATTGGCATAGGGATTGTGCTTACTGCTGTCGAGCAAGAGTGGGAATTCAATATTTTCACGCACATTGAGCACCGGAATCAAGTTAAAGGACTGAAAGATAAAGCCCAGCTTTTGATGGCGTAAACGGGTTATCTCGACTTCGCTCATGCTGCCGGTAATGATGCCGTTTATCTCCACCTGGCCCGACGTCGGTGCGTCGATGCAACCAATCAAATTCAGAGCGGTCGATTTACCGGATCCAGACGGACCGCTTAGGGCAATGAAATCGCCAGCATGGGCCGCAAAACTGACGTCATTCAAGGCCTTCACCAGGGTGTTACCCAATGCGTACTGTTTGGTCACGCTATCTAACTTAATTACTGCCATCGTTCGTCTCCGTTACCTTTTGTGAATAACGCTATTAAAACCGTATCTGGGAGGCATCGACATTGATGAAAAAAAACGCGCCATAACAATTTGTTATAATCTGTTATCGGATAGCAATGGGCTCAGCGCGGGCGCTTTTCTACACTGAGCCACATCAAAACAGCCCAAACGAGCCGAACCTATGAAACTATTGACGAACTCCCGCAGCCTGCTCACGACAGCCTTGACCAGCAGCCTACTTTTAGCTGGCGTATGGGCCGCTGCCGAGAGCGGCAGCGACACCCTGGCAGCAATCGACCGCAACACCAATTTGCTCGACAACGATGTCTCGATGGTGGCGACGATGATCACCGAGAGCACGGCCGATGGAGTGGACAAAAATGTTGTTCGGATGTTTCGCCGGGATCGTGATGATACCTTTTTAATTCTGTTTCAAGAGCCGGAAAATATTCGCGGCCAAGGCTATCTGCAGATCGATGAAACCCTGTGGTTTTACGACCCGGAGAGTCGAAAATTTACCCATACTTCGATTAAAGATAGTTTTAAGGACTCCGACGCCAATAATTCGGATTTCGGCTCATCAGCCTGGGCCATCGATTACCGCGTCACCGGTTCCGTGGCGGCCAAACTGGGCTCCTTTTCGACCCATCTGCTAACCCTGGCCGCAACCAGTGATGAGGTGACCTACCCGAGCATGAAAATTTGGGTCAATGACAGTCCCCTGCTGGTACTCAAAGCTGAAGCCTATAGCTTAAGCGGCCGCCTGATGCGCACCTCCTACTTCCCGTCCTATACCCAGGCCGGTGACGCCTATATGGCAACGAAAATGATTTTTGTCGACGAAATCGTCAGCGGCGATAAGACCACCCTAACCTTCGATCAGGTCAGCACCATCGATTTGGACGATTCCGTCTTTACCAAAGCCTATGTTGAACGCGTCAACAAATAAGGAGTTTATCGATGCAGCCATTCACAACCTACTCCAGCCGCACTGGTCTGGCCCTTACGATGGTGCTTGCCGTCGGCCAGGTGAACGCCGGCGACGATGTCTTTGGCACGCCAGCCGAACCCGGTGACGACCTGTTTGGCGGTGCGTCATTGGTGACTGACGTCATTGCCAACGAGGTGAATTTGGCCGAAGACATGCTCACTGGGGATGAGGTACTCAACTGGTCCGGGTCGTTCGCCTGGCAAAGCGCTGGGATTTTGATCGACCAGCCGACGGTTGAACATGACCCCCAGGTGCAGTCCGAATTGTCGGGCAATCTGAAACTCGATGCCCGGCCCAATGTCGACTATCGTGTTTTGCTCAACTTAGATTACAGCGCGACGGCCGATGGCAGCAGCAGTTTGTTGCGCGAAGCCTTTGCCGATTTCGACCTCGACAACCAACTCTTTATTCGTGCCGGGCAACAAACCCTGCAGTGGGGCGTGGGCTACTTTTACAGCCCAGCCGACACCCTGAGTCAGGACTCGATCGACGCCAATGACCCCGATCAGGATCGGATCGGCACCATGGCGGCTAAAATCCATAAGCCCAAGGGTACCGCCAACTACTATGCCTATCTGATTCCCGACGATACCGCCAACAGTTACAGTATCGCCGTTAAGGGTGAATGGTTATTGGGCAGTCAGGAATGGGGCCTAGGTGTTGTTAGGCAGGCCAATAACGAACTCAACCTAGTGGTCACCGGTTCGGTTCCGACCGACCTGGGCGATCTGTTCACCGAATATAATCTCAGCTTGGGCGAAACCAGCCTGGGTTTAAGCGCTGCTGGCTCGCTGTATGACCGCAGCGATGAGCTGTTGCAGCAATTTACCGTGGGCATGCGTGCCAGCCAGGATATTGGGCCGGACAGTTCACTGAGCCTGAGTGGGCAGTACTATTACAATGGACTCGGTTATACTGAGCCGACTTGGTCCACTGCAGCCAACGATTGGCAGAGCCTGACCTTAGGCCGCGAGGTCGCGGAACAGCTCAGCCAACAACTGGCCGCCCTGATGATTCAGCTAGCGGATCCCTACGGTCTGCCCCTAAGCGCCTCGATGCTAGCTTTAAGCAGCCTAACCGATGGTTCAGCGATGCTCAAAAGTACCGTCACGCTGAGCCCGAATGACTTTGTTAGCACGGCTCTGAGTGTCACCACTCTGATGGGCGATCCGGGCGGCGAATATGCCCCCATGGGCGACCTGAGTCGTTACGAGTTGACCCTGACGCTGGGCAGCCAGAGCTTTTAATGGCTCCGGATGAAATGTATAGACCCTAATGCACCTAGGCTACAACAGAGACCCACTGATGAGTGTACGGATCCTAATAGTCGAAGATGAACCCGAGCTGGCCGAATTGATCGCGCTCTATTGCGAACACGCGGGCTGGCAAAGCATTGTCTGCGGCAGTGCCGAAGAAGCCTTGGGCGCGCTCAAGGTCGCCAGCTTTGCCTTAATCACCCTGGACATCAATTTACCCGGTATCGACGGTTTTGAATTTCTAGCCAAGATTAGGCTGCAAACGCAGGCGCCGGTGGTGATCGTCAGTGCGCGTGAGTCCGATGGCGAGATCATCAACGGTCTGGAGTTGGGTGCCGACGAATACGTCACCAAACCCTTTGCCCCCAAGGTATTGATTGCCCGCATGTCGGCCCTACTGCGTCGCCAGGAAAGCCGGGTGCCGAATAAAGAACAGTTCAACTTCGGCACCCTGGTATTGGAACCCGATGCCTTTGCGGTTAAGAACGGCGCTGAGCGAATCAATTTATCGACCCGGGAGTTTGATATTCTCTTGGCCTTGGTGCAAGCCAATGGTACACCGGTCAATACCTATGAGCTGCTGGAAAAGGTTTGGGGTTCTCAAACCACCGAAACCTCCGCGGTTGGCGTCTATATCCAACGCTTGCGTAAAAAACTCGAATCGATACCGGGCAACCAGGGGCTGATAGAAACCGTCCATGGTCGCGGCTATTGCATCAACAGCCAGCGACACGGAGGCGAACCGGAGTGAACCTAAAACGGCAAATAATTCTGCTGATCGCCGGCATTCTGATTATTCCGCTGGTCAGCATCGGCATCGTGTTCACCATTCTTATGTCGAATGAAACCGCCGAGGGCTTGGCCTTCGAATACCGCCATGATAGCCATCTTATCCAAGGCTGGCTGGATGGCGAGCGGGGCGCAGACTTTCCGACCATCAAGACCGATCAAGATATTTTTATCGAACTGGACGGACGCCTGGTGTTCAGCAGTATCGAAGGTCTAGAACCGGCGCAAATGGCCCAGATCCTGGCCGATCATGACGTCCTGTCGAGCTTGTATCGGGTAGCGAACGGCGAGTACCGCATCTATCATCTCTATCCCGCACAGAGCTGGCAAATCGCAACCAACAACAGCAAGTTTGCCTTGCTGGTTCCGACCACCCTTATTCTATTTATCGCCAGCATGGCGGGCTGGATTTTACGCAGCATGCACCTGAAGGTGCGCCAGCTAGTGACCACCACGCAAACTATCGCGCGCGGCGATCTCAGCCAGAATCCAACGTTCGAGGGCAAGGATGAATTTTTTCTGCTCGGCGAAAGTTTGGAGTCCATGCGCCAGCAGCTTAAGAATGATCAAGACAATCGAACGCGCCTGCTGATGGGTATTTCGCACGATCTAAAGACCCCCCTGGCGAGCATCATCGGCTATGTTCAGGCCATCCAGGATGGCCTCGCCAAGACCGATGCAACCCGCGCCAAATACATCGATATTATCGCCGTTAAATCGGAACTATTGGACAGCCGCATCCGCGCCTTGATTGAGTTTGTAAAGCTGGAAACGAGCCAGTGGCAGGTCAATAAAAAAAACCAGGACCTCAATGCCTATATCGAGACCTGGTTTGCCGAGTTGAGTAATGATATTGAGGTCAGTGGCCGTTTTAGCGCGCTGAGCAATGGTTTGCCAAGCAACCTAGCGCTGAATTTTGACAGTGAATTGTTGCGTCGTGGCTTAGACAACCTGGTGTCCAATGCCATCAAATACAGCCCCCTTGAAAGCACCGTATACCTGGCCATCCACCTGGTTAGTCACAACGGCGACCCGGAGGTCAAGCTGCAGGTTAAAAATACTGGCATGCCCTATTCCACTGGCCAGCAAAAAAGCCTCTTCCAAGCCTTCTATCGCGCCGATAACGGCCGCAATAAGGACGGCATGGGGCTAGGCCTGACCGTGGTCGAAAAGGTGGCCCAGCTGCATGGCGGCCGGGCCCATTATCAGTATCTAGACGAGCAGCATGTTTTTAGTCTAACGCTGGCCTGCTTAACGCCGCCCGCTACTATTTTTTAGTGACCCTCCTCTACTCTTTAGTCACCCGCGACTGCTCTTTCGACACCTGCTTGTGCTCTTTAGAAACTCACTACTGTTGTTTAGAAACCCGCTACGGCTCGTGGATCCAGTTGAGCATAACCCCTTCAAAAGCGGTATAGCCGCGGATACCAATGTACCAAGTCGTCGGTGCCGGATTATTGAAATGGCAGCGCTCGTTATTGCCATTGGCAAAGGGTCGGCAGTCATAGCTGCCCGGATTCGGTTTTGAACCTTGACGGACATAGAGGTCCGCATCACCAATACCCCCGCTGATATCGACATCGAAGGTGGCTCGCCCGGCGGGGATCTCGACACTGTAGTAGAGCCAACCTTGGCGAGGGGCCGAGAGATTCACTTCCGTGCCCGAGTTGGTATCACCACCGTCAATCTCATAGCTGGCCGTCAGGCGGGTGCCGCTATAGCTCCGGTAAGCCTGCACTAAGACATAGTAGGTACCGGCCTGGGCGACATCGTAGGC
Organism: Reinekea forsetii; assembly: GCF_002795845.1. Classification (GTDB taxonomy): domain Bacteria; phylum Pseudomonadota; class Gammaproteobacteria; order Pseudomonadales; family Natronospirillaceae; genus Reinekea; species Reinekea forsetii. The sequence continues at coordinate 2,191,456 of NZ_CP011797.1, forward strand.
GCAGTTTTCATTGTTGCCCGAGGTATAGGGACGGCAATCGTAGTCCGTCAGGGTCGGCATGCTGCCATACTTCACATACAGATCCGCATCACCGGTACCCTCGGCTAATTGAAATAGCACACTACTAGCCTCCTCTGGCACATCGAAGGTAAAGAACAGACTAGTGCCCGACACTCCCGACAGCTGGGTCACCGGCACACCATTGACCAGTTCGGTCACCTCCGGACCACTACCACAGGCCGCAGTCGGCACGCCGACATTATCGAAGGCGGTGGCCACATCGGCGATTGAATAGCCCAGGGCGCTGGTGGCACTGAGCACACCGCAAGCGCCGGTGATATAGTCGGTATTCTGAGTCCAATAGACCTGATTGGCGCGCACGAAGATATCAAAAGCTTTGCGCGTGTCCCAACCGGAGGTGTGGGCAATCAGGAAAAAAGCTCGGTTGTAGACGCCCGAACTGTAGTGCACATCCATGCCTTCGTAGTAGTCGGAAGCATGACCGATAGAGCGTCCATCGCGAGTCGGATCTTCCATATAGCGCAACGAGCCTTCGGCCTGTTTAAAAATATCCGCGCCAACCAACCAGTCATTCGACCCTTTCATAAAATACTCGGCTGCCTCGCCGGCCATATCGGAAAAGGCCTCGTTGATCCCGCCGGACTGGCCGGCGTAACGCAAACCAGAATTCTGTTCGGTAAAGCCATGGCTGACTTCATGGGAGGACACATCCAGGCTGACCAACGGATAAAAGGTTGAAGCGCCATCGCCAAAGGTCATTTGGCTACCGTCCCAGAAGGCGTTTTCATAGTTGTTACTGTAATGCACGCGCATGCGCAGTTTTTGGCTGATGGGCGCGGTGTTGTACCAACCGGAGTACATATTAAAGACAACGTTGCCAAAATAGTGGGCATCATTAAGGGGTGAATAGGCACCATTTATGTATTTATAGGTATTTTCCGGCACACCGTTTGTCGGGCAGCTGCCGAACTGAAAGACCGTCCCGCCAGATGTACCATGATTCAAATCGATGGTCTCGACATTGGCCGTGTCCATTCGGCAATTGTCGTCGACTATAAGCGGTGGATAGTCGAAGCCACTATCGCTAGGACCAAAATAATATTGACCGGTTTTCTCATTGCCGCCCGGACCCTTGGCATCCAAATGAGACAGGGCGTCCCACTGGTCTAACACCTCGCCAGATTGGGCATCGATAATCAGGGTCGGACGAGTCGGTTGATCGCCGTATTCCACCCAAGAAACCAAATAGACCAGCTGTGCGCGGTCATTGGCATCCAACTGAATCCACAGCTCGCTCTGTTTATTTTCAGCCGCATCATAATAGCGTGCCAGATCAACGCTACCGAGCGACACGCCCTGGCTTTGCAGCACTCGATCTTGCATGGCCTGTTGCAGCACCGCTTTGGCACCAAGCTGCGGGACCACAGTGGCCACGTCCGTATTGATACCCTGCACAAACTGACCTTGGATCTGGACCGGCGCCGCGCCTGCTTTTTGGCGAGTCAAGGCACTGCCCCTTACCGGGATGCCATTATAGTGCTGTCGATACTTCTCGAGGGTGGTGCCATTGCCCAAATCCACAGTGGTGACTAGCTCTACTTGGTCGCTCGTTACGCCGGCCAATCCCTGTGCAAAATGAGCGTCCGTGGCTGTTACCCGCTCGGCCGCCAATACGGCAGTCGATGATAACAGGCCAATGGCGAAGACCAGTTGACGCTGAGTATTATTCATAATGGATCCCTATCGCTAAAGTGAGTTCGCTAAACAGTGCTTTATGACAGTGGCTGAACGGGCGCGTATAACATACCGATGGACACCACAACAAGCGCGCCTAATATCGTTTGAGACGGTCTGGATGCCAATGGGGGAAAGGCCGAACATGTGACAGGGCTCTAAAATAAAGCCACTAAACCGTGATATTTTTTGATAAACGTCATGCCCTGCGACAATGCCACGGTGAGTCGGCCCTAGCTAAACGATCTGACTAGTGGCCTAGACGTCATATCGATAACAGGTTGCACTGATCGAAAAAACATCACAGAGCAGGCGGGTACTCACTTGGAAGTCGACTTGGGCATGCTTGGCCAGCTCACGCCGCAGAGCTGGCGTTAAAGCTTTTTTACGATGATCGCCTTGGCCATCTCAGCCTTGATTTTCTCATCGGCGTACAGTTTTTTCAGACGTCGAACTTCGCCCTCCAACTCCTTGATGTATTTGACACCCGATTCGCCGACACCACCGAACTTAGCGCGCCACTTATAAAAGGTTGCCGAACTGATGCGATGCGTACGGCATAGGTCAACAACCCTGACCCCGGCCCTATCCTGTTGTAAGATATCGGCAATTTGGTCGTCGCTAAAGCGTGAAATTCTCATAAATAAAAGCTCCCTGCTATGGTGTGAAGATTAGAACATCCTTTTTTTGGCGACATGACCCTTGGCTTGGTCAAATCCCGACCGATTAGGGTAACGCGGCACCCTCAAGCTTTGAGCCCTAGGCCTTCATCGAAACCGAAACGGCAATTCATATTTTGCACCGCAGCACCGGAGGCGCCCTTGCCCAGGTTGTCCAATCGGGCACTCAAAAATATCTGCCCGCGCTTGGCATAGACAAACAACTCGACATCATTGGTGCCGTTAGAGGCCGTGGCCTGCAGATAACCGTTGTGCAGTGCGTCATAATCATTAAGCCGATGTAATCTAACGAAGGCTTCGTGTTGGTAAAATAGTTGATAAATTTCCTGAATGGTCTGGGCATCGCCGTTTAACCAGCTTTGCTGCAGTGGCACACTCACCAACATGCCGCGCTTAAAAGCACCCACGGTCGGAACAAAGAGTGGTGCCATATCTAGGCCATTGACGTGCTGCATTTCGGGCAAATGCTTGTGGTCTAGACCTAAACTTTTATAGGCCGCAACTGCATGAACCCTCTGGTCATCTGGCATCGCCTCATACTCGTCAATCATCGCCCGCCCGCCCCCGCTGAAGCCGGTAATCGCCTGCACGCTCAATGGGTAATTTTTAGGCACAATGCCCGCCCGAACGAGAGGCTGAATCAGCAATGCAAAGCCGGTGGGGTAACAACCAGGGTTAGCAATGCGTGGTGCAACTCTTAAGGCCTCGCGAGCTCCAACCAATTCCGGAATACCATAGACCCAGTCCTTATGGGTCCGAAACTCGCTGGACGCATCGATAACGACCGTTGTGTCGGGGTCTATCCATTGACTCGCTACGCGACTGCCGGCATCAGGCAGACACAAAAACACCACATCCGCATCCTGCATCGCCGCCTTGCGTACAGGCGTGTGCTTGCGCTGTGCTGAGTCAATTTCGATCAGTTCAACGCTGGGATGACGGATCAACCTTTCCTTGAGTTCCAGACCTGTCGTTCCAAATTGACCATCTATAAAGGCTTTTATCTTCAAAACATCCGTCCCTGCGCCAGTTCGATCGGCTTAACATAACCCAGCACAGGCAGCATATAAAACAATACCGACCCACAACGACGGCCTAAAAAAGAACAGGGTGGATTATTTTTTTAAATTAAAAATATTAAGATAATAATTATTTATAGTGGAGATTTTATAACATGCTTTTTTGACAACCAGACCAAGGCCATAAAACTAGAGAGGCGCTTGGCCAGCCTGGCATATCAATAACCATAAACCTCTACTTATAAATTATATTATTAATTTTATTACTTATTTTTTTGTGAAAATATTTATTATTTTTCTTGATAAACATACTTACAGCTATGTATATTTATGCCTGAAATATTTAGATGAATACACCCAAATACAAGCCTTAACGCCATATTTAACAGACTATTAATTAGACTTATCGAATTTAAACTGGATAAAAATACCTACTGGTATGGAATGGAGTCAGCATGGACAAGCCACTTAATTCGGAAAACTTCTCCACCGGCCAAGTCGCCGCTCAGGCTAGATACCAAACAACTCAGATGGCCAAGTCGTTGATTGATTATCCAAACAATCCAAACGATACCACTCGGCTCTGGCCCGGCTTTAAGGAGTTTATTGAGGCATGCCCCTACTTCTTTATTTCCACATCCAATGCTGCTGGCCAGTGTAATTGTAATTTTCGCGGCGGTGGCCGAGGCATTGTTACCGTGATCGACGATAAGACACTAGCGTTTCCGGACTATGCCGGCAACGGTTTGCTGCACAGCACCGGCGATATGATCGAAAACAGCCATATCGGCATTTTGTTTATAAACTTTCGCCATCAACAGCGCATTAAGGTAAACGGCACATTGGAAATAATCGACTCGCAAGAGCAGATGGCGTTGTTGATCGATCCTCAACATGCGCGGCATGCACAACGAATTATAAAGGTAACGATCGAGTACGCAGTACTAAACTGCGCTCGTTTTTTGAACGCCATGGAAGAGGAACTTTGACATGGAACACATGACCAACCCCTACGACCCAGCCCTAATAGAATCGTCGCAGATTCAAACACGCATCGCCTATATCACCCGCGTCGAGCAGGAAATGCTCTCGCATCGATTTCTCGATCATGAATTTTTTATAAAGTTGCGTGACGGCTATTTCACCCCCGAGTTCGTGGCCTTCTTTACGGCTCAATACTCTAAGCATATAGCGGTCTTTACCAAAGCCCTGTCCAATCTGCTGGGTGCAACAAATGATCTGGAAAGTCGTTATATGCTCTTTGATAACCTCTATGAAGAGATGGGCATGGGTGTATTTGAGGAATGCCACTATCGCCTGTACTGCGACATGATGTCGTCAATGGGCTTGGCACCTGATTTTGCCGCATCATTGCCCCAGATGGATTCCATTGAAGTGCTCAACGACGCCCTGCTAAACGCCACCAATGATGTAGTCATCGGCCTGACATGGCTGGGCATTGGCGGTGAACAAACGATTCCAAATCATTTTCCGTGTATGCGCAAATCGGTGGCAGACGCCTATGCCGACAAAGATTTGGATTGGCGTTTCTTTGACCGTCATGGGGAACGGGATGAAATGCACGCCGATGATGCAAAAATGGTCTTGGCCTGCAATATGAAGGATGGCGACGAACATAAAATTGTTTCTGAGGCGACCAAATGTCTGCATGCTCGAGCGGTTGTGTGCGAAGAGTTTATGCAGATTGCGCGCGCCAACCCAACAAAATACATACGCTCTGCGGCTTAGGATGTAGCAGCAGGGTTAAACCGGCACACACCAATAGGGAACGGACCTGGGCTTATAACAGGACATCGTATCGGTAGCGTATTTATTGCTCCTGATACAGCTGTTATCAGGTCTATGCATACTAAGGGAGAGGGTTTTCACTATGACTCAATCAGCTAGGCTAGCCTGTTTAGGTCCGATCGGAACCTATTCGAGCAAGGCCGCAACACAATACCTACAGCGCAATACTCAAATTCAAGATGTCCTGTACTTTGATAACGTCGAGGATTTTCTGCATCAACCCCTACAGACCTATGATCACATAATTGTCGCTATTGAAAACACCTGCGAAGGCTTTATTAGCCCAAATATTCAGGGTGTCATCGCGTCTGGCTTTCAAGTTATCGACCAGTTGAGCTTAAATATTCAATTTTCATTTATTTATAACTGCCCAGAACTTAACGACATAGAATCGCTATTTGTGCACCCGGTCGCGCGTAGCCAAACATCATATTTCTTATCGTCCATGCGCGATGCGAAGGTTTGTCTGTCCTATAGCAATGCCCATTCCTATCAACTGTTTTTAGAAAAACAGCACCATGGCGCTGTCGGCGCGGTGATTCCACACTATTTGGCCCAGGCAGCAGATGGTCATGGTTTGATGCCAGACGTCAATAATGTTCGTAAGAATCAAACTCGATTCTTAATTCTAACGCGGCCCAATGCTACTACTCGGCCCAACATCACGCATAACGTTCACTTGGCACTGTTCCGACCGGCGGTCAAAAACCATTCACCATTGAATTATTTCTCAGCTAAGCAACATTGCGGAATCAACTTTAGATCGATTGTGCCCATACCCAGCGGCGACGGTTTGGGCCGGTATCTCTATTACACCGAGATAGACGCACAGAGCGCAGGCCAACGGCACGATCTGGCAGCGCTTTTTGAGGATTCTCAATGGACGGCTCTGGGTGGTTATTACCAGAAACCGACGCCCCATTTGAGGGTCGGACGAAATGGCCTGGTTTGTCGTTGCCACCAAGTAACGAGCGCGACAATAGCGCAAGCGCTGCGCAATACGCCACAGGCGACGACCTTAGATATAGCCGCGCAAACCAAGGCTGCTTCGGGCTGCGGGGCCTGTGCCGAGTTGGTCAGTCAGCTGGTTCAGGAGCACAACGCACAAGGCGGTCCTGTTGACGGACCGGTGGAGGTGAAATATGTCAGCCTATCAATCTAAGGTCGCCGATAGCGATGGATGGCGGCATTACAGTGCCGCAGAAGATGAAATCTGGAGCACGCTCCTGGAAACCCAATTGGCTATGTTAGCGGGCCGAGCCTGTGATGAATTCATCCACTGCCTCACAGCCCTCGACCTGCCCCCTGAGCGAGTGCCACAACTGGCTGAGGTGAATGAAAAGCTGGCAGCCGAGTCCGGCTGGCAGTTAACCGCGGTGGACGGGATGACATCATTCGATGATTTTTTCACCATGCTCGGTGACTGCTGCTTTCCAGCTGCGACCTTTATCCGTACCCGGGAAGATCTGGAGTTTGTTAGTCAACCGGACATCTTTCATGAAGTGTTTGGCCATGGTCCGTTATTGATGCACCCAAGTTACGCCGCATTTAGCCAAACCATTGGCAAGACCGGTGTGGGCCAGACCGCAGCGTTCCAAAAGGCTCTGGCAGCGGTGTACTGGTATACCTGCGAAACCGGTGCCCTGCAAGACGCTAGCGGTCAAAATCGGCTTTATGGCGCGTCCACCATCTCCTCGCCCAAGGAAATTCTACACGCTTCATCTGGCCAACAGGCAGAATTACGGCCCTTTTCGATTCCAGACATGGTGTTGAATTCATACCGCATTGACGAACTCACCAAGACCTATTATCAGGCGCCGAGCTTGGCATATCTGGCAACAGTTTCTCAGCTGGAGCTGGCAAGCGGTATCGACGAGGCGCTTAGTTCGGCTAAAAAGGTCGGATCTTCCCTATTGGAGAATGTTTAACATGAGCTCTCATTGCCAAGCAACCAAAGCCCTAACTGCCGCAGAAGTTGCCGATTACAGCCGCCATCTGGACAGCTGGGAAATCGCTCAGCAGGTCGATGCCCTGGTCCTTAAAAAATCGTATCACCTAAACAACTTCAGGGTTGGCACTCAATTCGCCAATCAAATAACAGAGCTGGCTGAAAGCTACCAACATCATCCAGAAATTCGCCTGCGCTGGGGCGAAGTCGACGTTATCTGGTTTACCCACAGTTGTAACGGCTTACGACCGCTTGACTTCAAGATGGCGCAAAAAACAGATGACCTCTATTGCCAACTGACCCAACCACAGGCACCACACTCAAAGGAAGCACTATGAATAGCACGACGCAGAAACGGGTATGTATTATTGGCGGTGGCGCATCGGGCATTACCGCGATCAAACAACTTTTGGACGAGGGTCACGTGCCCGTTTGCTTTGAGCGCTCGGCCGATATGGGCGGCGTTTTTAATTACAAAAAGGATCAGGATTCGGCAGTCGAGTCTGGGTTGGTTAACGGGGTTTATAAGAACACCGTGCTGACTATTTCAAATTATCTGATGTGTTTTTCAGATCTCCCTCCCTCCGGGCGACGACGTCATTGGCACCACACCGAATACCGTCAATATTTAAGCGACTACATCGATAAATTTAATCTAGCTCCCCACATAAACCTCCAACATACGGTGACCAAGGTTGTGCCGGTCAATCAAGGCACTAATGGTTATCAAGTGACAGTACAGGACCCCAACGGGGCTGAGCAAGTACAGCAGTTCGATGCGTTGGCCGTTTGCTCCGGCACGCACCAGATTGCCAACATTCCCAACATCAAGGGCCTGGAGAGCTTCGCCGGTAAAATAAGCCATGGCTCACAATACAACACTAGCGATATGGCTAAGGGCAAGCGCGTACTCTGTGTTGGCCTGGGCGAGAGCTCGGCCGATATCACTCGGGAGATTTCCGAGACAGCCGATGAATGCCACCTTGCTTTACGCTCCTACCCGTTCCTGATACCACGCAATCTCAACCATTCTTCATCCGATGCTTGGACGTCTAGGCTCCATCATGACTATCACACCCCCAAACATGAGAGCGCAATCTCATATCTTATGTTGTTGGTGTATTACCTGTTGTTAAGGCCATTTTTGTTTAAGCGTGATCGCGCCAAGATGGATTCCTTTGATCAGGACACAAGCCAAAACATGCTCGACCTAAACACTCCTGGGACCTCGGAAAACGTAAAGCTTATTAAGGCTTGGAATTACCTATCGAAGGGGCGTCGATTTGCCACCAAGAATGTCACCTTTGTGCCCAACGTCATCAATGGCAAGATTCAGGTTAACGCGTCGGGTATCGATCGATTCACCGCGCACCAGGTAATTTTCAATGATGGTACGCGCAAGGACATTGACCTGGTTATGTTCGCCACAGGCTATAAGGAGAACTTTAATTTTATCGAAGGATTTCAGCTTAAGGATAACAATGTTAGAAATCTATTTATGAACTCGATTCCAACAGACTTACACAACTGTGCCTTTATCGGCTGGGCCCGACCGGTTACCGGAGGCATACCGGCCTGTTCAGAAATGGCCGCTCGATATTTTGCACTATTGGTCTCGGGTAAGCGCAAAATCCCCGCCGATGCACAACAACGGATCGCGGCTGACCAAAAGTTTTACCATGAATTCTATTCGAAAAACTCACCGACCTTAAATACCGTCGTCGGCTGGAAACGTCATCTGGAAAACTTAGCTGAACTGATCGGATGCCAGGTACACACCGCTCGTTATATATTACAGCCCGGCCTGTTTGTGCGCCTGTTCGCTGGTTCATTGGTGCCGAGCCAATATCGTCTGGAGGGCCCTCATGCTATGCCCGACTCAGCGGCCCGATCGATCCGTGAAATACCCATCACCCTACCCTCGTCACATATACTCTATGGCATAAAAATGAATTTAAGCAATAAGTTTAAATTCCTGCGCCAACGCGCCTTAGCTCGTAAGACCAACTTGGACTACTCCGAGTTTTTTTCAGAATGGTTTCGTTTTGATATCCCTCTGACGCTGAAAGATATTCACCGTTTCAGTTTTCGCGCGGACGATTTCAATAAGAAATTCAACAAGCTGTAAGCCCCGGACTTGAATCATCAACCCAGAGATCACAGCGGGGCTCTAGGCTCCACTCACGGCAGGAATCTGGGTTGGCACTAATAGTATTGGCTGCCGATATTATTCCAAACCTGAAACTGACCGACTATTTTAGCAACAGTTAACCGATGGTTGCCTATACTAAACAGACAATCGGGTTTTAAATTCAACTCAATAGTAAAGGATGAAAACAGATGACAAACGTAGGTATTAATGGCTTTGGCCGCATAGGCAGATGTTTTTTTCGTGCTTTGGTGGAGCGCAAGGACGCCAATATTCGCGTCGTGGCGATAAACGACTTGGCCGATATTAAACAACTCGTGCATCTACTCAAATATGATTCGGCCTTTGGTAAGTTTTCCAAACAGATCATCGTCGAAAATGATGCATTAATTATAGATGGGCATAAGATTCGGGTCACCAACGAGCGTGACCCCAAAGATCTGGCTTGGGGCGAGGTCGGCGCTGATATTATTATCGAATCGACCGGCATCTTCACCAATGCGCAGAAGGCCAAGGCACATATTGCTGCCGGGGCAAAAAAAGTTATTATCTCGGCGCCGGCGACGAACGAAGATTTAACCATGGTGTATGGGGTTAATCATGACCAATACGATCCAGCGAAACACCATATTATTTCCAATGCGTCCTGTACCACTAATTGCCTAGCTCCGCTGGTCAAGGCGGTGCACGATAAGATTGGTATTGTCTCGGGCATTATGACCACGATACACGCCTATACTCAGGACCAAAACTTACAAGACGGACCTCATTCGGACCCCCGTCGCGCTCGGTCTGCCGCGGTGAATGTGGTCCCAACCTCGACCGGCGCTGCCAAGGCCATTGGTCTGGTGTTGCCAGAGTTGAATGGCAAACTGGACGGCTATTCGGTTCGGGTGCCGGTTATCACCGGCTCACTGGTGGATTTGGTGGTCAATGTCGGCGCCGACACCACTGTGGCAGAGATCAACGCCATCCTCAAAGAGGCGTCCGAACAACAGATGGGTGGAGTTATGCAGTACACCGAAGAACCCTTAGTGTCGTCCGATATCATCGGCAATCCGGCGTCTACCATCTTCGATGCGCCGCTCACCAAGGTGCAAGACAAACGCCAGGTGAAACTGGTGGCCTGGTACGACAACGAATGGGGCTTTTCAAATCGATTGATCGACACCATCAATCACATTGCGGCCTAAGTTTGAGGCTAAACCCAGGCCGCTGGCCTGGGGTCTCGGTCGAGTGTCACGCACAGGAATAGGCCATGACAAATTCGATATCCAGAGAGAAACTCATTGAGGCAACACGTGATCTGCTCTGGGAAAAGGGCTTGGCGTCGATCAGCCCGAGGAATATCTTGGATCGGGCTGGTGTCGGCCAAGGCAGTATGTATCATTATTTTAAAACCAAACGCGACTTGGTTATTGAGGCCATTAAACGCAATGCAGATGAGTTACTAACCAATGCCAGTGTCATATTCGGTTCCGGCGATACCGCCTATCGAAAGATTGAAGCGTTTTTGGACTGCGGTGTCTCGGCGCAAATGGGCTGTAAGCTCGGCAACTTAGCTGCCGATCATGAGGTTATGTCCGATACTGACATGGTGGATATTATCAATCGCATGTTTAATTCCTTGGCTAAGATGCTCGAAGGCGTGCTCGCCGTGGGCATAGCCGCCGGCCAATTACCCCGTACCCTCAAGCCATTGGATGCCGCCTGGATGGTCATAGCCATGTTGCAGGGCGGACTGGTCTGCGCCAAGGTGGGTCAATCGCGGCAACCCTATGAATCGGCGATCAAGTCCTTCTTATGTCTGTTGAGATAGCCGCTGCCAATGGTCCTATTGGCTCAATAAAAACCGTCAACATATATTAGGACGGGTCACAGGGTGTAATCACGCTGAGTGCGCTTTCGGCCTGTGTTAGAACAGGATTCCATAAATAAGTCTCCAAGGTGTCAACTTATTTCAGGACGGGTTAGCGGGCAAAAAAAAAGCCATCAACGATGGCTTTTTTATCTGCAACTCTGACCTCAGCTACTCAGCGCTTAGTTAGAGTAACGCCCCTTATGTTTCTTCGAATCATTAGTTCGACGACCTTTGGCGACATCATCATAGGGGTTTTCATTGACCCGGAAATGGAACCGAATCGGCGTACCGCGCACGCGCAGTGCCTTACGGAAAGCATTTTCCAGGTACCGTTTATAACTGCCGGGAAGCTTGTCGATCTGATTACCGTGTATCACGATAATCGGCGGGTTCGAGCCACCTTGGTGAGCATAGCGCAACTTGATGCGGCGTCCACCGACCAAGGGCGGCTGGTGCATCTCGGACACACCCTGCATCAGAGTGGTCAGCTGATTAGTGCTCCACTTACTGCGCGCGCCGGTATAGGCTTCGTCGATCGACTCATAGAGATGGCCAACGTTAGTACCATGTTTGGCGGAAATAAAATGGATATCGGCCCAGTCTAAGAACGGCAGCTTACGATCGATCGCAACGCGCACCTTCTCTTTCTGATCTTCCGACAGGCCATCCCACTTATTGACCGCAATCACCAAGGCGCGGCCCGATTCCAGAGCGAAGCCGAGCATGTGCATGTCTTGATCCACCAGGCCCACCTGGGCGTCGATCAACAGCACGACAACGTTGCCGTCCTGAATTGCCTGCAGGGTTTTCACGATGGAGAATTTCTCGACCGCTTCGGTAATATTCTTACGACGGCGGACACCGGCGGTATCGATCAACATGTATTGTTTACCATGCCGCTCATAGGGAATATAGATTGAATCCATGGTGGTGCCGGGCTGATCAAAGACCACAACGCGCTCTTCACCGAGTAGACGGTTGACCAGGGTCGATTTTCCGACATTGGGTCGACCGATGATGGCCAAACGGATGGAATCGGATTCCAACGGATCGCCCAGATCCTCCGGAGCCGGAAACATCGCCAGCGTGTCTTCCAGCAGGCTGCGCACACCATGGTTGTTCGATGCAGAAATCGGCACCGGTTCGCCCAGACCCAATTCAAAGAAATCGGCCGCAGCTATATCGGGATCCCGACCATCGGTCTTATTGACCACGACAATGATGGGCTTGTTTGCTTTGCGCAGATGATCGGCCAGAAACTGGTCGTCGCCAGAGATACCGGCCATGCCGTCAACCAGAAACATAACAATATCGGCTTCGTCTATGGCCACGAAACTCTGTTTGGCCATTTCGGCATCGAGCCCTTCCTCATAACCGCTGACGCCGCCGGTGTCGATAACGATAAAGGGGCGGTCCTCCAGGCGGCCATCGCCGTACTTTCGATCGCGGGTGAGCCCAGAGAAATCGGCGACCAACGCATCACGCGAACGGGTAAACCGATTAAAAAGGGTAGATTTGCCGACATTGGGTCGACCGACTAATGCTATTACTGGGGTCATTTTAAAAAAATCGTCTTAATAGTTAGTAGAGTCATTGTAGACTGGATACCGTTTAGCGACAGTCTTATCTGTACAATTAACGATCAGCATCTGAGCGGCAATTTTACCGCCACAGTGGGCTATATTGGTTGAGCTCCGCGCTAGTGCGGTTACTCAAAATCTGCGGCGCTCACACTCGGCGAGGGTCGCAGCTTGGGTCTTAAATTGTCCGTGCTATCAGGGCCGTATCAGTTGCAGTGACTTAACCCGAGTGCTGTAACCTTGCAACAACACGCCATCGGCAAAGGCGACTGGGTCGCTATTAGTGCCGCGCCAATCGATATGACGTGAGGTCAACCATTGCCCTGTCTGACTGTCTAAGACGTGCAAAAACCCCTGCCTATCGGCTGCGTAGAGTGCACCATCCTGAACTAACAGCTCACTCAATTGACGATATTCAAAATCGGTGGCGGTCCATATAATCGATAGATCGAGCGGATCTAGGGCCACCACATGGCTCTGAGCATTCACACCAAACAACCATTGGCCGTCCGTTTGAATGGCCCGGTAGGATGAAAAGCCCGTTGCTTGCAGGACCCGACCGGTGGCGGTTTCAATAGCGACTAGATCACCCTGATAACCGGTCACAAACAGGCGGTCATCGATCAACGTAACATGAGCATCGACATCGACCAAACGGCTGATGTCGGTTTTACCGCTGGCGCGGGCGAGGCGGTATTCCCAAATCACCGACCCATCGACCGTGCTGAGCGCCACGATCTTGCCATTGGCCAGACCGGTCACTACGGCCTCGCCACTGCTCGTGCGAATCAGTTCCGGGCCGCTGGTGCCGGTTAATGTCAAATCGGGCTCAGCGTCTTGAAAGACCCACAACAGCCGACCGGTGATGCGCTCGATGGCGCTGAGTCGGCCGTCGATGGTTTGAATAAATACTCGATCGGGCGTCAGTAGGGCCGGCTCCGTTGCCAGAGCATTCAATTTAAAGGCCCACAGCTGCTGATAGTCTCGGTCCAACAAGAGCGCCAAGCCGTCACCGGTGATCGCCACCATCTGTTGCGCATCGACCGCAAGCGGCGCCGACAAACTGTCGCTCACCTGCGTTTGGCGCACAATCGTGCCTGCTGCGTCGAGCTCAACTACCTGGCCGGAGGCCAAGGGCACATAGGCCGTAGCGCCATAAACGCTTGGCCGCAGCTGACCAAAGGCCCTGCGGCCCTGCTCATCACCCAATAGATGCCACCAGTCGACCCGAAGTTCGGCCGCACTCGGCAACTGGGCTGGCATGGCAACGGGCGCTTCCTTAATCCCGCTGTTTGCACAGGCGGTCAGAGTCAAAAGTATTAACATTGAACTCAGAACGCGCACGCTGTATTTCTTATTCAGCAACGGCTAGGTCGTCCAGTTTCAACTGCAGATATGGGTTGTTGATATCCTGCTCGGAGCTCAGATCCAGCGCGGCCTTGTAGGCCTTGCGGGCTTCATCAGGCTTACCCTGGGCCAGTAATATGTCGCCCTTCAATTCAAAACTCAGGGTCTGATGGCCGGTTCCGCTCATCGCATTGAGGCTGGTCAAGGCACCATCGAGATCGTCCAGAGCATATTGCACCACGGCCTTACGATAGAGGATAACGGTTAACAGTTCGGCTTCAGCGTTTTTAGCGGCCCAGTCCAGTGCGGGCAAAGCGCTTTCCAGCTTGCCGGCATCAACGGCCACCTTGGCTTCTTGCAGTGCTGCCATCACGCCGTAGCCCAAATCCTTATATTCGCCTTTCAGCAACTCGATCTGAGCTGTAAGCGCTTCGCTATCGGGCGTCTCACTGGTGAGGTTAACGAGCAGCTGCTCATAGGCCTTAGAACCCGCAACACGATGCGTTTGGGCAGAATCTTGGTACATGTAGAGACCAATGTAAGACACGATAAAGGCTAAGCAACCGCCAATAACCCAATTGCCGTTTTTGTTCCACCAGCCTTTGATGGCTTCAATTTGTTCCTGATCGGTTTCGTACACGCTTGATACTCCCAAAAATCCAAAAATGCCGGTACTGCGCCCGGCTTATAGTGTTCGAACCGGGCGTTGCGGCCGCGGGTTAATAATCACAATTAATTCAGCGGAGCATTATAGCCCCAGTTGGCCTAATACTTCAGCCAATTCGTGCCATGAACTGGACTGCTGGGCGATATTTCCGTGTAAATCTTTGACTTGGACCCTTTTTTCCAACGCTTCATCGTCACCGAGGATCAAGGCCACCGCGGCACCGGATTTATCGGCTTTCTTCATCTGGCTCTTAAAGCTGCCGCCGCCGCAATTCATTTGCAGACGCACGGCCGGCATTTCAGTGCGGATCTGTTCGGCCAGCACCTGCGCGACGGCGTCGGCTTGGTCGCCGGCAACGACCAGGAAAAGGTCCACGGTTTTCTCAATATTGGCCGGCACCGCATCAACGGCCTGCAATAACAGCAGTATCCGCTCAATACCCATGGCAAAACCGGACGCTGGGGTCTCTTTACCGCCCAGCATCGGCACCAGGCCATCATAACGACCGCCGCCACAGACGGTACCCTGGGCGCCGAGGGCATCGGTCATCCATTCGAAGACGGTCTTGGTGTAGTAATCGAGCCCGCGCACCAGACGCGGATTCACCTGGTAGGCAATGCCGTTCGCGTCGAGGCGGGCACGCAGATCGGCGAAGTGCAGCCGCGACTCGTCATCGATGTAGTCATCGAACACCGGCGCGGCGTTGAGCAGTTTTTGGGTGCTGGCCGATTTGCTATCGAGAATCCGTAACGGATTCACATAGAGACGGCGCAGACTGTCGTCATCGAGCTGGTCTTTGACGCCCTCGAGATAATCAACCAAGGCCTTGCGGTAACGTGCCCTCGCCTCACTGCTGCCAAGAGTATTGATGTGCAATGTCAACGAGCCGAGCACACCGAGCCGGGTAAAGAGCCGATGGGTCAACAATATCAGTTCGGCGTCTATGTCCGCTCCGGCCATGCCAAAGGTTTCGACGCCGATCTGAAAAAACTGTCGATAACGACCCTTTTGCGGCCGCTCATAGCGAAACATCGGTCCCTGATACCAGAGCCGCTGAATCTGATTGTACAGTAGACCGTGTTCTAGGGCCGCGCGCACACAGCCGGCAGTGCCTTCCGGCCGCAGGGTCAGGCTATCGCCATTGCGGTCGTTGAAGGTATACATTTCTTTTTCGACTATATCGGTATGCTCGCCCACGCCGCGCGCAAACAGCTCGGTTGGCTCGACGATGGGCATGCGGATTTCACGATAACCATACTGACTCAGCACGGCTTTTACCTGGCCTTCTAAATACTGCCAAAGCGGACTGTCACTGGGCAATATGTCGTTCATTCCGCGCACGGACTGCAAACTGGTCAAGCGCGTATCTCCTTAAATTTTGGCGATAATGGTTGAATCGAATTTTTCTTTATCAGCGATTTTTTGCCGTATTAAGCGCTCAAAATGATCCACCAACTGGCCGTTATCAATCTTGTGGTCGGCCTTGCCATCGACGTAGATCAGGTTGCTAGGCGAGCCACCGGTAATACCCAAGTCGACCTCCTTGGCCTCCCCAGGACCGTTGACGATACACCCGATCACCGCCACATCGAGCGGCGTCAGGACATTGTCGAGGCGACTTTCGAGCTCGTTGAGCGTACTGATCACATCGAAGTTTTGCCGTGAACAACTTGGGCAAGCAATAAAGTTAATGCCCTTGTTGCGCAGGCGTAGGCTCTTGAGAATATCAAAGCCGACCTTGATTTCTTCCACCGGGTCGGCCGCTAAGGACACCCGCAGGGTATCGCCGATGCCGTCCATCAGCAGCATGCCCAAGCCAATCGACGATTTCACCGTGCCACTGCGCAGGCCACCGGCTTCGGTAATGCCCAGGTGCAACGGCTGATCGATCTGTTTGGCAATCAGGCGGTAGGCGGCAACGGTCATAAAGACGTCGGAGGCCTTTAGACTCAGCTTAAAGTTTTGAAAATCCATGCGATCGAGAATGTCGATATGGCGCATGGCCGACTCGACCAAGGCTTCCGCCGTCGGTTCGCCGTATTTGCGTTGTAGGCTTTTTTCCAACGACCCGGCGTTAACACCGATGCGGATGGCAATATTACGATCGCGGGCGGCGTCGATCACAGCCCGAACCCGGTCGTCGCGGCCGATATTGCCCGGATTGATGCGTAAGCAATCGACGCCCAATTCGGCGACTCGCAGCGCGATCTTGTGGTCAAAATGGATGTCGGCAATCAACGGCACCGAGACCCGGGCGCGAATTTTGCCAAAGGCTTCGGCCGCGTCCATGCTCGGCACCGATACTCGCACCAGGTCGGCACCGGCATGCACTAAGGCTTCGATCTGCCCGACCGTGGCGTTAACATCTTCGGTGTCGGTATTGGTCATAGATTGCACCGCAATCGGTGCATCCCCGCCGATCGGGACATTACCCACCCAGATCTTGCGCGAAACTCGTCGTTTAATCGGGCTTTCAGTTCGTTTATTCATGCAGCGTCTTGCTCCGCCTGCCATCTCAGGTAGGTTTGATACTCTACCGATTGAGGGAATTGATTTTTCAACTGCAGGGTCATCGACGACAGCGCGTTCTTATCTTGCGCCACCTTGGCCAATTGAATACCCAACCACAGCGTTGTGGCATTGTGCCGGCCATGCTGCGCGCGCACAAGCTCGACGAAGCCGTTGTAATAGCGATAGGCTGTACTCAGCTCCTGACGCTCGAAGTAGATATTGGCCAGCCCCAAGAAGCTATTGCCTAACAAGGGATTCAGCGCTAAGGCGCGGTTGTAGCTGGAAATGGCCACATCCATCTTGTCGATCCGCGATGCGACGATGCCCTGATATTCAAACGCCTGAGCTCGGCGAGTCGAGACCGTATCCTCAAGGGTCTTGTTAAGCTGCTTATAGGCTCCCTTGTAGTCACCTCGGTTATAGAGATAGACACCGTATTGAAAATGCCCTTCGGTGCTTTCACCATAACGCAGCGCTTTTTGGAAATGGCTGTCGGCCAGCTTAAATTCCAATTCGCGATCGTAGACCCGGGCCAGGCCCATATGGGCGCCCGGTAACTGGTCGTCGATCGCCAAAGCCTTGGTCAGAGCCTCTTTGGCCTGCTGATTGGCACCCTGTTCGAAGTAACCGTAACCGATCTGAACGTAGGTCAGGGCGGCCTTATTTAAGTCTTTTTTAGCATCAAACGAGCTGACGGTCGTGGTCACGCAGCCGGTTAAACCGAACACGACCAGTGCCGAAATCAGTAACCGAATGCTGGCTGATGTCATACGGCACTCCGATCGGTGCGCTTGGTGGCCACCGTGGCAGCGGTTTGCCCCAACTCCACCGCTTCGATAAACCGTTCCGAACGCCGCGTCTTGTCAGAGACCTGACCAATCAGCTGACCACAGGCGGCATCGATGTCATCGCCACGGGTTTTACGAATGGTCACGTTGTATCCGGCCTGTTGCAGGATATCCTTAAAGCGGTGCATGCGGTTATTGCTTGGCCGCTCGTAGCCGGAATTGGGAAACGGATTAAAGGGTATCAGGTTGATCTTGCAGGGCGTATCCCGCAATACCGCGGCCAATTCAGTCGCTAATTCCTCACTATCGTTGATGTGATTCATCATCGTGTATTCGATGGTACAGACCCGCTTATCGGGCAGCCGCTCAAAATAGGCATTCACCGCCTTCAACGTCTCGGCGATACCGTATTTTCGATTGATCGGTACCAGCTCGTTGCGCAACGCATCATTGGGCGCATGCAGAGACAGGGCCAGGGACACGTCGCTGACCTCGGCCAGATCGTAGATTCTTGGCACCACACCGGAGGTACTGAGGGTGACACGCCGCTTGGACAGGCCGTAGGCGTTGTCTTCCATCATCAGGCCCATCGACTCGACGACGTTATCAAAGTTAAGCAGGGGTTCGCCCATGCCCATCATGACCACGTTAGTGACGTGCCGATCCCGCTTTTTGCCCGGCTCATCCCAAGACCGGGCCGCGACCCAGAGTTGGCCAATGATTTCAGCCGAGCTCAAATCCCGATTGAAGCCCTGTTTGCCGGTCGAGCAAAAAGAACAGTCTAGGGCACAGCCAATTTGCGACGAGACACAGAGGGTGCCGCGTCCTTCTTCCGGTATGTAAACCGTCTCAACGGCATTGCCACCGGGCATTTTCATGACCCATTTGCGCGTGCCGTCGATAGAATATTGCTTAAAGGTCACTTCTGGCGGCACTATTTCGGCTACTAATTTCAACTTATCGCGCAGCGCCATGCTGACATCGGTCATATCATCGAAGTTATCGACACCTCGTTGATGAATCCACTTCAACACCTGTATTGCTCGAAACCTCTTTTCGCCCAGCTCCTCGGTAAAAAAGCGCTCCAGCGAACTCAGGCCCATGCCGAGCAAGTTAATTTTCTGTGTTGTTTGTGTCATCTAGGTTACCTAATAGTACTGCGCCAAAACCGGCCAAGTCTTTCGCTGCAAATGGCGGCAAAAGGCTCTAAAATTTAAAACTCAAAAGGGAGCTCAGCCTTAAACTGAGCTCCCTCTGTATTCTAGCATCCAGGGGCAGCACAAACTGTCGACTGCCCCGTTCTTTACTTAACGTGAAAAGATTTCATTTTCGTTAAAAAAGAACGCTATTTCACGGGCCGCAGACGCTGGTGCGTCAGAACCGTGCGCCGAGTTGGCATCGATGCTCTGGGCGAAATCGTGACGAATGGTGCCGGCCGCCGCATCAGCAGGGTTAGTAGCACCCATGATTTCACGGTTTTTGGCAATGGCGTTCTCGCCTTCAAGGACCTGGACCATGACCGGGCCAGACATCATGAACTTGACCAGGTGCGGGAAGAAAGGACGCTCCTTATGTTCCCCGTAAAAGCCTTCGGCCTGCTCAGAGGATAACAACAGCATCTTAGATGCAACTATCTTCAAGCCTGCAGTTTCAAAGCGAGAATAGATGGCACCAACCAGGTTACGGGCTACGGCATCGGGTTTAACTATAGAAAAAGTGCGTTCAATTGCCATTTAGGCCTCTCTAGGGGTTTTTTTATTGGGTTTTTCGGCGCCACATTGTACGTTGAATTCGCCGGCCAGGCTATCTTTGTCTGGCAATGGTCCGGGCTAAGCAAAAGCCCAGACCCGGTATAGCACCTAGTGCCGGGGCATGGCTGCGGCAACGCTGGCGAGTTCTCGATCGTCTAACGCTATACGGCCAATCGGGCGGTGGCGATATCTTGAATTTTTTTCACCATGGCGCGTAAACCGTTGCCGCGCGACGGGCTTAGATGACGCACCAGGTCCAGGGCGGTGAAATACCGTTCGATGTCGACGGCCAATATCGCTTGGGCACTTCTGCCATTGAAGGCGACCAAAACCACCGCCAGCAAGCCCTTGACGATATGGGCATCGGAATCAACCTTGAATATAAACAGCTCGTCCTGTTGCTCTGGCACCAACCACACCTGGCTTTGGCAACCACGCACCAAGTTCACCTCCGACTTCAGCTCGTCAGCCATGGGCGGCAGCTCCTTGCCCAGATCAATAATGTATTTGTAACGCTCTTCCCACGAATCGAAGAAGGATAGATTTTCGATGATATCGTCTGCGCTGATATCGATGCCGAATACTGGATTCATAAGGGGCCTCTATAAATGGGGGGTCTGGGATGGCATCAACTTAGCTGAACATACCGGTTTCAAGCTGCGCCTCTTCGGACATCATATCGCGATGCCACGGCGGATCGAACACCAGATTGACCTCAACCTGCTGCACATTAGGCACCAACGCCACGCGATACTTGACATCATCAACTAACACCGGACCCATGCCACAACCCGGGGCGGTCAGCGTCATATCGATAAGTACCGTTTGGCCTTGAGTCGAGACCTTGTAGATCAGACCCAAGGCCACTAGGCTAACCGGAATCTCCGGATCGAAGATTGTCGCCAGAGCCTGCCAAACTTGGGCCTCATCGACATCGGGGCCGGTGACCGGGGTAAAGATCAGTTTTTCGGGCTCAAAGCCCAGGGCATCGGCGTCGGTGCCATCAATACGCGCCATATTGCCATGATAGACCACCGTATAGTTGCCACCCAAGCTCTGCGTCAGGGTAACAAAGGTATCGGCTGGGATGGTCATGGGGGTGCCAACGGGTACTAGGCGAGCGTTGACCGCTCGAGTGGTGACCACCACTTGTCGTTCCATCAGTCAGCCTCCACAACAAAGCTCTCGCCACAGCCACACTCGGCGGTGACATTCGGGTTGTTAAACTTGATCAACTGATTCAAGCCATCCTTTTTAAAATCAATCTCGGTACCCTGCAGTATCGCCAGAGCCTCTTGCTGGACATGCAAGGTGACGTCATCGGCCATCACCAGGCTGAGATCGCCCGGCTCTGCCGCGGCGACGAAATCGATCTTGTACATATAGCCGGAACAACCGCTTTCCTGAATAAACAACCGCACCGAGGCCTTGTCGGCCTGGGCCAGCTGCTTGCGAAAATGCCCTACCGCCGCATCGGTCATGGTGATATTGGGGGTTTGCAATGCTTTTGGATCAAACGACTGTACGCTCATAATTCGCCTACCTTCAGGGTCTAACGAACAGACCTGTCAAAAAAGAAATAATTTTACCTTGTCCAACGCCGCAAACAGGGCATCGACATCTTCTCGGGTGTTGTAGAGCGCAAAGCTGGCTCGAACCGTACCGGACACACCCAAGCGACTCATAATCGGCATGGCGCAGTGACTGCCGGTGCGCACCGCAACGCCCTGCTGGTCGAGCAAGGTGCCGACATCGTGCGGATGGCTGCCGTCGAGCACAAAGCTTAGCACCCCGGCACGCTGGTCGGCTTGGCCAATCAGCGTGAGGCCGGGATAGTTGTGCGCACATTCGACGGCGTAATCCAGTACCGCCTGCTCATGCGCCATCATCGCCGCTCGGTCCAAGCCATTGAACCAGGTGATGGCCGCCGCCAAACCGACGGCTCCGGCTATGTTAGGCGTACCCGGCTCAAACTTATAGGGCACCCGATTGAAGGTGGTCTGTTCAAAACTGACCGTTTCGATCATCTCACCCCCACCCATAAAGGGCGGCATGGCCTCGAGCAGGGCCATTTTACCATAGAGCGCACCGATGCCCGTCGGACCAAAGAGCTTATGGCCGGAAAAGGTGTAAAAGTCACAGTCCAGCGCCTGCATATCGAGGTCAAAATGGGCCACGGCTTGGGCACCGTCGACCATGACCAGGGCACCAACCCGGTGCGCCCGAGCGATGATCTCGGCAACTGGATTGACGGTACCTAAGGCATTGGAGACGTGCACGATCGAGACAAACTTAACCCGCTCATCGAGCAGGCCATCCAAGGCCTCCAGATCCAGTTCGCCGGCGTCGGTAACCGGAATCGGCACCACTTCAGCACCGGTTTTAGCGCACACCAGCTGCCAAGGAACTATATTGGCATGGTGTTCCATGGCCGATACTAGGACCCGATCGCCCGGCTTCAGGTTGGCCTGACCCCAGCTAAAGGCGACCAAATTGACACTCTCGGTGGTGCCCTTGGTCCAGATAATCTCGTCGCTAGAGCCGGCATTCAAGAGCCCCTGCACCGCAACCCGGGCCTGTTCAAAGGCCGACGTTGCACGGTCACTCAGGGTATGGGCGCCGCGATGCACATTGCTGTTATCGTGCCGATAGAAGTTACTGATGGCATCGATCACCGCGTCGGGTTTTTGCGTCGTGGCGCCGTTATCGAGATAAACCAACGGATTGCCATTAATTTGCTGGGCTAAGATCGGAAACTGGGCCCGGATTGCTTGCACATCAAAGCTCATAAGGCCGCTCCCGATAGCGCCGCCACCTTGGTCGCAAATAAGGCCTCGAGCAGCGGACGCAACAGTAAGCGCACCGGCTCATCGTCTAGGGCATCGAGCAGTTCATTGATAAAACCAAAGCTAAGCATCATTTCGGCATCTTCTTTGGTGATGCCGCGCGCCTGGAAATAGAACAGCAAATTCTTATCCAGCTGGGCAATGGTCGCGCCGTGCGCACAGCGGACATCATCGGCGTAGATTTCCAGTTCCGGCTTGGTATTGATTTCCGCCGTATCGCTGAGCAACAGGTTACGATTTTGCAACTCGGCGACCGATTTTTGCGCCAACTTGTGGATATGAATCCGACCGTTGAACACGGCATGGCCCTTATCAGCGAGGATACCGCGAAAAGTCTCAGTCGATTGGCAGTGCGGCACCTCATGCTCTAGCACGGTGTGGTAATCGATCAGCTCGTTACCCTTTGGCAGATAGACGCCATTGAGGGTTAGCCGAGCGCCTTCACCGCGGTGGCGCACCACTATATCTTTGCGCTTTATCTGACCGCCAACGGCCATATGAAAGGCGTTCAGCGCTGCATAGGCCTCTAATGTTGCCGTGACTCGGCCGATGTGGCGGATATCGCCGGTTTCCAGCAGCAGGTGATAATGCGTCAATTGCGCCAATTCGGCGACAAAGAGCGCGGTATTGGGATTCACAAAGCAGCGGCCTGATGGGCCATGGCTAAAGGTTTCCACCAGCGTCAGATGCGATTCCTTGCCTAGATCGACCAAGACCTGAATATTGCTAATGGCGTCGACCCCCTGACTGATGTAATTCAGGTGGATCGGTGCAGACACCTTAACGCCGGCGTCGACGCTCAACCAATAGGCCTGGTCGAGTAGGGCTTGATTCAGTGAATCGAAGACAAAACCATTGCGTTCCGCATCGATCCGCGCCAAAAACGCCAAGCCTTCATCGGCCGAGCAGTCGCTCAGACGGCGCAACGAGACGCCCGCCGGCAGAGTCGGTAGGTCTTGGAGCTGACCGTTGACCAGGTCGATGCGGATGTCGTTCCAGTTTTCAAAGCGAATACCCGGTTCATCCGTCGACTCGGTGGATTTTTGCCAGGTGACATCGAGTAAGGCTTTCAGAGGCGTGTATTTCCAGGCCTCGGTTTTGCGCGTCGGCCAAGCCAAGGCGGCGAAATCGTCCTGACCTTGCTGCTGCCAATCTTTAAGCCATTGCGGCGCCGCGGCTTGCGCAACGGCAGAGCGCGCGCTGAGGGTGTTCAATGCAACCGTCACCTATACGTGCTCCTCATCGATCCAGCCATAGCCGTCTTTTTCCAACTCAAGCGCCAGCTCGCGGCCGCCCGACTTAACGATCGAGCCGTTCGCCAAGACATGGACATAATCGGGCACGATGAAATCCAACAGCCGTTGATAATGGGTCACGATGATAAAGGAGCGATCGGCCCGGCGTTGGTCATTCACACCCTTGGCGACCAACTGCAGGGCATCGATATCGAGGCCAGAGTCGGTTTCATCCAAGATGCACAGGGTCGGCTCGAGCAGCATCATTTGCATCAGCTCATTACGTTTCTTCTCACCGCCGGAAAAACCTTCGTTGACACCGCGCTTGAGAAAATCAGCCGGTAGGTCCACCAAGGCCGATTTTTCCCGGGCCAGCTTGATAAAATCAATGGAGCTGTAGGGCGTCAGGTCGCGCGCGCGACGAATGGCATCGACTGAGGCCTTGAGGAATTCCATATTGGACACACCCGGTATCTCGACCGGATATTGAAAGGCCAAAAATACGCCGCGCCGGGCGCGCTCTTCGGCATCGAGCGCCAGTAAATCCTGATCATTAAATTGGATGCTGCCCTCTGTGACCTGGTAGCCATCGCGACCAGCCAATACATTGCCGAGGGTGCTCTTGCCGGCGCCATTAGGGCCCATAATGGCATGCACTTCGCCCGCCCGAATATCCAGGTTGAGGCCTTTTAAAATGTTTTTATCGTCTATCTTTGCATGTAAATTTTTGATGCTTAGCATGAGGATCAAGAACCTATAATTAGGTGAAAAAAATTCTGTGTTGCCAACGGAATTTAACCGACAGCCCCTTCCAATGAAACTTCCAGCAGCTTGCCTGCTTCGACGGCAAATTCCATCGGCAGCTCTTTAAAGACTTCCTTACAGAAGCCATTGACGATCATCGATACAGCTTTTTCAGCATCGATGCCGCGTTGACGACATAGGAACAGCTGGTCTTCACTCACCTTGGACGTGGTCGCTTCATGCTCCACAACGGCCGAGCGATTTTTGCTTTCGATATAGGGGAAGGTGTGCGCGCCGCATTGATCGCCGATTAACAGCGAATCGCACTGGGTAAAGTTACGTGCGCCATCCGCGCCCGGATTCATCTTCACCAGACCTCTATAGGTATTCTGACTCTTTAACGCACTAATGCCCTTGGCAATAATGGTCGAGCGGGTGTTTTTGCCAATGTGAATCATCTTGGTGCCGGTGTCGGCCTGCTGGAAGTTACTGGTTAGCGCCACCGAATAGAATTCGCCCACGCTGTCATCCCCTTTGAGGATGCAGGAAGGGTACTTCCAGGTCACTGCCGAGCCGGTTTCCACCTGCGTCCAGCTGATCTTCGCGCGCTTATGGGCAATGCCGCGCTTGGTGACGAAATTGTAGATACCGCCCTTGCCTTCTGAATTGCCCGGATACCAATTTTGCACGGTCGAGTATTTGATTTGCGCATCATCGAGCACCACCAACTCCACCACCGCGGCGTGCAATTGATTTTCATCGCGCATCGGTGCGGTGCAGCCTTCGAGATAACTGACATGGCTGCCTTCATCGGCAATGATCAGGGTGCGCTCAAACTGTCCGGTCTTGGCTTCATTAATGCGGAAGTAAGTCGACAGCTCCATCGGGCAACGCACCCCCTTGGGAATGTAAACGAAGGAACCGTCGGAAAAGACCGCTGAGTTCAGCGCGGCATAAAAGTTATCGCGCTGTGGCACGACCGAACCAAGGTATTTTTTCACCAACTCCGGATATTCGTGCACCGCCTCGGATATAGGGCAAAAGATCACCCCCACATCCAATAGCTTTTGCCGAAAGGTGGTGCCGACCGAGACCGAATCGAACACCATATCGACCGCGACGCCAGCAAGAGCGGCGTGTTCATGGGTCGGAATGCCCAGCTTCTCGTAGGTCGCCAATAATTCCGGATCGACCTCATCGAGCGATTTAGGTCGATTCTCTTCCATACTCTTAGGCGATGAATAATACGATAGGGCCTGAAAATCGGGCTTTGGATAGGTCACATGGGCCCAGTCCGGTTCGTCCATTTCGATCCAGGCACGAAACGCCTTGAGGCGCCATTCGAGCAACCATTCCGGTTCGTTCTTTTTGGCCGAAATCAGTCGGACCACATCTTCGTCGAGCCCTGCCGGTATGGTCATGGACTCGACATCGGTGACAAAACCCGCCGAATACTCAGACTTTAGGTACTGTTCCACTTCTTCACTCATGATTGGTGCCTTTTATTGCGGCTTGCCGAAGTGCGCAAGCTATTGACTGCTTCAGTGAGACTAAGGATGGCGCTATCGACATCGGCTTCGGTGCTAAACCGACCCAAACTCAAGCGCAGCGAGCTGTGTGCCGCCTGATCACTTAATCCCATGGCTTTTAGTACAAAAGAGGGTTCTATGCTGGCCGAGGTACAGGCCGAGCCGGTTGACAGAGCCAGATTGCGCACCGCCAACATTAGCGCCTCGCCATCGACGCCGTGAAAACACACATTGAGGTGGCCCGGCACGCGGGGTGCCGCGCCACCGTTGATGGTGACATCGCCCAGCTCCACGAGGGCATTGAGCAAACGATCACGCAAGCGGCTAATACGCTCAGCCTCCTCGGCGAAACCGGCGTTGAGAATCTTGGCCGCGGCCCCGATGCCAACGATCTGGTGGGTCGGCAAGGTGCCCGAGCGCATACCCCGTTCATGGCCACCGCCGTGAATCTGGGCGACTAAATCAAGTGGGCTGCGGCGGCGCACATAGAGCGCGCCGATGCCCTTGGGTCCATAGAATTTATGAGCTGACATCGACAGCAGACTGATCTGGGCCGAATCCACATCGAGCGGCATCTTGCCAATGGCCTGGGCCGCATCGACATGAAACAAAATACCCTGTGCGGCGCAGAGCGCGCCAATTTCAGCAATGGGGTTGCACACCCCGGTCTCGTTATTGACTGCCATAATACTCACCAAACGAGTGTGCTCGGTGATCGCCGCGGCCACGGCCTGGACGCTGATCACCCCATCGGCATCGGGCTTCAGAATCGAAAGCGGATAGCCTTTGGCGTGCAGGTAGTTACAGGGGTCTAACACGGCCTTATGTTCTGTGGCGCTGGTGATCAGATGGCACTCGGCTGGGGCATAGCCTTCTGCCACGCCCTTGATGGCCAAGTTATTCGCTTCGGTAGCCCCGCTGGTCCAGACAATTTCTCGGCTATCGGCTTGAATCAGATCGGCCACCTCGTTGCGTGCGTCCTCGACAGCTTCTTCGGCCATCCAACCGAGTATATGAGAGCGTGAGGCCGGGTTACCGAACTCGCCATCTCGGGTCAGATAGGCCATCATTTTTTCGGCGACTGGGCCATCGACCGGCGTGGTCGACGCATAATCAAAATATAGTGGGCGCATTAGTCGACCTGTGTCGTGGCGATGGCTTCTTGACTCTGACTAACGCGCAGCTGCAGCTTTCTGTTTTGCCGCTCATTAACGAGTTTCATCTCGCTCCGATCGACCAGATTTTGCAGACTGATATCATCCAAGAAACCGTGAATTTGTTGACTAAGGTCCTGCCAAAGGTGATGCGTTAGGCAGGCTTCACCCTGCTGACAGCCGGTCTGGCCGCCACACTTGGTGGCATCCATCGACTCGCTGACGGCGTCGACTACCGAGGCCACACTGATAAGCGCTCGCGCTCGACCGAGCAGATACCCGCCGCCCGGTCCACGGACCGACGCGACCAGACCCTGCTTGCGCAGCTTGGCAAATAACTGTTCTAGATAGGATAGAGAAATGCCCTGGCGCTCGGAAATATCGGCAAGATTGATCGGGCCACTTTCCTCGTTTAATGCCAAGTCGAGCATGGCGGTAACGGCATATCGACCTTTGGTTGTCAGTTTCATCCCGAGTGTCCACTGCGTTAAGAGTGAGGGAATTATAAATACCTGAGTAAAACAGTCAACTATTAACCGAATAAAAACGTGGACCTGTTCGGCAGACGGCTCGCTTGAGGCAAGAAACCGTCTGTTTTGAGCCCCAAGTGACAAAGAGCAACCCTGGGTGGGTGGGCCATCGAGGGGTCTTGTTAGCGCAACAAGAGCAGAGGTTGCCGGGTGCTGAGCAACATCTTCATGGTGAAGCTGCCAAACACCAGCTCACGCAAACGATTGTGGCTGAAAGCACCCATGACCGTCAGATCGATGCCATGACTGGCTTGGTATTGGCACAAAGCCTCGGCCGGATCACCCTGAAGGATTTCGCTAAAGACCTGCCGATTGGCCTGCTCTAGCTGGATCTTAGCAGCCAACACCAGTTCCTGCGCGCTGGCCGGATCCTTACTGACATGCACTAGATGGATCGGGATATGTTCGAATAGTGGGCTAGAGCCGACCATCTGGAGCGCCTTGAGGCTACATGGACTGCCGTCATAGGCCAGCATCGCAGCGGTGGGTGCGCTAAATTCCCGATTGACCACAAAGATCGGTCGCGCGATCGAGCGCACCAGCGACTCCAAATGGGTACCTAAATGCTCGGTGTCGGCGTCGTGGACCTCGCCACGAATACCGAGCACCACGACCCGCGCGTCGTGTTCCAATTCGATCAACGATTCGATCAGAGTGCCGTGCCGTTGCACCGTGACCGGGTTGGGCAGGCCAGCCAGTTCGGCACGTTGTTTGACGGTGTCGAGCATTTGCCGACCCTTCTGAAGCTCCAAGCGATTGCGCTGTTGCTCCAGATCGGTCAGTTCCGCGAGCAGGTGCTCTTGGGCACCCAGGCCGATGGCACCGGTCAGGTCTCTAACCGCGATCGCACCGCTGTGTTCAATCGCGTGCAGCGCCTTAAAGGGGGAGTTCAGCCGTTGACTTAACCAAACCGCATAATCGCAGACCGCCGAATTATAGTGAGAGCCATCGATACAGGCGATGGTCCAGCTGCGCTCGGTGTCGCTCGATTGGTGCACCTTATTATTCGTGTCGTTCATCAATGGCCTCCCAGTACTTTATCGATGTCTTCCGGCTTGTCGTGTTGGCCGAAGCGGTCAATGATGGTTTCACTGGCTTCGTTGATACCGATTACCTCGACCTCGGTGCCTTCACGGCGGAACTTAAGCACCACCTTGTCCAGTGCAGCAACGGCGGTAATATCCCAAAAATGCGCCCGGGACACGTCTATCGTCACCCGGCTGACCGCTTCCTTATAATCGAAGGCGTTGCTGAACTTATCGGCAGAGTTGAAAAATAGCTGCCCATGAACCTGATAGCTGCGTTGATCCGTGGCCTCATCGTGCTGCGAATCGACGTACATAAAGTGGCTGATCTTGTTGGCAAAAAACAGCGCCGCCAACAAAACGCCAGCGAATACACCATAGGCCAAATTGTGCGTCCAGACCACCACCACTACGGTAACAAGCATAACCAGATTGGTCGAGAGCGGATATTGCTTCAAATCACGGATAGAGGCCCAATTAAAGGTTCCGATCGACACCATAATCATCACAGCGACTAAGGCCGCCATGGGTATTCGCGCGACCCAATCACTGAGGAAGACCACCATAATCAACAACACAAATCCGGCCACGAAGGTCGATAAGCGCCCGCGCCCGCCGGATTTCACATTGATCACCGATTGACCGATCATGGCACAACCGGCCATGCCACCGACCAGACCGGAGGCGATATTGGCAATGCCCTGGCCCTTACATTCACGGTTCTTATCGCTGGTGGTGTCGGTTAGATCGTCGACGATGGTCGCAGTCATAAGCGACTCGAGCAGGCCGACGACGGCCAGCGGTGCGGCATAGGGCAGGATAATAAACAGCGTTTCCAGATTGAGCGGAACATCGGGCCACAAAAAGATCGGCAAGGTATCCGGTAACTCGCCCATGTCGCCGACGGTGCGGATATCCAGGCCTAGCAGCATGGCCAGCCCGGTGAGCACCAAGATGCAGATCAACGGCGAGGGCAGCGTTTTATTGATCAGCGGAAACAAATAGATAATACCCAGACCGCCAGCGGTCATCGCGTAGACCACCCAGCTGACATCGATCAGTTCGGGCAATTGCGCCATGAAAATCAGAATCGCCAAGGCGTTGACGAAGCCGGTAACGACCGAGCGCGATACAAAGCGCATCAATTCACCGAGGCGTAAATAACCGGCGAGCAATTGCAACACCCCAGTTAGCAAGGTCGCCGCCAACAAATACTCCAGCCCGTGCTGCTTAACCAGGGTCACCATCAACAGTGCCATGGCGCCGGTTGCGGCGGAAATCATCCCAGGACGACCACCGACAATCGAAATCACCACAGCGATACAGAAGGATGCATAGAGACCGACCTTGGGATCAACACCGGCAATCACCGAAAACGCAATGGCTTCCGGAATCAACGCGAGCGCCACGACCAACCCGGCCAAAAAATCACCGCGTATATTGCCGAACCAGTCGGCTTTGCTTTGGGTCAATAACATATATCTGCCTCATTGCTGTCTTTTTTCGGCCTCAGGAACGCTTCAAACTGGGGGAATCCAAGTTATGAGGGCTGCGAAAAGTGGGCGAGAATACACAGTTG
The DNA here is from genome assembly GCF_002795845.1 of Reinekea forsetii. Taxonomy (GTDB): domain Bacteria; phylum Pseudomonadota; class Gammaproteobacteria; order Pseudomonadales; family Natronospirillaceae; genus Reinekea; species Reinekea forsetii. Next base: position 2,221,963 of record NZ_CP011797.1, read on the forward strand.
GGGCCGACAATTCAATGTTGGACCCCGCTCGGGCCCGCTCGCTCGCTCGGCGCGCTCAACCGGTTGACGGCCGAGCGCACGGACTGTCATAGTTTGCAGTCAAATCGATCCGCAGGCAGGCAGCCAAGTTCAATCGGGGCATGGGTATGTTCAAGCAACTTCTTATAGGGGTCCTCGCCACCCTGATAGCCAGCTTTAGCTACGCTGAGCAAAAACGAGCCTCCGCCTGCGGTGATCCGGCGACGCGGCTCGCCCAGATTCAAGGCTCGGGGTTAGTCTCACCCTTGCTCGAGCAAGACGTGACAGTGGAGGCCGTGGTCACCCTGGATCTGCAGGCCGAACATGACATGGCTGGGTTTTTCCTCCAGCAAGACCCGACCGATGATGATGCCAACACATCCGAGGGCATCTTCGTATACCACAGCCGCACCGAGGTTGAGGTCGGCGATAGGGTGCGTTTGAGCGGCCGGGTCAATGAGTACTTTGGGGTGACCCAGTTGCATCGTATCGATGACCTAAAGCGCTGCGCCACGAACCGCGCCCTGCCGCCCGTCACCGACCTGAGCCTGCCGCTGCCCTACCCTGAATCTTTGGAGGCGATGGAAGGGATGCGGGTTCGGTTTTCGGCGAGTTTAACCGTCAATGACGTCGCCAAACTCGGCCGTTATGGCGAATTTACGCTCAGCCAGGGCCGCCGGTCGATCCCGACCGATAGCGCCCGCCCCGGACGCGCCGCCGATGCGATTGGCCACGCGAATCGGTTAAATCAGTTAGTAGTCGACGATGGCAGTACGCGTCAAAATCCAGATCCGGTACCCTTTCCAACGCCCGGGCTGACTGCTGCCAACAGCCTTCGCATCGGCAGCACGGTGCAGCATCTGACCGGGGTAATCCACTTCGCGTTCGACACCTATCGCCTGATCCCCACCAGCCCACCCAGGTTCCAATTGGACAACCCGCGCCGCGCCGCACCGCTAGCAGTGCCCAACAGCGATCTGCGCATCGCCAGCTTGAATGTCCGCAATTACTTTAATGGCGATGGTTTGGGGGGCGGTTGGCCGAGCCCACGCGGCGCCAGCGACGGCGTCGAACTGGCGCGTCAAACGAGTAAATTACTGGCCGCCCTGGTGGCGATCGATGCCGACATAGTGGCGTTAATGGAGCTCGAAAACGATGGTATCTCGCAGCGCAGTGCGCTCGCCAGTTTGCGCCGAGCCCTCAATGCGGAGCTGCCGACGGATCGACACTACCAGCTGATAGACCCCAGGGTCGATCGGATCGGCAGCGACGCGATCAGCGTTGGTTTACTCTATCGACCGGCGCGCGTGCAACCGATCAACCGAGCCCGGCTATTGACCAGCGCCAACTCACCCAACGACACCAGCGGCCGTGCACTCTTTAATGACGCGCTGCATCGGCCCGCCCTGGCGCAAACCTTTAGCCACCCGTCTTCGAGCGAACGCCTGACCCTGGTGGTCACACACCTGAAGTCCAAAGCTCAGGGCCGGTGCGCCAAATGGGACGACTGCGATAGGGGGCAAGGCGCCTACAATCTCAGTCGCACCCGGGCCAGCCAGGCGTTAAATCTCTGGTTAGGGACCGACCCGACCGACAGCCGGGCTGCGCATGTACTGATGGTGGGTGATTTCAATGCCTACAGTCAGGAAGATCCGATCGTCGATTTGATTAACGCCGGCTTTAGCGCGCTGCAAACCCCGGGTGGCTACTCCTATGTTTACCAGGGCCAATCGGGCCGCCTGGATCACGCCTTGGCCTCGCCCGCATTGGCCGACAAGCTCCTATTGGCGCAAGAATGGCATATTAACAGCGATGAGCCGTCGGTCTTGGATTACCATCGGGAGTATAAATCGACCGAGCAGATCGACACCTATTTCGCTCCTGACCCCTACCGCTCATCGGATCACGATCCATTGGTGCTGGATTTTCGCTTGAGCATGCCAGCACGAAACCGATAGCAGGGCCGATGCCGAGTTTAGGGCACTTTGTCTAGCCGATCACAGAGTCGATCACTGCATTTGGCACGCCTATTGGCCGCAGGCACAATAAGCCTTTAATGCATTGGGACGTGCTTCACCATGATGCTCTTATCGGTACTCTTGACTCTGATTTTATTGACCTACGCGGTCGGCTTCTGGTCGACTCGGATCTATCCGCGCTTACGCCCCTTTCAGTATAATCCAACGTCGGATGTCACCCTACCCGCGGCGCGCGCGAGCTTGATCCACAAGAATTTAGCGGCTCGCTTTCATCTGCATCAACATACTCGGGTCAGCCTGTCCGATGCTCAGAGCATTGAAAGCCTGATCGCTTGGGTGCACGGCCTGTGGTTACCCCGGCTGGGGCACTGTGCGCACAGCGACAACCCACTCAGCGTGATCAATCGGGCCTTGAATGGCGAGCAATTTAGCCGTTGCGACTATAACCTTATTCAAGCGCACGCCATGATAGCGGTGGGTATCCCCTGTCGTCTAACGACCTTGAGAACACGCGACTGCAGTTGGCGACCGCTGGGCAGTCAGTATGAGGGCATAGAGTATTTTGATCGGCAGCATGCCAAGTGGGTATGGCTGGATGCTCAGTTGGGTGTGCGGGTCGTGCAGAACTTTGTGCCACTCAACAGCTTAGAAATTAAACAGGCTTATCTGAACCGAGAAATCTTAACCTTAGCCCCCGATCAGGATGTGCTCAGCGTTGGCCAATATCTGGATCAGCTGCGCCCCTTCCTCGATATCATCGTGGCCCGGCCACTGGGGCAGATGAAAAAATTCGCCCTCATACCGCCCAAGTTAAGATTGCTAAAACGGCAATGGTTTGTTGGCCCGCAGCTTTACGACATCGCCTGTCACGCGGCGGTATCTTTTTATGCGGCTCATCCGCGTCAACATTGGAGTCAGTCGGGTCGACTCAAAAACGCCGCGCAGATCCAGGGCACTCGCGACCTGCAATCGCGTTGAGGCGAGTATTGCCCAAAGGTCCGTGCAAGCCCCGCGCTTAAACGCTGTTTTGTTGATCAGAGGCCTCGATAACGGCGAAATCTTCATCTTTCAGGTCCGGCATCTCGGGGGTTGTGAAGGATTTATCCATTTTTTGCAACGACGCGCACATCCGATCGATACGCTGGTCTTGCGCATTAACATGGTCCAACAACGCCTTGATGGCATGGGCGGTAATATCGGGCATTTCGGCCACGCCGTAGGCATCGAAGCCCATGCGTTTGGCCAATTCTTCTTGCTCGGTGCTGAAGCCCTGGGCTCGTTCGCCCTTCAATCTCACCACACGACCGGGGATGCCGACCACCGTGGCACCTTCAGGCACTTCTTTGGTGACCACGGCGTTTGATCCGATGCGCGCATTTTTGCCCACCTTAAAGGGGCCCAAGACCTTTGCACCGGCCCCCACGATGACGCCGTCTTCCAAGGTTGGGTGGCGCTTACCTTTTTGCCAACTGGTGCCACCTAGGGTGACGCCCTGATAGACCGTGACATCATCGCCAATCTCAGCGGTTTCTCCGATCACGATGCCCATGCCGTGATCGATAAAAAAGCGCTTCCCGATCGTTGCACCCGGATGAATTTCAATGCCGGTAAACCAACGTGCTAGCTGCGATATCCAGCGCGCCAGCGTCTTAATATTCCAACGCCAGAGGCGATGCGATAAGCGGTGGATGATAACGGCATGCAGACCTGGGTAATTAAGCAAGACCTCAAACCAGCCTCGGGCAGCCGGATCGCGATTAAAAAAACTTTGAATATCGTCTTTGATGCCTGAAAACATATCAGGGTTTCCTTAGGTGTTTATCTATTTGACTGAGCATGCCACGGAGAATGTTGGCTTCAACCTCATCCGGCTGGGCGCGCAGTATTAGGCGCCGTACCTTACTCATTAGCGTTCTGGGGTTATGGGGGTTGAGGAAATCAATATCAACCAGGACCTGTTGCCAGTGCTGGAATAAACTTTCCAGCTGGCCCGCGGTGGCCGGCGGCTGATCCCATGGCACGCCCCAATGGGGTTTGGGCTTGGCGTCGCTGGCCTGTGCAGACATACGCAACTCGTAAGCCAAGACCTGTACCGCGGATGCGACATTGAGTGAACTGTAGTCGGGGTTGGCGGGAATATTGACATGACAATGGCAGCGAGCCAATTCGTCATTGGTCAAGCCACTGCGTTCACGACCCAGCACCAAAGCAATCTGGCTACCAGACGGCATCGACAGCACCTGTTGCGCCATCTCCCGAGGGTTTACTAAGGGCCACGGCAGGGTCCGGGAGCGTGCGGAGGCGCCAACCACTAGGGCACAGTCGGCAATGGCGTCCTCTAAACTGTCAACCACCGTGGCGCTGTCGAGCAAATCGGTGGCGCCGGAGGCCATCGCGGTGGCCGTATCGGAGGGGAAATCACGCGGCTGTACCAGCACCAGATGTCGAAAACCCATGGTTTTCATGGCCCGTGCCGCGGCGCCGATGTTGCCCGGATGGGAGGTGTGCACCATTACCACCCGAACATGTTCTAGGTTGCTAAAGGCCATTTCTGAGTCGATGTCGATCGTATCCACGAAATTAATTCCACAAATTACATTTAATGACTGAATGATACGCTAAACCTGGTGTATCATGCGCGCCCTTTGAATCTATCCGTAGATTCTCTCAGATCGAGGCCAACAGTCGCCCCGGTCGATGCGCTGTTTAACAAGTCCTTGCGGACCGACGTTCCAACTCGAGTCATTCTGACGTTCAGAATGGGTCATTTGCCCTTATAAGCCTGTATAAGAGAGTAACATGCAACCGATATTGACGATCGCACTACGTGCAGCCCAAAGCGCTGCTGAAAAGCTGAACTACACAGTGACCAGCATTGCATCTTTAACTGCAGAAGGAACGAGCCGCAAGGAAGTCTTTGACAAGGCCATTGAGGATGCCGCCTGGCGTGCTCGCAAGGTCATCCGCAGCGCCCATACCCGCCATCACATCGACTCCATCCAACTCGGCAAAGAAGACAGCCGAGACTGGGATGGTCAGTCGCGTTGGGTCATCGATGTCGCCGCCGGCGAGCACAACTTGCGTAACGGCTACCCTGGGTTCCTAGTCAATGTCGCCCTCTACACCAAAGATAAGATCGATTGTGTCGCCCTGGTCGATCCGATGACCGAAGACTACATGATTGCCTCGCGCGGTCGCGGTGTGCACTTTAACGATCGCCGCGTGCGCGCCGAATTCGTCCCCCTGCCTCAGGCAACTTGCACCCTTGCGACCAAAGACATGGTCTTGCTAAGCAAATGGCAGGATGCTGTTTATGACATCCGCGTCAGTGGCTGCGCGCTCTATGATTTCATCAATCTCGCGGCCGGCCGGGTCAATGTGGCCATCGCGCAACAGATGTCACCAGCCGACCTAGCCAGTGCTCTGCTTATTGTGCAAGAAGCCGGTGCCTTAACCGGTGATGTCGAGGGCAAGCCAATCAAGATGGATCGCGGCGAGTTACTCGCAGCCAGCCCGCGTCTGTTTAAACAACTGTTCAGCAAAGGCTAGTCGTCTTGAATGGCGGTGACGGTCAGTAGGCGCGCGATGGAACCGATTGAGATCTTTGCCGGCCAACAGGCTTACCGCCATATAGCGCAGTCGGGGATCCGGCCGACCGATATCCGCGCGATTATCGGCGCGTCCGGCGGCCCGAAGTGGTTTGTGCTCAGTCATTTGGACCGCTATTTGATGCAAAACTGGCTCCCCGCCATCCCCCATCAGCTGGAGTTAATTGGCAGTTCGATCGGGGCTTGGCGGATGGCCGCGTACGCCAGTGCGGCGCCGATGGCCGCTCTAGAGCAGCTCGAAAGTCAATATCTGAACCAGCGCTATTCGGCGCGTCCGTCACACCAAGAAATTTCGCAGTCAATCCGCCAGCTGCTCGACAGCTTTATTCAACCGAACGACCTAGACCAACACCAACTCAAAAAATTGCATATAGTGGCGGCCCGTTGCAAAGGGCTCAGTCAATTGAAACAGCCCTCGATTCAGGGTCTGGCGTTCGCCGCCGTGGCCGTGGGCAATCTGGTCAGTCGACGAAGCTTACCCCGGTCCTTTGATCGGGTTATTTTTCAGTCGCCGGGCGGGCAATTACCGGTCGCTCAATGGGATCACTTTCGCACTCATCAGGTACCGCTGAACCGGGCCAATTATCGTGATGCCTTGCTCGCCAGTGGCGCCATACCAATAGTCATCGAAGGGGTGCGCGACCCAGTCGGCGCACCAAGGGGCCTCTATCGAGATGGCGGCATGGTCGATTACCACTTTGATTTGCCGTTCAAACCCGAGCAAGGCCTAGTGCTTTATCCTCATTTTTCGCCCCTATTAAAACCCGGCTGGTTCGACAAGCCCTTGCCGTGGCGTAAGGTCCACGCCAGCAACTATTCCCACACGCTGATGATCAGCCCCAGCCGAGAATTTGTCGCGTCCCTGCCCTACGGGAAAATACCCGACCGGCGCGATTTTGAGCGACTCGATAATGACAGCCGAATTCGCTATTGGCAGACCGTTGTCGATCGCAATCAGGCTATTGCCGAGGCCTTTGATCGCTGGGTGCACAGCGCCAATCCGCTCGATCAAGTGATTCCGATCGAAACTCTGACCCGATAAAGCCGGCTATCATTCAGATCCCGTTCAGCCTGCCTCTGCCACTATAGGTGCAAAGGAGACAGCCATGACCGAACGTACTCAATCAACGATCCGAACACTCATTCACGCCGTGCAGACCGGCAGCCTAATGCTGTTGGCAACGCTAGCCCTGACCGGATGCTATGTTGAGGTGGTGCCGCAGGTCAGGCCCTATATGCTGATTACAGACCACAACTCGATCGACCTGCGCCGTTATAGCACCGCCTTTCTCGTCGAGGCTGCACTAATTCCCTTTGCGCTTGGCAGCGCAAGCCCCGCCATGCTGATTGATCCGGACAGCGTCACGACACCCCAAGGCCGAGCCCTGAATAGGGCCCTGATCGAACGCACCAGTTATGCCTACCTATTCGATGATCGGGACTGTGACGCGGGCGGTTACACCCAAACCGAAGCCGAAGCGGACACCACTCGCTATGATGATGGCTATACCTTTGTCGACCTGAACCTGAACGCTCAGGCCAAAGATTGCGCGCTGCGCTCCGGAGGCCAGTTGCATTGGGTCAATAGTGACCTGAACTATAACCTTTCCGGTTGGTATGACGACTGGGCCGGTGCAATCAGCTCCATCACGGCGCGGTTGGACGGCCAGGTGCAGATTGAAACCACTGACAGCCTAATACAGCACCGCTTGGTTAATGTACAACTGGACAATCTGACCAGCACCGACTTCCTATTAACCGGCAGCAGTGCGGTATGGCTCGATGATGGCTTTGGCCAAAGCGATGCCGACCTGACCACCGAAGCGGCGGTGCATTGGGCCCTAGGCCACAGTTTTCCTCATCAGGGTCAGGTGCGGCTACAAAATAACAGTTCCTGGGTCGACTTAAAATTTGCCACGACCGGACTCTGGCGTGAAACCAGTTCCGGCGGCAGCCACTTCTGGTTATGGAGTGAACTGGGCTTCCAATAAAAACAATAGGAGTACAGACCCAAATGCTCTAGGCCAAAACCTCCCACTTTCGGGAGGTTTTTTTTGCCTAAACAGATGCCAAGGTCGAGGCGGCATTGGCTTAACCCTTGTCCTTAACAAAAAAAAAGCCTGGCACACAGTGCTCAGGCTTTGATCTTTCCGGCTTACGACACCAGGGTTGTGCTGGACCTAAGGTCGGCCCAGGTTGGGCGCAAATGCGCCCAAAATCGTCTAGATAGCGTTGATTGGCACCTTGATATAGCGCGTACCATTGTCTTCGGCCGGCGGCAGTTCACCGGCTCGTATATTAATCTGCACCGCCGGTAAGATCAGCGTCGGCATATCTAGGGTGGCATCGCGCTCGCTGCGCATCTGCACAAAGGTTGCCAGGTCAATCGTTTGGTTGACATGAATATTGCGCTCGCGCTCGGCTTTGACGGTGGTCAAATACTGATAGTCTCGACCATTGGGTCCATAATCATGACACATGTAGAGCTTAGTCGAATCCGGCAGACTGAGGATACGGGTTACAGAATTAAACAAAATCGTGGCATCACCACCGGGAAAATCACAACGCGCCGTGCCCTGATCGGGCATAAAGATCGTATCGCCGACGAACAGGTGCTCATCATCGACGTTGTAGCACACGCAAGCCGGCGTATGACCCGGCGTGTGCATGACGGTCACCGCAAGGCCGCCAATGGCGAAGCGCTCGCCGTCGGCAAATTGGACATCGAATTGCGAGCCGTCGGTGGCGAATGTCGGCTCAACATTAAAGACCGTTTTAAAGGTTTCCTGCACCAAACTAATAGCATTACCAACGCCCGTCTGGCCGCCAAGCTGGGACTTTAGATAGTGCGCGGCTGACAAATGGTCGGCATGGACATGGGTTTCCAGAATCCAGTCGATACTCAGCGATTCGCTGCGCACGTAATCAATCACCTCATCGGCGGCATCGGTTCGGGTCCGCCCGGATTTGGGATCGTAATTTAACACCGAATCGATAATGGCTGCCCGTCGTGTCACGGGGTCTTGCACCAGATGGGTGTAGGTAAAGCTGGTCGGGTCAAAAAATGTTTTGATGACGGCTTCAGACATGTTGTGGGTCTCCTCTCGCGGCACTTATATTAGATATATCTAATTTATAAGTTGAATAATAGAGACCCCTGGGCTCATTATCAACCCTTAATTAGCCTTGACTAATATTTAAGCTACGGTGAATAGTGGATTACTGCTATCCAAAACCGATGGCATTTTTTATGATGGCGCCCCCCACCGGCCTTTTGCACTGGAGAAACACCGTATGACTTGGACACAAATTGCACAAAACTATTGGGTGAGCCCACAAATTAGCGCAAGCCAACTGGACGAGGCCAAGGCCTTAGGCTTCGATACTGTGGTCTGCAATCGACCCGATGATGAAGAGCCGGGCCAGATTAACAGTGACGTTATCGGCGCGGCGTGCGCTACCTTGGGGCTCGACTATCTATTTTTGCCGATGCAGGGCGCCAACTTCAGTGCGGAATATGTCGAACAGATCCAGCAACTGAATCAGGCGAACAAAAAAGTCTTGGCCTATTGCCGCTCGGGTAACCGCAGCTCTATCCTCTACAACGCTGCCACGGTCTAAGTACAGCTTATGATGCGAACGATCGGCCGGCCCCACCTGGCCGATTTCAATGCCGCTTTACTGGTCGCACTGGTCGGTATTCCGCAATGTTTGGCCTATGCCATGCTCGCGGGCTTGCCACCCATGTACGGCCTAGTAACCGCGGCCATCCCCGGCCTAATCGCCGCAGTACTCGGTAAGAGTCCCGCCCTGACGGTGGGCCCCACCAATACCACCGGCCTGGTCATCCTCACCGCCCTGATCCCCTGGGCCAACCAACCCGAGGCACTGCTCACCGCGATGGCCACCCTGGCCTTCTTAGCCGGTTTGTCTCGTCTCGTCATAGTACTGTTGAAAGCCGAACGGCTGTTCGACTTTGTTCCTGAAGCGGTCATGGTCGGTTTCGCAACCGGGGCTGCGGTGATCATCGCCTTGATGCAAATCGATGAGCTGCTCGGCCCCCCCTTTCAAGGCGTGCGTAACGTGGTCGATGAAGTCAGGATGCTGAGCCATTTTACCGGGTCGGCTCTGAACATCCCCAGCCTGGTGCTGGGCAGCCTTGCATTGGTGGCGGTGGTGCTCGGCCATAAGTTCGCCCCACGCTGGCCCATTCCGCTCTTGGTGTTGGTGGTCAGCATGGCCTGGGTCTGGTTTGACCTGGCCGACTTTAGCCACGCCTGGGTCACCGTGGGTGACAGCTCGGTGGTAGCCGACGGTTGGCCGAGTTTTAATCATCGGCTGCCCAGCTGGCATATGATTCAAACGCTCATAGTGCCCGGCTTTGCGGTTGCCTTTATCGGCTCACTGGAATTGATTGTGACCCTGCGCAATCGTCAAGAACACCGCCTCTTGCGGCGTGAATTGGGCAGTCAGGGTTGCGCCAATATGGTCGGCAGCTTTATCGGCGGCTTTCCGGCCAGCACCTCCTTGACCCGCTCAGTATTGCTCGATCTCGGCGGTGCCCGCACTCGCTGGGCACCCTTTTTGGCCGCCCTGATGCTGATCCCCATTATTCTCTATGGTGCAGCAGCCGTGCGCAGCATACCGCTGCCGGTTATCTCGGGTTTACTGATTGCCACCGCCCTATCGATGCTCAAGCCGGCGGCCATCAAACAGATGTTAACGGTCAACCATCAGACCCGCATCCTGTTTCTGGTCACCCTGATCAGCACCCTGGTGCTGACCTTTCATGAGGCCATTCTCTTGGGTTCGATGTTGGGCATCATGCTGTTTCTCTTCCAAACCAGTCAGACGAAATTGATGCCCTTTGTGGTGGACGCCAATGGCGGCTTAAGCACGCCGAGCGATCGGGATGCACCATCCCAGCCACGCCTGATTCAGATTTCGGGCAGTCTCTATTTCGCAGCCGCCCGGCAACTGCCGGAACGCCTCAATGAACTGCTCAGCGACACCCACCATCTGGTGCTCGATTTAAGTCATGCTCACCATTGCCGCGTCGCCGCGGTTCAAGCTTTATTGGCTTTTCTGGCAGAGTGCACCCTGCGCGGCGTCGTGGTTGAGATCAGTGGCGCCTCTGCGGAACTCAAGCTGCTGACCCGGCAAATGGGGGTACGCCTGCCGTGGAGCGAAAAACGCCTGGCCCAGACTCTGATCACATCAAAGGTCTCGGAGACCAGCGGCTAAGAGCTGCAGAAAACCTAAAGCGGTGGTGCGATGGGCAGCGGCTCGGCCAATGAGTTCTTGGTATGCCGTTTGAGCTGCCTCGCCTTGGTGACTAAGCCGATCACAAACAACACCATGGCGACCCAGACGAGACCAAAGGTCAGGTAACGCTGCATTGGCACGGCCTCGTTCAGAACCCAAATGGCAATCACAAATTGGATCATCGGGTTAACATACATAATGAAACCGGCGACAACTAGGTTGATGCGCCGCAACGACGAGGCAAACAAGAGTAATGGCACCGCAGTGACCACACCTGACGAGAACAACAGCGTATATTGCCACAGGCTATGACTGTCGCCACCGTCAATGATTCCGTTGCCGATCACCAAGGTTGCTATCGGCAGTACCCAAAGCGTTTCCAGACCAAGCCCAAGCAAACTTTCTACGGGCTGCAGTTTACGCACCAGCCCGTAGCAGCCGAAACTCAGCGCCAAAGCCAAGGACACCCAAGGTATGCCGCCCATGGCGATGAGTTCGAAGAGAATCGCCAAGGCCGCGACCCCGCCGGCGGACCATTGCCAGCTGTTAATCTGCTCCTTAAGCACCAATCGGCCAATCAACAAACTCACTAAGGGGGTTATAAAGTAGCCCAGACTGGTTTCCAGCACCCGATGCTCGGCCACCGCCCAGATAAAGACATACCAATTGGTACTGATTAGGATTGACGCCAAAAAACTCCACAGCAGGACCCTTCGGTTACGCAATAAGCGCCCAAAGCCGCCCAATTGCTTCATCATAACTAAGAGTACAAAGGCTAACAGAAAGGCAAATACTACCCGGTAGGAGAGTATTTCCATGGCGTCGATGCCGACCAATAAACGAAAATACAGCGGAAAACAGCCCCATATTACATAAGCCGCCAATGCGTACCACATGCCTCTCATAGCTTGATTGTCCTGAAGATTGAAGGCCAGGTTAAGATTGGATAGATAGACAATGAGCGGATCCCATCCTGACAAAGGGGCGCGCCGGCCATTATGACCTACAACGGCAAAATACCTAGTCTTATCTACCGCCCATCCTCTCTGCTGCTGGCTATGGCGCGTCTTAGCAAAGGGTTAGCATCTTTTCGCTGAGCTCAAAAATAGCGCCAGCTGGCCCCTGACCCGACTCATTGAGGGGCGTTTCGCACCGACCAATCGGAGGCTCAAAAATTTGCTCACTGTAATCGCTTGTAATTGACGATAAAAACCGTAATATTAGAGATATCTTATATTAATCTTATGAATGGACACCTGCAGTATGGAAATAATTAATTTTACGCCCGGATCGGCCGCATTAGGCGGCGCTCTCATTGGCTTATCGGCCCTGCTCTTGCTGCTGACCAAAGGCCGCATTGCCGGCGTGTCCGGCATCGCCGGTGGTATTATCTACCCAGTGCGTGGCGAAATCCTATGGCGGGTTGTTTTCGTTGTCGGTCTAATCCTAGGTGGTCTGATCTATCAATGGCTCAGCGGCACCAGCACCACCGGCTTGTTTAAAGGCATCGACCATATTCAAGCCGCCGTCAGTTGGCCGTGGCTGATAGTCGGTGGCCTATTGGTCGGCGTCGGCACCACCATCGGTACCGGCTGCACCTCTGGCCATGGTATTTGCGGGCTGGCCCGCGGCACCACGCGGTCCCTCGCGGCGACCCTGAGTTTTGTCGGTGCCGGCCTGGTAACCGTATTTATTGTCCGTCAACTGGTAGGGGTTTAAGTATGTTGGGTATACAGCGATTATTTTTTGCCTTACTAGCGGGCGTTATTTTTGGCCTCGGCCTGTCCATTGCCCAGATGATTGATCCGGCCAAGGTGATCAACTTCTTAAATCCATTGGGCCCATGGGATCCGTCCTTGATGGTCGTATTGGCGGTTGGCTTGGCGATCAATGCGTTGGCAACGCCGTTGATCTTGAAACGCGAGCGACCCCTGTTCGATAATCTATTTCGGGTCCCAGCCAAGTCTCAAATCGATGCTAAAATCATTGGCGGCGGCGTGCTGTTCGGCATCGGCTGGGGCATTGCCGGTTACTGCCCCGGACCGTTGCTGACCTCGCTGAGCTTTGCCAACAGCGATATTCTGATCTCCTTGGCGGCATACGTTGTCGGTACTCTGGTGACCAAATGGGTGATCGCCCGTATTGAAGCGGCGCGCCATATTGAGCATGCGGCAGAAGAGGCCTGTGTCGGCTAGGACTCGCTAGGATTAGGGTGCGCTCTGCACCCTGACAGTGCTCAGGCGAGCAGTTTATGATCCGCCGTATAGCTGCGCCATCGACCGGCCAACCAACGATGTCCCAGGTCCGTCGGATGAATGCCATCGGCCAGATAATCGCTCGGGTGGCCCTCGGCCGTGACCAGCAGCTCTGCTTGCATCGGGCACCAATGCACCCCTAACTCATTGCAGATACTGCGTTGACCGGCTGACAGGGCCTGCAGCAGTGGCCACCAGTCTGCTGTGACCTGATCTGAGGGCAAGGCAAAGGGTTCACACACCAGCACGCGCTCGCTGCGCAGTTGAACCGTCTCGATCAGCCGCCTGAAACCGGCCAACGATCGGGTCAGATTGTGCGGGGTCTTGCGCCAGAAGGGGTGCCAAATATCATTGATGCCGATCAGCAGCGTCGTTAGATCAACCGACTCGGGCACACCCTCGGTTTGATCGGGCCACCAATCCGATTGCTGCATCAGCTGCGCGCTGAGACAGCCAGAGAATCCGCGATTCCAGCACACCAGACCATTGTACTCTGCGCCCAAGTCTTTATTCAGGTGTCGCACCCAACCGGTGCCCAATCCCGCTTGAGTGCCTTGATAACGCATTGCCCGCTTACGCGCACAATCGGTGACCGAATCGCCTAAAAAAACCAATTTGGGCATCGCCCTTCCTCCTTTACATCCATTGATCGACCGCTGGTCAGCAACAGGCCCCTGTGTTATCTGTGTTGAATAAACGGTGGCACGAAAAGGATTGGCTCGTGAGCTGCGAACTGGCCAGCGCCGATCCGGCCATCACGCCTTGGATCGGGGGGCCAGATCGGTACCGGGGTCATGCTAAGTCTTGCAGCAGGATGCGCTCATTCAACCAGTCGAGCACGACCGGAAAATGGTCTACCCAGGCATCGTCGTGTTGCAGCATCGATAGCACATTGTAATTACGCAAATTGCCATCGCCCTTGGCCAAGATAAGCAGGCGACCGTTGTGGGTCCCAATCTCGCGCATGAATTCTCGCACGTCGCCGGTGTTGGCCAGATACCCGTTGCTGCGCGCGGCAAAATATAGGCTCGGCGCGACGTTTAACGAGCGCAATTGGGCGCCATAATCAAAGCCGTCGACCGGGTCTATCCAATCGCCTTCGGTCCACGCCAAATAGGTCTGGTACAAATTACTGACCTCAGGTTGATCAAACTCGGCGGTCCAGTGCAGCGGCACGTCGCCGCGCATGGCCGCAAACAATGGCATTACCTTGCGCCAGAACAAACGCGACAGACTCGAGTGTGAGATACCACTGATCATTGAACTGCGCCGAGCGTTAAAATGCACAAAACCCTGGGTAAGTTGGCGAATTTTTGCATGCCGGGCATAGGCGGAGAGCAGCAATACCGAGCCAAAGCCCTGGCCAAGCAAAAATAACGGTCGGCCCTTGAGGTGTCGCTCAACCTCGTCGATAACACGCAACAGATCCTGGGCAATGATATCGTGCACGCTATGGGTCAAATTGCGACTGAGATGGGGCCAACTCTCACCGTGGCCGATCAAATCGGGCACAAAACAGGCCACACCCATTTCGCTGAGATAGTTGGCCAGCCCGTGGTCTTCTTTAAAAAAGGTCTCGCCGCTGGTGCCCAAACCATGCAACATCAAGACCGCCGCATGGGCCTTGGGGTGTTCTAGGTGGCGCATAAAAAGCTGTCCACCGTTGATCGTCGGAACCTTTAAACGCTCTTCTCGAATCGTCGAAGTCATTCAGCGATAACCTTGTGCCATTGTTTGTCGAGGCGTTTCGCTGAGATCGGGAAACGGGTGCCCAGTGTTTGAGCGAACAGAGACACCCGATATTCTTCCATCATCCAACGATATTCCATCAATTCGGCAGAGAACTGCTGGGTTTCGTTCATCGACTTCTGTCGATCGACGTAACGTTGCCAGCATTTGTGCAGTTCATCGACCACCATGTTTTCCGCAGCCGGAATGCCGGCGCTACGGTTTAACCGCTTATCGGCGGCTTGCAGATAGCGTATCAATTGATCCCGCCAAGTGGGCGCCGTCTGCGTTAAGAAGTTTGGATACACCAACTGGTTGAGCTGACCGGCCACATCGGCATAAATAAAGGCCGCGGCAAAGCTGATCTTACCCTTGAGTTGCTTACGCACTTGGTGGTGGGCCAACAGAATGGCATGCGCCTGGCGCGCCACTCGCTCGCCGCAGGCCACCAACTCACCCCGATGGCGCTCCAACCAGGCCTTGAAGTCGGCCTCGGTGCGCGGATAGCTGCCCGCCACTAACGGCAGACTCAGGCGCACAGCCGCCATCAGTATATCCTGTTTCAGGCTATCGGCCTTGCCATAGGGCGCAAACAGCAGGGCCGATTCGCTAAACTGGGGCAATCTTTTGGCCAGATAGGTGAGCGGCTCCTGCCAATAAAAAGAGGCTAAGCGCCACAGGCCCAATTTATGCTGCTCTGATGACCAGCGGGCACCGGTAAAGCTTTCCCGGGTCACGCTGTTAACCTTATCGACCAGGGCCGGATACATCTTCACCTCGATGCCGGCCTGCCGACGCAGTTCGAATTCGGGTAGGTCGTCAAACTGCCAGGTCGTCGCAGACTGCATTTGCGCGGCTTGCACTGAACTCTGCTTGGCCTGTTGCTGAGCGGTTTCATTAGCCGGTCGTAACATCTGCTCGATATTACGACCTTGGGTGATCACCTTGCCGCTATCGTCGACCACCTCGAAGCGATACTGCAGGTGCTCACCAATGCTCTCAATCGGCCATTGATCGTCTGGTACCCGAACCCCGGTCATGCGGAACAGTTTTTCCGCCATGGCCTTATGCAAGGCAACATCGCTCGGCGCTAAGGACGCCATCAATGCCTCTACATAGTTCGGCACTGGGACGAAATTCTTGCGATAACTCTTAGGCAAGCCCTTGAGCAGCGCGGTGATCTTTTCTTTTAACAGACCAGGCACTAACCACTGTAAGCGCCCTTCCGGCAATTGCGACAGGGCCGCTGCGGGCACCTTGATGGTCACACCGTCGGCCGGATGGCCCGGTTCAAAGCGGTAATCGAGCGGCAAAGACATGCCCTGAAAACTGAAGGTATCGGGAAAGGCGTTGCGATTGATGCCAGTTGAACGGTCCGAGATTAAAAAATCCGGATCAAAATTCAAGCTATCCTGCGGTTGTTTTTTAAGCCAGGCGTGGAAGCCAACGCTGTTGACGATGTCCGCGGGGATCTTTTCATCATAAAACTGAAACAGGGTTTCTTCATCGACCAGTATATCTTTACGCCGAGCCTTATCCTCCAGGTCTAACACCGCTTCGAGCAAGCCTTGATTGTATTTAAAGAATGGTGCTCGGGTAACCAGTTCTCCTTCCACCAACGCGGCGCGAATAAACAACTCGCGCGAGAGCACTGGATCAATGCGACCGAATTGCACCGTGCGGTTGACCACTATTGGCAAACCGTAGAGCAATAGGGTTTCTAACGCCGTCACCTGCCCGGCCTTCTTTTCGTAATGCGGTTCGGAATAATTACGTTTGACCAAATGCAGGGCCAGGGTTTCCAGCCAAGCCGGTTCGATCTTAGCGACCACCCGAGCAAAGACCGCGCTGGTTTCGACTAGCTCCGCGGCGACCAACCACTTCGGGCCACGTCGGGCATGGACCGAGGACGGGTGAATCATACAGGCCCGGCCGCGCGCGGCGTTGTAAGTCCGCTCTTCCTTGTGGTTGGCGATATGACTCAATAAACCTGAGGCCAACGCGCGATGGATCGATTCATAACCGGCCGGTTCCTGGTTCAGTTTAAAGCCCAGCTCCTTGCACATCAGGTGCAGCTGACGATGAATATCGCGCCATTCGCGCATGCGCAAATAGTTGAGGAACTGTTCCTTACAAAATTTGCGTAATTTATTTTCCGACAACTCTTGGCGATGGCCTTCGTAACGTTGCCACAGGTTTAAGAAGGCCAAAAAATCGGAATCCTTGTCCTTATCCTGGGCGTGTTTTTCGGCCGAGGCTTGTTGTTTTTCCTGCGGCCGCTCCCTCGGATCGGGCACCGACAAGGCACTGGCGATGATCAATACTTCATTGAGTGCCTTGTGCTGATTGGCGGCAATCACCATACGGCCAATCCGAGGATCGACCGGCAAGCGCGCCAGCTCCTTACCGATGGCCGACAGGGTGCCACGTTCATCGACCGCCGCCAGTTCATTGAGCAGGGTGTAACCGTCCTTGATCATGCGTTGATCGGGGGCTTCCAAAAAGGGAAAGTCTTCGACCAGGCCCAAGCGCATATGCAGCATTTGCAGGATCACCGAGGCCAGGTTGGTGCGCAGTATTTCCGGATCGGTAAAGCCCGGCCGAGCATTGTAGTCTTCTTCACTGAAGAGCCGAATGCACAGGCCCGGCGCGATGCGCCCACAACGACCCGCGCGCTGATTGGCCGAAGCTTGGGCGACCGGTTCAATCGGCAGGCGTTGAATCTTCGAGCGGTAACTGTAGCGGCTGATGCGCGCCAAGCCACTGTCGATAACATAGTGAATGCCGGGCACGGTCAGCGAGGTTTCGGCGACATTGGTCGATAAGACAATGCGCCGGCCGCTGTGACCGGAAAAAATGCGTTGCTGCTCGCTGTTGCTCAAGCGCGCATAGAGCGGCAGCAATTCGGTGCCACGCAAGTCGGCCCGCTTGAGGATGGTAAAGGCTTCACGAATTTCCCGTTCACCGGGTAAGAACACCAGGATGTCGCCCCCGCGCGCATGGGTTTGGCCGGCACGCTCCAGCTGGTCAATTTCATTGACTGCATCCAAGATCGCGCCGGGCAAATCGGCAGAATAGTCTTCCTCTTCGGCACTCATGGGCCGATATAGCAGGTCGACCGGATGCGACCGACCGCTCACTTCAATCACCGGCGCGTCGTTGAAATGGCGCGAGAAGCGGTCCACATCGATGGTCGCCGAGGTAATAATGACCTTTAAATCCGGTCGACGCGGCAGCAGTTGTTTGATGTAGCCGAGCAGAAAATCAATATTGAGGCTGCGTTCGTGGGCCTCATCGATGATTAGGGTATCGTAACGATTTAGATAGGGATCCTGTTGGATCTCATTGAGCAGGATGCCATCGGTCATCAACTTAATCAGCGTCTGCTCGCTGGATTGATCGGAAAAGCGCACCTGATAACCGACTAGGCCACCGAGGGGCGTATTCAACTCCTGAGCGATCCGCTCGGCCACGGCTCGAGCTGCCAGCCGCCTGGGCTGGGTGTGACCAATCAGGCCCGATAGACCGCGCCCGGCCAGCAAGCACAGTTTGGGAATTTGCGTGGTCTTGCCCGAGCCGGTCTCGCCGGCGATCACCACCACCTGGTGGCTGTCCAGTACTCGGCGAATTTCATCGCCCTGCTCTGACACCGGCAGGTCGGCAACCAGTGTAATCGCCGGAACCTGTTTCTGCCGGGTGGCAAACTTGTGCGTCGATTGCGCAAAACGATCGGCAATTTGCTTGTCCAACTTGGCGCGGCTGGCATCCCCGGCGGGCAGAGCCTTGGCTTTTTTGCACAGCGAACGCAGCACATGTCGATCTTTGACTAAACATTGATCAAGAGATGATAAGACGTCTTTAATATGGACCAGAGTGGACATGAACGACCAGTAATTTATGGAATGGGGGGGAGTATAGGGGGCACGGGCCCAATAACAAACCCTCCAGGGCGGAGGGTCTTTTCTATTCGGCGTTAATCGGTGCCCAGAGCACTGCCAGGATGCTTACTGAGGGGTACGCAATTCGCGCCGTAACACCTTGCCGACGTTGGTTTTCGGCAAGGATTCGCGCCGTTCAAACAGCCGTGGCACCTTATAGGCAGCCAGATGCTCCCGACAAAAGGCAATCAGTTCGTCATCGCTGATGGCGTTATTAGTGACCAGGAAGACCTTGACGGCTTCGCCGCTTTTCTCGCTCGGCACACCCACCACGGCACTTTCCACCACGGCCGGGTGACCAGCTAGGACGTCCTCGATTTCGTTGGGGTAGACATTGAAACCGGACACGACAATCATATCTTTTTTACGATCAACTATTTTCATGTAGCCATCGGCCTGAATCACGGCAATGTCACCGGTCAAGAGCCAGCCATCATCGACGATGGTCTTGGCGGTGTCGTCGGGCCGTTGCCAGTAACCCTTCATTACCTGCGGACCGCGAACACAGAGTTCACCAGGTTCACCGCTGGGCAGATCCTGACCGTCATCACCAATAACCTTCACCTCGGTACTGGGTGCCGGAATACCAATGGTCCCCAACTGGGTAAAACCGGGCGGATTAAAGCTGACCACCGGGCTGGACTCGGTCATGCCGTAGCCCTCATTGATTTGGCAACCGGTCACCATGTGCCACTTTTCAGCGGCCGCATGAGTCAGTGCCATGCCACCGGAGACGGTCAGTTTCAACGCACTGAAATCGAGTTTATTAAAAGACTCGTTGTTGCACAGAGCGACAAACAAGGTATTCAAACCGACAAAGCAATTAAACCGATGCCGACTAAGTTCCTTGGCGAAACCAGGAATATCACGGGGGTTGGGAATCAATACACTGTGATTGCCGGTATACATAAAGACCATGCAATGCACGGTAAAGGCATAAATGTGGTAGAGCGGCAGCGGTGAAATCACCACTTCCTGGCCGTCCTCCAACGCCAAGCCAAAAAACTCATAGGACTGCAACATGTTGGCGATCAGGTTGCGATTGGTCAGCATGGCGCCCTTGGCGACGCCGGTGGTGCCGCCGGTGTATTGCAATACGATGGCGTCATTGTGTCCGCTTTGAACCGGACGATAGCTAAACGACGCACCTTTTTGCAGTGCTCTGCGCCATGAAGTGGTGCGAGTCTTGTCGTAGTCTGGAACCATTTTCTTGACCCGTTTAACGACGGTATTGACCAAGAGTCGCTTTAGGGGTGGATGTTGATCGGCGATCTCAGTGACAATGATGCGCGTCACGGCGGTGCGCGACTGAACCTTAAGCGCCGTCGCCGCCATGCCGGCATAAACCACCATGGCTTTGGCACCGGAGTCATTCATTTGATGCTCTAATTCACGCTCGGTATAGAGCGGATTGGTGTTCACCAGCACCAGCCCGGCGCGCAAGGCGCCCCAGGCGGCAATGGGAAATTGCAGCAAATTCGGAATCATCAAGGCGATGCGATCGCCCGGTTTGAGGTCGGTTTCATTTTGCAGGTAAGCGGCGAATTGCGCCGACAGCTGATCCAATTGGCCAAAGGTCAGGGTCTTACCCATGCAACTGAAGGCGTCCTTATCGGCATATTGGGTTACCTTGGCGTTAAACAGGTCCAGTACGGTGTCGTAAGCGTCTGGATCGATCGACGCCTTCATTTTACCGGGATATTGGCTGTGCAGATAACCTTCAGACATGGGGCCTCCTAACTGGCGTTTATTGTATTGGGCAACCTTCTTTCAAGCCCCCAATCGCGCTACCGGCAGGCTGAAATAGAGTTATGATTGTCACCTTTACCATAGTCGAGTTCAACACTTAAGTGAATTAGCCTCACCATTCAAAGAGCCACCGGGCTCAATAAACGACTCCCGCCGCGCTAAAGTCCTGAGCCCTTCGGGTGCACCACAGATGGCCCTAAGCTCTGCCAGGTAGAGACGCCGTCACAAAAGAGGCGTCCCTCGCCCGATTGCATCGCGTGCCAATCCTCATTATCGGTCAGCGGCTGAGTCGCGATGACGGCTACCCGATCGTCAATGTGGGTCACCGAGGAGAAATCCACGGTAAGGTCCCGATCGCACAAATGGGCCGGGCCGAACGGTGCTTGCCGACATAACCAAGACAGCTTGGTGGAACAAAATACGAACAGACCATTGCCGTCAGACAACAGCAAATTGCAGACGCCCAACTGGTTCAATTGCTGACAATAGTGTTGCAACAACTGCGCTAATTCGCTCCATGGGGTTTGCTCGGTGGCCTGCTCGCGCAGCTTATCGAGTAACCAGCAGAATATTTTTTCACTGTCTGTCGTGCCTACTGGGCAATAGAAATTGGCCTGCGGTACGCGGCTAAGGTCGATTTGACCATTATGGGCCAGGGTCCAAGCGCGGCCCCAAAGCTCGCGCTGAAACGGATGGGTGTTTTGCAAATTAACCGCACCGACATTGGCTTGGCGGATATGGCTCAGGGCAATTTTACTTTGAATCGGGTAAGTCCGCAGAAACTCGGCAATGGCTGAGGTGGCACTGGCTTGATAGTCTTTAAATTCGCGCAAACCACCCGATTCATAAAAGCAGATACCAAAGCCATCGCCATGGGGGCCGGTTGCACCACCGCGACGAATCAATCCGGTAAAGCTAAAACAAATATCTGTGGGTACATTGGCACTCATGGCCAGCAGTTCGCACATAGCAAGATCCCATGCCTTTTTTAAAGTATAGATAATTGGTTTGAGAAATACACAAAAGGCCACCCGATAGGGTGGCCAAAAAGGTTCGCGATATTCCCGGCGGCCGAGGGTGATCTCTAGCTGGCCGCGCAATCGCCGCCAGGACCGTAAGCTTAGCCCACGCTCTATTCTGGCTTGTCAGCAGCCGGCGGATCATTCTCAGCATCCATCTCAAGTTCCAACTTGGCCAAATCATCATCGATGCTGCTGATGTCAAAGAGTGCCTCTTCTTCTTCGTTGAGCTCCGGGATATCTGCTAAGCCCGCCGCTTCTGGGGTGTCCGCTGCTGGGGTGTCCGCTTCTGGGGTGTCCGCTTCTGGGGTGTCCGCTGCTGGGGTGTCCGCTGCTGGGGCATCTACTTCAAGGCCGTCCGCTTCTGGGGCCGGTTCGTCCGTCCCTGGGCCGTCATCGAGCATATCCTCTTGCGCCAAGGTTGGCGCCTCGGCATTGGTCGGCGTTGGTAAGTCTTCATCGACCAACGCGTCCATCGCCGGCGGATTGTCGTCAGCCTCATCCTCGTCGAGAATCGGTTCATTCAGGACCGGCTCATCGGACACGTCATCGTCAAGTAA
Source organism: Reinekea forsetii (assembly GCF_002795845.1). GTDB lineage: Bacteria > Pseudomonadota > Gammaproteobacteria > Pseudomonadales > Natronospirillaceae > Reinekea > Reinekea forsetii. The sequence goes on from NZ_CP011797.1 coordinate 2,244,082, forward strand.
TGGTTCATCGAGAACCGGCTCATCGGACACGTCATCGTCAAGTAATGGTTCATCGAGAACCGGCTCATCGGACACGTCATCGCCCAGTACCGGATCATCGAGAACCGGTTCGACGGACACTTCATCGTCGAGAATAGGTTCATCGAGAACCGGCTCGTTGGCTGTGTCATCATCAAATACTGGATCATCGAGAATGGGTTCAACCGAAACCTCATCTTCTAGAATTGGCCCATCGAACTCTTCATCATCGAAATCCGACAGATCCAGATCCAAGTCTGGCTCTTGGTTACTTAAATCGTCCAGGTCTGCAAATCCATCTAGATCTAATAGGGGGGCTTTGGCTTTTTTATCAAAAAACCGATAGACCAAGAAGCCAATGCCCAAAACAAGCAACCCGGGCACAACAAACAAGAGGTAGCTCAGCCAATTAGTTGGCTCCGCTGGCGCAGCATCGGGGCTTAGCTCCGCGGTGCCAACTTCGTCCAGAGCAGGCAGGCTAACTGTTAGGTCGACGGATATTTCGGCGAACTCGGGCATCGGATCTTTGACAAAGGCATCACTGTCGAGCAGCGGCGTCATCTCCACTGGCGGCATAATCTCGACCGGCGGTTCTAGCTCCGCTATTGGTTCGATATCCGCCACTGGCTCGACATCCGCCATCGGCGCCATCATATCCAGCGTCTCGGGGGTCATCGCCATGCCCGCTTCCCGCTCGGGCGGAATCATCAGATCGATGGTTTGGACCGGCAGCAAGCGCACGGAATCCTGATCGCGCACGCTCCCGTTGAGCGTCACCTGATAGGCATCGGGGGTAACATCATAGGGCAGTTGCCAGAGCCAATAACCACCCTGCTGCAGTTCAAATGACTGCGTTCGCGTCTGGCCGTTCAACTGATAGCTGGCCACCGCATCGATTGATTGGATAGTGCCCAGATATTGGTTGGGATAGAGCCGCCATTCATAACCGGAGCGGGTCATCAACACCTCAGACACAAAGGGGTCGACAAAACGCAGCTGAAGATCGATCAGCCGATTAAAGGTCCCGCCGTCGACGGTTAGCTCAACACTGGCCTCGCTGCTACTGGGCGCCGGCGCAAAGCGCGCCCGAATCTTGTCCTGTTCAATCACCACCGGCACGGCCTGACCGTCGACCTGCATAGTGGCCTCGATCAGCGCGGCCAAATCTGGACTCAAGGTTTGGCCCTTGGAATCCAGCAACAAGGCCGTGAGATTAACTTGACTGCCTTTAGCCAGGGTCAAGGCTAAGGGTGAGGTCCAACTGAGATTAATATCCGAGCGCACGCGAATGCTGGAATCACCCTCGCGGGCACCCTTCACGCGCCATTGGCCGACCTCCGGCGCAATAACACTGACCTGGGTGAAGCCTCTGCCGACTCGCCAGCTTTGCTCCGCGGGGCTAACGGCCGATGTAATTTGACCGCTCGGAGATGCCAGAGTCACGGCACCCTCCTGGTGATACATCAGGACCGTTACCTCACGCACGCCGGGGTCAACCGTAAAGGCCTTGCCCTGCAACGCCAGCTGAGTGCTCGGATAAACCTCTGCCGCTAATTCGGACAGGGCCTTGGAGAGATCACTGGGTTGGTCAATTCTCTGATAACGTCCGCCCGTTTGTTCGGCCATCTGTTTCAATAGGCCATGATCGGCTTGGGCAGACATGGGCACGGTATGGATGCGTGCATTCGCGCGCACATAGGCCGGGACCAATTGGTTGAGAATGCGTTCACGCTCGATCGCATTGACCTCAGCATTGGGTGCGATATCGACCATACCGTCGGTTATCAGAACAATATGGGACGGCCCGGAATAGGACGCATAGTTAAAATCGAAGGCAGTATTTTCCAACGCGCGACCTAGGTTAGTGCGCATTGCAGGGCTATTTTGAGCCGCGATCTTGGTTGCGACTTCTGTGCGCCAAGCATCTGTTACCGTGCGATAAGGCACCAGCATGTTGACGTATTGCCCGAAGGTCCACAGGCCGGCGAATTCACCGTTCGGTATGGTGTCGGTGAGCAGCTCAATGGCATCCTTACGGGAGTTGTTAGGGTCGTTATCCGCCATACTTTTAGAAACGTCGAGCAGAATGCGAATATCCGCCTGAACCACCGATGCAAAGCAACAGACCAGCCATATTAGACCCGTCAACAATGGCTTAGGACCTATTATCGTGCTCGACATATAACGCCTGACAGCCATGTTTCAAACCTATAGTAACGAATGGGGTTTCCAATACCTAGATCGGCCGAACGCAGGTAAACTAAAGCGGCTTTTGGAAGATCAAGCCAAATAACAGCAAAAAGCCCCAGAAATGGGGCTTTTATCGCACTGCTCGGATCGGCATTGGTTTAGATCGAGGCCGCCAAGTAGCGTCGGCCTTTTTCAGTGATATACCAGCGAGTACCTTTCTTACTCAGTATTTTACCGGTCAGGTCGCGTGCCACTACAATTCCCAAAGTTTTGCTCAGGGTATGTTGATCCAGTCCACTCTCAGCGCAGAGGCCCTTGAGGCTGCGAAAGATATAGCGGCCATTGCCCAGGGCGGTCAACACATTGGTCGACGTGACATCGAGCTCGTCTTCCGGCGCTAAGGCAACCAACTCGGCAACATCATCGCTCTCAGTTTCCATCTCGAGCATCGGCTCAAGTTCGCGCTGCATCAGACGCAATTCAATCATTAACTCGTCGGCCTTTTTGCGCGCCAAGTGGGATTCCTGTTGAATGCGCTTGGTGACCGTGGTCATCGCAAATCGGCTGGTCCAAGCGGCAATCAAACAAAAGCCACCAAAAATCAGCATACCACTGGGGTCACCCTGACTGGCGACAACCAGGTCGCTGGAGACTAAAAACAATACCAAGGGCACCACAAAGGCACCAGCCAGTCCGCCGATCAGGGAGCGCGGCATACTCGTGCTGTCGGTGTCGGCCTGAGACTGCATATAGAAATTCAGTAAGCCACCAAATACACCAGCCATCAACATGATGGTCACTAATGCAAAAATATGATTGGCCATAGTTTTTTCTCACTCTAAACGGTTGAATTGAATATTTCTCGTCGGGCCGATCTACCAGCGCTGCGCGAAACGGTACTAAAGGAGCCAAAAGACTAGCCAGAAACGGTGCAAAAGTATAGCACTGCTTTTTGAAGGTTTAAGAGTCAAGGCCCACTGGCGGTGGCAATCAGTCCGCCTCGGCGGCATCTTCGGATGCCAACGAGCGGCGCTCAACCAGCTTTATATTTTGGATCTTGAGCACTATAGCAACGAAAACGATTAACCCCGAACCGAGCACAATGGCGTTAATCATCGCAGCCAAGACCTTGTAAGCGGAGTCCCAGCCCAGATCGAGAAAATCAAAAGCGGCGACTATAATGGCGGGGGCATAGTAGGGTTCCGGCTCCATGCCCTGCCATGGCGTGAGCACGACACACAAAAACACCCAGACCAGCCACCAGCGCAATGGCGGCCAGCTGATATAACGGGTTAGCTTCCACATCACGAGCCAAAACCCGGCAACACCCGCCAGATAAAACATCGCGGCATTCCAATACAAATCCTGATAAATCATGCCCAAAAGCCTTTATTGGTTATCGATAATATGATCTTGCCACTGGTCTTCTGGGATGCTGTTGTCGGCAATCAAGGTCATATGTTGCACCGATATATTCACCGCGTGAATCCGCTCGGGGTCGCCACTGACCAACGGATGCCAGGCCGGCAGATCCTGCCCCTCTGACAACAGGCGATAGGCGCAGGTCGACGGCAACCAGAAGAAATTCTCTACATCCTCAGGCTTTAGCCAGACGCAATTAGGGACCAATTCATGTCGATCCTGATACTGGGTGCAACTGCAATCATCGGCCATATACTGACAAACCACGTTGGTGTAGTAAACAGTGCCATCGTCTTCGTCTGCGAGCTTTTGCAGACAACACTTACCACAGCCATCGCAGAGCGATTCCCATTCACTCTGATTCATCTGCGCGAGCGTCTTACGTTTCCAAAATACTAAATCGGCCATGCTGGCGTTACCTATCCTTATTCATATCGAGCAGGTAGTCTTCTTTGGGCGGCGGCATTTGCAGATAGAATCCCTGCTCGGCGATCTGTGCTAAGACTTTGCTGGCATCGGCCCGGGCCAATTTCTTGTCAGCGGTCAGCAACATATCGGTGACCACAACAGGCCGGCCAAAGATTGTCTTTAAGCCTTCCGGCAGGTCTTCAAAGCGGTTCTTTTTTGCCATATACAGGTAGGCACCGGGGTCACGCGTGGAACGATAGATGCGCACGATTTCACGACTCATTGGGAAGCTCCCATTGTGCGTTGATCAACGCCGAGACCGAATCGACCAAAATGCCTCTGCGCCAACCGCTCAGGGCTTCGGGTAACTGGTATTGCCCATTCAGACTGCCACTGCGCAACCACATCTCCAGCGCCTTCCGACGCGCCAACAGCTCCACCGGGAGATTATGCAGTTCGGCCAATTCGGCCAGGTGATGGCGAATGGTCTTCAGTAAATCGGCTTGATCGGCTGGCAAGGGACCGTCGATCAACACCGGGTAATCCTGACGTCGGGTCGCCTCGGCTTGCTTGACCAGCTGGATAATGTCATCCCCATAGAGCCGTATCTTACGCGCCGGCAAGGGTAAGGCCTGTTGTAACTGGGTTCTGTTGGTGGGCATTTTTTCGGCGATAATAATAAGTTCCTTATCGGCGAGGATCCGGCCTCTATTGTAATTAGAGGCCTGTGCCAATACTTCCCGCCAAGCGGCTAAGTCCTTCAAGGCTTGCAACCGACTGCCCTTGAGTTTCCAACCGCCGCGTAATTTCAAATAGTAGTCTTCTGGCGCCACCGGTGTATAGCTGTCGACCTGGCGCTGACAATCTTCTATAACCCAATCGTAACGCTGCTGGGCGCGCAATTGCACGGCGAAAATCTCGTATGCCTGATAGAGCCAGTAGACGTCTGCCGCGGCGTACTCACACTGCTGGTCATCAAGCGGCCGCTTGAGCCAATCGCTGCGCGTGGCCTCTTTGGGTAAAAGGTGATCAAACAGCCCTTCCACCAGCTTGGCGTAACTCATTTGCACCGGATAACCTAAGAAACCGGCGGCAATCTGGGTATCAAAGACATTCACGATGGTCACGCCAACGCTGTGCTTGAGCACTTCGGCGTCTTCAGACATCGAATGAAACACCTTCACGATCGCCGGGTTAACCAAGATCGCCGCAAAGGGTTGCCAATCGGTGATGGTCAGCGGATCGATCAGCCAACTTTGTTCCGCTCGGCACACTTGAATAAGACCCAGGTAGGCGTGGAAGGTCTCAGTGCGCACAAACTCGGTATCCAGGGCCAACATAGCGGCCTCAGACCATAGCTCACAGACCTGCGCCAGTTCCTGATCGCTCTGAATCCAGGTGAATATGTCAGTCGAACTCAAGCCCAATCTCCTTTTTGTCCGTAATCGCATTGGCAATCACATGACTATCGACCTTATCTAAGGACCCACTGCGCATCTGAGCAAAGCGTATTCTTGAGCGCTTAACGGCCAGGGGTCGTAATTGTTCGCTGATATAGTGGGCGGTCGCTTCAGATTCCATCTGCTCATCGAGCGCCAAAATAACCTCACCAACGCCCTGCTCTTGCACCAAGGCGAGTAAATCGAAGAGGCCCAGTTGTTCCGGACCGACGCCATCAATGGGCGATAATACTCCATGCAGGACAAAATAACGGCCGCGAAAACGTTGCGCCATCTCCAGTCCGGCCTTATCGGCATCACTGACTACCACGCACACCACCTGCTGGTCACGAGCGCTATCGGCACAGACACTGCACAGATCGGTTTCGGTTAGAGAACGGCACGCTGGGCACTTATGGACCCGACTCAGGGCGGCCTGCAAGGCTTGACTTAAAGCCTGGGCAGCACTGTTGTCGCGCTCCAGCAGATGCAGTGCCATGCGTTGCGCTGAGCGGCTGCCCACACCGGGCAAGGCTTGCAGGGCATGAATGAGCGTATCGGTCGCAGGTGTATAGGACATCAAAAATCCTTTAAAAGGGTAACTTCATGCCCGGTGGCAGGCCCATACCGGCGGTCACAGATGACATCCGTTCTTTACTGGCACTGTCGACCTTGCGCACCGCGTCGTTTACCGCAGCAGCGAGCAAGTCTTCGAGCAATTCCTTATCTTCTTGCATTAGGGAATCATCTAAACTGACGCTTTTTACATCATGACGCCCGGTCATAACCAGGCGCACTAGGCCAGCACCGGCCTCACCCGTCACTTCCATACGGTCCACTTCGGCCTGAATCTGTTGCATTTTTTCCTGCATTTGCTGGGCTTGCTTCATCATATTGCCCATGCCACCTTTCATCATCTTCTAGTCTCCTGACGGTATTGGATTGTGGATCGGCTGGGCCGATTCACGATTAAGTTCGGCGTCAAACTGGTCCACCAGCTGATTGAAGAAAACATCGTTTTTCAGATGGTTGTAGGCCTTGTCGCGGGCGACAAGGACCAGTTGGTCGACCCACAGCTGGGGGGTTTTCTCGACCGGCTTAAAATCATGGTGCAACTCACAACAGCCGGGCAGCCAAGTGCCAATCACCGCCAAGAAACGCTCCAGGTGATTATCGGTCATCACTTTCTTGTAATTCGGGGAAATATTCAAGGTCAACATGCGACCGTCAAAGGCGACCCACTCGCTGTGCGCAAAAAGGGTCTTGGTCATACCGATCAAACCTAAGCGATGCAGGGTAACCTGCCACCAATGGGTTGGATCTTGCTGCAGGTCGACCACCGGCCATTGAGCTTTTTCCAAACCGGTTAGCGTTTGAGTACCGGGCTCGGGTGCGTCGACTGCAACCGCCGGCAATGCGGGCTCAACAACAGCCATCCTGCTCTTGAGCACTGCTGTTGGTTCGAGTTTCGGGGGCTCGGACGGGCTATCAACCGGCCACGGTGGACTGGTCAGAGCGACGTCGGGGCTGGCACTCGCCTGTGGCTCTGACTGTGGCTCTGACTGTGGCTCTGACTGTGGCTCTGACTGTGGCTCTGACTGTGGCTCTGACTGTGGCTCTGACTGTGGCTCTGGCTCTGACTGTGGCTCTGACTGTGGCTCTGACTGTGGCTCTGGCTGTGGCTCTGGCTCTGGCTCTGGCTCTGGCTCTGACTGTGGCTCTGACTGTGGCTCTGGCTCTGATTGTGGCTGTGGCTCTGGCTCTGACTGTGGCATCGTGCTAACAGGTTCAACCGCCACACTCTCGGATTCAACCTGCTGGAACTTTGGGCTGTCGGGCACTTCCGCACCGGCGTCGACCGACTGACTGGTCAAGGCGCTCAGTTCACCAATCGCTGCGGCCGGTGTCTGGCTAAAGGCCACCATGCGCAATAGGGTCATCTCGAACCCGGCGCGTTCACTCGGCGCCAAGGCCAGGTCGGGCTTGGCTTGTATGGCGATTTGATAATAAAGATGCACGTCTTCCGGTTGCGTCGCCGAGGCCAATTGAATAATCGCCGCCTTGTCACCCTTCTGATTGTCGATGGCACTGGGCGCTGCTTGGGCAATGGCAATTCGATGCAAGGTCGACATCAGCTCGGTCATCAAGGTCTGGTAATCGGGCGAGTGTTGATCAATTTGCGCGATCAGCGCCAGCACCGTATCGATATCCTTTTCGAAGATGGCCCGGACCAACTTAAGCACTCGCCGCAGGTCGACACTACCAAGCATGGCCGCCACTTCCTGTTCGATCAGCGCACCCTGACCAAAGGCGATGGCCTGATCGGTCAGGCTTAGGGCGTCACGCATACTGCCGCGCGCCGCTTCGGCAACCGACCACAGGGAGGGCTCATCATAGGGCACCTGCTCGGCCGCCAAGATGGTGTGCAAATGTTGCACTATGTGCTCGCGGCTCATGTTTTTGAGATTAAACTGCAGGCAGCGCGATAAGACCGTCATCGGCAACTTCTGCGGATCGGTGGTCGCTAAGAGGAATTTGACGTGCGCGGGCGGCTCTTCTAGGGTCTTGAGCAGGGCGTTAAAGCTGCTGGTCGAGAGCATGTGCACCTCATCGATCAGATACACCTTAAAGCGTCCGCGCGACGGCGCATATTGGACGTTTTCGAGTAATTCTCGGGTGTCTTCAACCTTGGTTCGGCTGGCCGCATCGACCTCAATCAGATCAATAAATCGACCGTTGGCGATATCGGTACAGGCTGAACAGACGCCACAAGGGTTCGAGCTGACCCCGACTTCACAATTTAGACACTTGGCCAGCAAGCGGGCAATGGAGGTTTTGCCCACGCCCCGGGTGCCGGTAAACAGATAGGCATGATGCAGCCGTTGCTGGTCTAACGCATTAATCAGAGCCCGTAAAACATGGGCCTGACCAACCATTTCCGAAAAGCTCGATGGGCGCCATTTCCTGGCGAGAACCTGATATGACATAGGGTTTCGTTCGTTCACCGATAAAAGGCCACTATCGTAACTTTGATTGCCCACTGCTGCCAGTGCTGATATGCCGCTGACGAAAAATAGCCACGTAAAACAGCCAGTTAGATCGGCTAATGACGCTAAGGTGGCAAGCATTGGATTTGGAACGGGATTAGGGGTATTGCAGATAGGGCTCAGACGAATCGACAGTTTGGGCGGCAGTCCCACCAGCCACACCCCGGCACACGAATCAGACGCTACCGTTGCTCCCTTCCGGGCCTGGCGGAGTTAACGTCCTCTCGTTGCGAGGGGACCGGCAGGACCACCACAACTGTCCGGCGGATTATCCACAATCGGGGCCCAATGGCAACAGCCAATCAAAGACTTGGCGCAAATCAGACGAAATAGATTGGCATTAGTGATGAAAAGTATCATCCGAGACGCTACTCAGTTCGTAAGGTAGCGCTAATACCGTTCGCAACGGCCGACCCTTTATGGCGCTTCGGCGACGGACATAGGCGCTGCGTAGCTCGACCGTTCACTATCGGGCCAAGTCGATTGCCGATCTGGCACCCCGGTCGATTTTGCGTCATTATGGTCTGTTACAGCGCAGAGCTGAGACCAAGGCCACTGAGCCAAACTAAAAAAAATACTTTTAAGGCGTCCAATGGCCAATCAACTTGTCTGGTTTCGAAACGATTTGCGTACCTGCGACCATGCCCCCCTGAGCGAGGCCCTGGTTGCGGCTCACCAACAAAACAGCACAATAACTGCGGCCTTTATTTGGAGTCCGGAACAGCTTCAGCAACAGGGCGCTGGCAGCCCAAAGTTGGCCGCCTATCAGCAGGCCCTGGATGCCCTCAACGATGACTTGGCCGCTTTGGGTGTTGAGCTGCAGATCATCACGGCACCGAGCTGGCAGCAGGGGGTTACCGATCTTATCGAGTTGTGTGTTCGTCTCGATGTCGACAATATCTATTGCCACTATGAGCCGGGCTGGGATGAACGCCTGAGAGATGGCCAGTTTCACGACCAGGCACCGGAACAGATGCACCTGCATCGCGCCAATGATCTGTATTCAGCGCCGCCGCGCCAGCTGCTCACCCTGCAGGGCAACTTCTATAAGGTCTTTACCCCCTATAAGAGAAACCTGTTAGCCCAAATCATCGATACCTTGGTCGCCCCGCGTCCGGCGCCCGATAACGGTTTGCCGGCCCAGGCGGCCAAACCGCTGGCACTGGGGGAACGCTTTGTCTGGGATAATCCAATGCAATTGCCGGTCCTAGAACAACAGGCGCATGAACGCCTCGAAGATTTTATGGACCAGATGAACGACTACTCCAGCCTACGCGATATTCCAGCCCGCGCCGGCACCTCGCTCTTATCGACTAGCCTGGCGCTCGGCACCCTAAGTAGCCGACAGGTGCTCTGGACCATTGCCCAGCGCCAAGCCTTAACCAGCTCAAATGCCTTTTTATCCGAGATTCTATGGCGTGAGTTTTACAAGTACTTGCTGGCTTGGCGGCCTGAGCTTTGCCTCGGCAAGGCCTTTAATCCAAAGTGGGACCAATTCCCATGGCAGACCGACCCGAGCTTGTTGCAACGCTGGCAAGCAGGCCAAACAGGGGTTCCCCTGGTCGATGCCGCTGCCCGTCAACTCAACCAGACCGGCTGGATGCACAACCGCTTGCGCATGGTCTCGGCCATGTATTTGGTAAAAATCCTGCAAGTGGACTGGCGTCATGGCGAAGCCTGGTTTGCCCGTCAGCTGGCCGACTTTGACTTCGCGGCCAACAATGGTGGCTGGCAATGGGTGGCCTCGACCGGCGTTGACGCAACGCCCTATTTCCGCATCTTCAATCCGCATGAACAATCCCGTCGCTTTGATCCGGACGGTGATTTTATTCGTAAATACGTCCCTGAATTGGCTCCCTTGGCAAACAAAGCCATCCACCAACCAACCCCTGAACTCGCGCTCGCTTTGGGCTACCCCTTGCCTGTGGTCGACTATAAAACATCGCGCGCGGACACCCTGGTTAAATTTAAGAAGTTAGGACAAGACTATGACCAACATCATTGAACGCATCCAAGAGACCTATGCGGCGCTCAATAAAGACACAGTAGAGAGCGACCTGTTAGCGAATCTCTATGCCGATAACGTCGTTTTTATCGACCCGCTTCATCGGATAGAAACGTTGCCGAATCTACAAGTCTACTTTAAGAACATGTACCAGAATGTCAGCCACATCAATTTCAACTTCACCCATACGCTCGGGGATGACCAAAGCGCCTTTCTGGCCTGGGACATGACCTTTGTGCACCCGAAGCTCAATGGCGGCAACGCGATTGTGGTCCCGGGTACGTCAAGAGTTCAGTTTGCAAACGGCAAGATCACCCATCATCAGGATTACTTCGACAGCACCGCGATGCTATTCGGCCATATCCCGCTGTTAAAGCAAATAATCAACCTGATAAAAAATCGCCTGAACTAGGAATCCGTAGCATGAGTCGACCCAAGATAGCCATTATTGGCAGTGGCATAGCAGGCCTCACCGCAGCCAGTAAATTGCATCCGGATTTTGATATCCAACTCTATGAATACAACGACTACCTAGGCGGCCATACCAACACCCATGACGTCACCGTCGAAGGTGTCGTCTACCCTGTTAACACCGGCTTTATTGTCTATAACGATTGGGTCTACAGCAACTTTAATGCCCTGATGGCGCCCTTGGCCGTTGAGCGGCAAGCCGCCGAGATGAGTTTTTCGATCAGTGACGAGGTCACCGGCCTGGAATACAACGGCCGTAATTTGGATACCCTGTTCGCCCAACGACGCAATCTTTGGTCGCCCAAGTTTTATCGCATGGTCGCCGATATCATCCGCTTCAATCGACTGAGCACCGAAGACTTGGCAGCCGATCGCTTGACTGCCGACATCACCATGGGGCAGTACCTGAATCGACACAAACTTGGCGCGGCATTCACGGCGCAATATATCATCCCTATGGGCGCAGCGATCTGGTCAACCGATGAGGCCACGATCCTGGATCTGCCCGCTCTGTTTTTTATTCGCTTCTTTAACAATCATGGCCTGCTCTCGGTCACCAATAGACCCCAATGGTATGTCTTGAAGGGCGGATCGCGCAGTTATGTTGCGCCATTGACCGAACCCTTCGCCGAACGCGTACACCTCAACAGCCGCATCGATAGAGTCGAGCGTCGTAGTGATGGGGTAACCTTGCACTTTGCCGATGGCGCCGAGCACAACTTTGACCAGGTTGTGTTCGCCTGCCACAGCGATCAGGCTTTGGCCTTATTGGCAGAGCCAACTGACGCTGAATTGTCGGTTCTCGGCGCCATGAAATATGCCGATAACGACGTCGTATTGCACACCGATGAGGCGCTACTGCCAAAACAGAAAAAAGTTTGGGCCGCCTGGAACTACCATCTAGGTGCGGACAAAAGTAAACCCGCCAGCCTGACCTATAACATGAATATCTTGCAAAGCTTCGATAGCGCTCCGGTGACCTTTTGCGTCACCCTCAACCGCACCGAACTGATCGACCCGGACAAAATAATAGCCCGCTTCAACTATGCCCACCCGGTATTCAGTCGCGCGTCGCTCGCAGCCCAGGCCCGCTATGCCGACATCGGCAACACCAATCGGAGCCATTTTTGCGGCGCCTATTGGTTTAATGGCTTTCACGAAGATGGCGTCAATTCAGCGCTCCGCGTGGTCGATGATTTGCACAATCGGCCGCATACCGCAGCCAAACATCGGCATGAATCAGAGCGGGTCGCCGAGCATGAATAGGCACCTCAGATGAGCGCTAGCATAGTCGACTTGGCCGCCGATCGACTTGGCGGCAATAGCCGACTGATGATCGGCTGGGTGCGCCATCGTCGCTTTGCGCCCAAAGCCCATAGTCTAAAATACCCGATGTTTATGCTCTATCTGGATCTCGATGAGCTGCCCCAGGTTATGGCATGCTCGCGCCTGATGTCGATGGAGCGTTTTAACTGGCTAAATTTTCGCCGCAGTGACTTTTTTGGCGATCCTCAGCGATCCTTGAAATCGGCGGTGGTAGGGAAAATTGCTGAGCAATCAGCGATTTTGGAAAGTAACATTGCCCGGGTCTGTATGCTCACCAATCTGCGCACCTTAGGTTTTTTAAGCAATCCGGTTACCTTCTACTACGCCTTCGACGCGGCCGATCAATTGTTGGCCATCATGCCTGAAATCACCAACACCCCATGGGGCGAGCGGTTTCAATACGTCTTGTCGGCAACCCCAGATGATAGGGCGATTAGCCCGGTATCTTATTCGGCCAAGGCCTGTCGATTCAAGCTGATCAAAGACTTTCACATCTCGCCGTTTCACCCAATGAATCTTAATTACGACTGGCGCTTTGCCCAGCCGGGTCGGCGCAAAAACACTATTCACTTGGAAAGCTGGCAAGGCGGCGATAAAATATTCGACGCTAGCCTAAGTCTGGCACCGACGCCAATCAGTGCCGCGGCAATCCGCCATACGCTCATCCGTTTTCCCGCGATGGCCGTAAAGATTAGCACTGGCATCTATTGGCATGCCCTGAAATTATGGCTTAAAGGCGTCCCATTTTACCCTCACCCTAAGAACGCTAAAAAGGAAAAATCTTCATGACTACGGCGACCACAGCAGCGAACACAGCCCCAACCTTCGCCTGGCGGGCCGCATCACGCCTGTTAAAACACCTAACCCAAGGGTCGTTGACACTGAACTATGAGCAACACAATAAGGTCTTTGGCAGCCTAGCCGGTCCCGGCCCCCATGCCGAAGTAACGGTATTGGACGCCAAGGTTTTTCGCGATTTGGTGACCGGTGGCTCCATGGCCGCGGCCGAAACCTATATGGAAGGATTGTGGGAATCACCTGATTTGACCTCGGTGATCCGGCTGTTCTCAGCCAACATTGATAGCGACCCAGAACGGGTCACGTGGATGTCGCGTCCATCCCAATGGTTTCTCAATATGGCCCATTGGTTGAACCGCAATACCATTCGCGGGTCGCACAAAAATATTCAAGCCCATTACGATCTGGGTAATGATCTGTTTACCAGTTTCCTCGACCCGAGCATGATGTACTCGGCGGCTATCTTTCCGCACGCCGATGCCAGCTTAGAAGAAGCCCAGCAATTTCGGCTCGAGCGCATCTGTCAAAAGCTCAATCTCGGTCCGGACAATCATCTGCTTGAAATCGGCACCGGTTGGGGCGCACTGGCGATTTACGCGGCCAAAAACTTCGGCTGCCGGGTGACCACGACAACCATTTCTGCCGAGCAGTTTGCCTACACAGAGGCCAAAATCGCCGAGGCGGGTTTGACCGATCGGATCACCCTGCTGTGCTCCGACTATCGCCTACTCACCGGTCAGTATGATCGTCTGGTGTCGATTGAAATGATCGAGGCCGTGGGTCATAAATACCTCTCCGGTTACTTCAATAAAATCAGCACGCTGCTCAGCCATGATGGCCTGGCCTTGATACAGAGCATCACCATGAACGACCAGCGCTATAAGTCTTACAAGAACAGTGTCGATTTTATTCGCAAATATATCTTCCCCGGCGGGCACTTGCCGAGCATCTCCTTGATTAACCGCCATATTGCCGAACAAACCGATATGACGCTGAGCCACTTTGAGGATATCACCTCCCATTACGCGCGCACGCTGAACGAATGGCAGGTGCGTTTTGTCGAGAACTTCGACCAATTACCGGCCGACAAATACGATGCCCAATTCTTTAGAATGTGGCGCTATTATCTGTCCTATTGTGAGGGTGCCTTCTTAGAACGCGCCATTGGTACGTCGCAAATTGTCTTCAGTAAGAGTAAGGCGACGGTAGACTGGGAATTCTGATGACCAAGTTGATTAACTTCGCCCTGTTTCAGGCCGGGTGGTTTTTAGCAGTGATACTGCAAACTCCTTGGGCCCTGTTGTGGGCCGCCCTCTTTATAGCGCTACACATCCGTTTCTATAGTCAAGTCTATCGCTGGCAACCGTTGCTGATTATATCCGCACTCGGTTTGGTGATCGACGTAGTTTGGCAGTGGTCAAGCCTGATTCATTTCGATGGCCCCGGCCTGTACATGCCCTATTGGCTGATGGCCCTCTGGCTGATCTTCCCGCTGACCCTGCAACACAGCCTCAGCTGGCTCACCGGCAAACCCCTCTTGCAGGCGTTTTTTGGTGTGGTCGGTGGCGGCGGTAGCTATTGGGCCGGTACCCGGCTTGGCGCAGCGACCACCGACACCTTAGGCATCAGCCTAGTAGCCCTGCTCTGGGGCCTGTGGTTGCCACTGTTCTATTGGCTACTGGCTCGACTGCAACAGCGCAGCGAATCCGCAACGCCGCCGACCAGGGCTCAAGCGCCAGAGCGTTAAACGGTGGCCCGGCAACGGGCCCTGAATCGACCTTGTAGAGGTCCGCTCATTTACTGATGACTATACCCTCGCCAAACTGGCAATATGTGGAAATCCTTGCTTAACTGCACGGACCCCAGCGGTCACAGCGAGCTCCAAATCCATCTGATGAACCCTTTTGCGACCACTCATACACTGATCAGACGTCAGATTTCTCTGCGTTTAGCGATCACCTTTTTGGTGACCGCGGTTGGCTTGAGCCTGATCGTGGGCAGCATTGCGTTCATGGTCGAACTGAAAAACCACGCCAGCCTGATCGAACAAGATGTTGAACGCGTTGGCATGGCATCGATCTACCCGGCGAAACAGGCCGTGTTTCGGCTCGACTCGGTGCTCGGCACGGAGATCGTCAAGGGCCTGTTAATTAACCCCTTCGTCACCGCGGTGTGGATTTTTGACGAACAAAACACCTCCGTCGCCTTTGGTCACAAAAGCCAAACCCGGCCCTACCGCGCGCCGTACCTAGTACCCTTTATTGGCGAACCCGTGCGTTACTATTCGGTGCCATTGGGCTTCGATCCATCCGACCCGGTCAAGTTAGGCACGCTGAAATTCGAGTACAACAACCATTGGCGCTATCAGTCATTGATGCGGACTACCTGGAGTCGGCTACTACTGAACTTTATCAGCGTCATCTGCTTAACCCTGATCCTGATCGCTATTGTCAATCGGAGCCTAACTCGACCGCTGAGCCGCCTATCCAGGCAACTCAAACACATCGATATCAATCATAGCCGGGGTCAGCGTCTGGCACCCCGCTACCGCCATCATGACGATGAGTTCGGGACCCTGGTCAAGGCACTCAATTCCTACATAGGCGTCGCCGATGGCTTGATCGGTGAAAACCGCGCGGCCCTGAGTGCGGCCGAGCAATCCTATAGCAGTTTACATGCCCTGGTCGAACACCTACCGCATCTGATCTATGTTAAAACCATCAACGGTACCGTGCTGCTCGCCAACCGAGCGTTTCTGAACACCTTTGAACTGGACGAAAAGACCTTTATTGGCAGTCAGCATGACCAGGTTTTGCGCAATTTTTCCGCCGCGACTGCGCAGCTTATTATCGACGCCGATAACGAGGCCTTCGTCAGTCACAAATCGGTTTTGCTACCAGAGGTCAATTGGGCCTTAAAAAATGGCCAATTTCTCTCATTGGAACTGCGCAAGTTGGCAATCCAATACAAGGGCCAAGACGCTCTACTCACGGTCGGTGTGGACATCACCGAACGCAAGGAACATCAAGCCTATATACAGCATTTGGCCTATCACGATTCGCTCACCAACCTACCCAATCGCCATCTATTTCTCGATCGACTCGACCAGGCCCTCTTGCGGGCGCAACGCTCAGGCAACTTCGGCGCGTTAATTTTTATCGATCTCGATGATTTCAAGGCCATCAATGACAGCAAAGGCCACCTCATCGGCGACACGATACTCAGCACCGTGGCCGAGCGCTTAACAGAGGGCGTGCGCGAACAGGACACCGTTGCCCGCTTAGGAGGCGATGAATTTGTTATCTGCATGACCGATCTGGGCCGCGTTGAGGTGTTGGCCCGGGAAATTGCCGTGGGCCGAACTACGCGCTTAGTCGCCGCCATGGCACGCCCCTTTAAGATTCCAGGGGATTGCCTGCAAGTCAGCGCCAGTCTCGGCCTAGCTTTTTTCTACGATCGCACTCAAACGGCCGAAGAACTCCTGCGCCATGCCGACATGGCGATGTACAAGGCCAAAGAATTGGGTAAAAACCAGTTTATTCTGTTTGAACAAGAAATGGCCGATGCCAACCAACGGGTTCTCGAACTCAAAGAAGACTGCTTGGTGGCCATTACCGAACACCAGTTCTTCCTCCTTTACCAGCCCCAGGTGGACAGCAATGACGGCCGCATTGTGGGGGCTGAGGCCCTATTGCGCTGGGCCCATCCGCGCCGTGGCTTGGTCTCCCCGGTAGAGTTTATCCCGCTCTTGGAGGCGGCCGATCTAATGCATATAGTCGGCCAGTTTGTGCTCCGAGAGGCCATCGCCCAGGCCGCCCATTGGCGGGATGCGGCGTCAATCGACGACCGATTCAAGCTTTCGATCAATGTCAGCCCACAGCAATTTCGCCATGAGAACTTCACCCAACTGGTCCGTGGCATCGTCACAGAACAGGGCATCGATGCAAATATGATCGACCTGGAAATTACCGAGGGTATGATTATCGACGACATCGATCATACGGTTGCGTCGATGAATGCGCTGCGTACTTTTGGCCTGCATTTCTCCATCGATGACTTCGGCACCGGGTACTCCAACTTAAATTATCTCAAACAATTACCGCTGGATACGCTCAAAGTTGATCAATCCTTTGTGCGCAACATCCCCCATGACCCTAACGATACCGCGATCGTGCGCACCATTCTGGCGATGGCCGCGCAGCTTAACTTAAATACAGTGGCGGAAGGGGTGGAAACGCAGGCACAATTAGCCCTACTGCGCGATATGGGTTGCCATGTGTTTCAGGGTTACCTCTATTCGCCCCCTGTCATGCCTGCCGAGTTCGAGCAACTTCTCAACAATCAACCTAAAGGTCCCACCGAAAGCCTATGACATATAGCGTGAAAGAGATGTTTTATACCCTACAGGGCGAAGGCTTTCACACCGGTCGTCCCGCCGTATTCTGCCGCTTTACCGGCTGCAATCTGTGGAGTGGCCGAGAACAGGACCGAGCGCAATCGGTTTGCCAGTTTTGTGACACCGATTTTGTCGGCACCGACGGTCAGAACGGCGGCAAGTTCAAACAACCCGCCGACCTGGCGCAAGCCATTGCCACCCAGTGGCCAAGCGGACGGGGCCATCGCTTCGTGGTGTTCACCGGCGGGGAGCCGGCTCTGCAATTAGACGACCGTTTGATCGCCGAACTGCACCGCTTGGACTTTGTCTGTGCCGTGGAAACCAATGGCACTTTGGCTTTGCCCGACGCCGTGGACTGGGTCTGCATTAGCCCCAAGGGTGTCGCTCAGGTGGCCCTGACCCGTTGCAACGAACTCAAGCTGGTCTATCCGCAGGTCGATGCCCCGCCGGAGCGCTTTACCGAGCTCCAGGCCGACTACCGTTATTTGAGCCCGATAAACGACTACCGCGAGCAGACCATTGTGCCGGCTCGCAATCACGCGACCCAGGCCTGTATCGACTATTGCCTCAGCCATCCTGAGTGGCATCTGACCTTACAAGCCCACAAGATCGTCAATATCGACTGACTAAAATAAGCTCAACATATGACCGAATAACCATACATTCACCAAACAAATAACAGCTATCGATTGCAAAAGGCGTTTTTCACTTAACTTTGCCGCCTGAATTCACTAGACTTTGGCGCCAGAGGCGTCCAGATTGCTGTTCCTGCGGATGACCCGGCCCAGAGCCGGCGCGTCAGCCCCAATCGACTGGAGCCAATCGAATCCCTGGGGTCGGTTCGCTACAACGGCACCGGATGTAACCGGAACCGTGCCGCGTCAATCGGCTCAACCCTATGCCCTACCACGACTCATTTAGATGGAGAACCAACCGTGCTTGAAGCCTACCGTAAACACGAACAAGAACGCGCCGCCATGGGTATTCCAGCGAAGCCCTTGTCTGTCGAGCAAGTCACACAATTGGTTGAACTGCTCAAGAATCCACCGGCTGACGATGCCGCCTTTCTGAAAAGCCTGCTGGTTGAACGAGTGCCGCCTGGCGTCGACGAGGCCGCTTACGTAAAGGCCGGTTTCTTAACCGCCATCGTCAAGGATCAGGCAACGTCACCGCTGATCGATAAAACCGAAGCGATTCGCATCCTGGGCACTATGCAGGGTGGCTACAACATTGAAACCCTAGTGTCCCTGCTCGACCAACCGGATCAGGCGGCCGCGGCCGGTGAGCAACTGAAACATACCCTGTTGATGTTCGACGCCTTTCACGATGTCCAAGAACGCGCTGAGGCGGGCAACAGCATCGCTAAGGCGGTTATGCAGTCTTGGGCCGATGCCGAATGGTATTTGAACAAGCCTGCCGTACCGGAAAAAATCACCCTGACTGTCTTTAAGGTTACCGGCGAAACCAATACCGATGATCTCTCGCCGGCCCAGGATGCTTGGTCACGACCCGACATCCCGTTACATGCCTTGGCCATGTACAAGATGGCACGCGATGGTATTACGCCCGATAAGTCGGGCGAGCTGGGCCCTATCGCGCAGCTGGAAGAACTCAAGAAGCAGGGCCATTTGATTGCCTTGGTGGGCGATGTTGTCGGCACCGGTTCGTCCCGTAAATCAGCGACCAACTCGGTGCTCTGGTATACCGGCCAAGATATCCCCTTCGCACCCAACAAACGCTTTGGCGGTTTCTGCCTGGGTAATAAGATTGCACCGATCTTCTTTAACACCATGGAAGACGCTGGCGCCCTGCCCATCGAGCTCGATGTCGATGATATGCATATGGGTGACGTTATTGACCTCTACCCGCATGCCGGCAAGGTCGAAAAAAATGGCACAGTGATTTCCGAATTCACCTTAAAAACCAATGTCCTGCTCGATGAAGTCCGCGCCGGCGGCCGGATACCATTGATTATCGGGCGCGGTTTGACTGACCGAGCGCGCGAAGCCCTGGGTCTGGCGCCCTCCACCGTATTTAATCGACCGGGTGCGGTAGAGCCCAGCAGCAAAGGCTTCACCTTAGCGCAGAAAATGGTTGGCAAGGCATGTGGCACCATCGGTATCCGTCCAGGTGAGTACTGTGAACCGAAGATGACCACCGTTGGCTCGCAGGATACCACCGGCCCAATGACCCGCGATGAGCTAAAAGATCTGGCCTGTTTGGGCTTCTCGGCCGACCTGGTAATGCAGTCCTTCTGTCATACCGCGGCCTATCCGAAGCCAGTTGATATCGACACCCAACACACCCTGCCCGATTTCATTAAGAACCGTGGCGGTGTGTCCTTGCGTCCGGGCGACGGCATTATTCACAGCTGGTTAAACCGGATGTTGATGCCCGATACGGTCGGCACCGGCGGTGACTCGCACACCCGTTTCCCAATGGGCATCTCCTTCCCAGCAGGCTCGGGTCTGGTCGCCTTTGCCGCGGCCACCGGGGTAATGCCATTGGATATGCCAGAATCGGTCTTGGTGCGCTTTACCGGCACTCGCCAACCGGGCATCACCTTGCGCGACCTGGTGCACGCCATTCCTTACTACGCCATTAAAGATGGGTCGTTAACGGTTGAGAAGAAAGGCAAGAAGAACATCTTCTCCGGCCGGGTGCTGGAAATTGAAGGGCTCGACGACCTGACCATCGAACAGGCCTTTGAGCTGTCCGATGCCTCGGCCGAACGCTCCGCCGCAGGTTGCACCATTACCCTGTCGGAAGAGTCGGTGGGCGAATATCTGCGCTCCAATGTCGTCATGTTGCGTTGGATGATCGCCAATGGCTACGGTAACGAACGCACCATCGAACGACGCGCCAAGGCCATGGAAGAGTGGTTAGCCAATCCGACGCTGATGCGTGCCGACGCCGACGCTGAATACGCTTACACCCTGGAAATCGATCTTAATGATATCAAGGAGCCGATCCTCTGCGCGCCAAACGATCCGGACGATGCCCGCATCCTCTCTGCGGTTCAGGGCAGCAAGATCGATGAGGTCTTTATCGGTTCGTGCATGACCAACATCGGCCACTTTCGAGCGGCCGGTAAGTTGCTCGAAGCCAACGGTGGCACCCTTTCGACCAAGCTGTGGATCGCACCGCCGACCAAGATGGACGAAGCGCAATTGATGCAGGAGGGCTACTACAGCATCTTTGGCAATGCCGGTGCACGTACCGAAATGCCCGGCTGCTCACTGTGCATGGGTAACCAGGCGCGGGTCGCCGCGCGCTCGACGGTCGTGTCGACCTCAACCCGGAACTTCCCGAACCGCTTAGGGGATGGCGCTGATGTGTATCTGGCCTCTGCCGAATTGGCGGCCGTGTCGTCCTTGATGGGCAAACTGCCGACCCCGGCTGAGTACTTGGCCTATGCCGGTCAGATCGATAGCATGGCGGCCGAGGTCTATCGCTATCTGAACTTCGATCAGATGGACGATTATGTTGACGCGGCAAACTCGGTCATTGTCTCCGTCTAGTCCGATTCGGATGCGTAAAAAACCCTGCTGATGCAGGGTTTTTTTTGGGCCGAAAAAAGCACCTCAGGGGATTAACTGGATCGGCGCGCGATAAACAACACATAACGGCCCAGATCGCAGTAAGGCCGCTGTTCGCACAGAGCCAATTCGGCGGCAAACTGGTCGGTTTCGTCGTACCATTCGAGCACGGTTTTTTCGGCCAGATCGGAGAAGGTCCGCACACCGGCCTGGCACAGGATCTGGAATCCGCCCGCGCTCAAAAAATCGCCTACCTCGGTCGGATCAAGCGGGGAAATGGGCGTCAAACCACCCCGATCGCCACCCAAGTCGCCGCTCATGGCGCGCTTCAGCGTGCCGCGCATCAAATGGCGTAGCATCAACAGATGTTTGTTGTAGACCATCAGACCCAAATAACCGCCCGGCTTGACCGATTGCATCAGGGTGGCCAAGGCGTCATAGGGGTCCTCCAGCCATTCCAATAACGCGTGGGCATTCACCAGGTCGTAAACCGGCGGATAGGCCGCCTCGGTGATGGAGCATTCGGCGACGCTAAGGCGACCTTGCGCAATGGACTCGGCAAAATCAGTGGCCACCGTCTGTACCATGGCCGAGGAAATATCAAAATAATCGACGCTCGAACCCCGCGTCAGAAACCAATGACTCATCTGACCCAGGCCGCCGCCGGCATCGAGCACGCGCATCGAGGCCATTTCCGCCTCGGGCAGATATTGCCGATACAGGGCGTCGATAAGGTGCATGCGTAAGCGCCCTTTGCGCGACTGGTAAATCTGCTGTGCAAAACGATCGATCAGACCGTTAAAGTTAACATCACCCATTGTTGACCAAGCCCATTATTGACGTGGCCCATTATTAACGTAAAGCCGGCTCGAAAGTAGCCATTGGTTGCAAATAACCCTGATCGGAGCGTCTCGGGTCAGTCGAGCCCAGGGTGCCTTAGTTCTGTCGGCAAGACGCAGGGCTTTAAATTGACACGCCATCATTTGTAATTTAATTACCAAATTAACCGAAAATTAGGCTTAACCCTGGCAACTGATGCCAAACGGGAGAAAATAGCCCTGATAGAAGATTTTAGCCGAATATAGGGGAAATAAGAGATTTTAAGGGACGTTAGCCTAAGAGTAGGGGTGGAGAAACGGCTTAAATCAGCACTTCAACTGGTAATTTTACCAATATTTTTACCGATAAGGATGAAATATTTACCAATTATGGTAGTGTGCGCGTCAATTATGAACCAATGACCCCTACTCGGGTTTAACCAGCGCAGATACAGGGGCATCCCAATATGCGAAAGACTAAAATTGTTTGCACGATCGGACCGGCGTCAGAGTCAAAAGAAATGCTCACCAAACTGGTACAAGCCGGTATGAATGTGATGCGTTTGAACTTTTCACACGGCGACTATGCAGAGCACGGCGCTCGAATCTCAAACATCCGTGAAGTCGTTCAAGACACGGGCGTCAAGGTTGCAATTTTACTCGATACCAAGGGTCCCGAAATCCGCACCATGAACGTCAGCGGTGGCGACGTGTTACTGGAAGCCGGTCAAACCTTTACCTTGAGCACCGATCAGAGCATCAGCGGTGACAACAGCCGTGTCGCGGTGACTTACCCAGAACTGCCGAACGACCTGGCGATCGGCAACACGGTATTGTTAGACGACGGCCTGATCCAGCTGACCGTTACCGAAATCACCGGTGGCGACGTGATTTGTCGAGTGGAAAACACCGGTGAACTGGGCAATAAAAAGGGTGTTAACCTACCCGGTGTCAGCGTCAAGCTGCCCGCCCTGTCCGAAAAGGACAAGTCTGATATCGTTTGGGGTTGTGGTCAGGACGTCGATTTCATTGCCGCCTCCTTTATCCGCAAGGCCTCTGACGTCGAAGAAATTCGTGCCCTACTGATCGCCAATGGCGGCGCTAATATCAAGATCATCTCCAAAATTGAAAATCAAGAAGGGGTCGATAATTTCGATGCCATCCTCGAAGCCTCCGATGGCATCATGGTCGCGCGTGGCGACCTGGGTGTTGAAATCGCCGTCGAAGAAGTGATTTTTGCCCAGAAGATGATGATCAAAGCCTGCATCTTGGCCCGTAAGCCGGTCATAACCGCGACTCAGATGCTCGACTCGATGATTAAAAACCCACGGCCAACACGCGCCGAAGCAGGCGATGTCGCCAACGCGATCCTCGACGGTACCGATGCGGTCATGTTGTCGGGCGAGTCGGCCAAGGGTAAATATCCTGTCGAAACCGTTGCGATCATGGCGCAGATCTGTGAGCGCACCGATACGGCCATGAGGCAGATTGAGCGCCCATTGCCCGATGAGCAGGGGCTCTTGCGCGTCACCGAATCGATCTGTAAGGCCGCGGTACATACTGCACAGGACTTGGCTATCAAGCTGATAGTCGTTGGCACCGTGCAGGGTAGATCGGTCCAGGCCGTGCGCAAGTACTTCCCGAAAGCCCAGATCCTGGCCCTCACCCGCGATCCGAAGACAGCCCAACAACTCTGCCTCACCAAGGGCGTCACCACCTCGGTCGTCGAGCAGTTTGAAAACAGTGATAATATCTACGCCAAAGCAAAAGAAAAGGCGCTCGAGAAGGGCTTAGCGGTCAGCGGAGACGCCATCTTAGTGGTCGCCGGTGCACTCTTTGACAGCACCAACACCCTGTCGGTTCAATACATCGACTAGGCTTGCCTGGCGAGCTAATGATAAAAAGGAGCCGCTTGGTTCCTTTTTTTTGTGCCGCCTTTTGGCGCGCGTAGATGTGCCCGTCATCGGTGCAATAGGCGCCGAAAGAGCTAAACTCAAACCACTTTCGGCC
This sequence comes from Reinekea forsetii, assembly GCF_002795845.1. Lineage (GTDB taxonomy): Bacteria > Pseudomonadota > Gammaproteobacteria > Pseudomonadales > Natronospirillaceae > Reinekea > Reinekea forsetii. The sequence continues at coordinate 2,267,969 of NZ_CP011797.1, forward strand.
GATACCCTCTTTGTATCCACACTGAACAGAGACACAACTGATGGCCGCCATCATTCTTGGTAAAAACCTATTAAGTGAAGAGGACCTAATTGAATTTGCGTTTAGCGATTCCAATATTAGCCAACTTAACTTGGTGCAACTGAAACATCAGGCCAATGATGCCAGCATCCACTCCTCGCTCTTGTTGATTCGGATGATGAAAGCAGAGCGCATCTACATTACCTCATCGATTAAGATGAACCAGTCTGGCACCCGTTTTTAGTCTACCCTGCCGGCTCGATCCCGCCTGTAACACTAACGCTACAGGTGCGCCCCAGCACTGTTATATAAGAGTCTAATGTCATTAGAGACAAAAATGCGCTAGCCTAGGGCGGATTTTTTAACTCGAATGAAGTAGGATCATTATGGCGAAGCAAACTCCTCTTTTTGACGCGCATATTGACGCGGGCGCAAAGATGGTCGACTTTGGTGGCTGGGATATGCCGATCAATTACGGCTCCCAATTGGCCGAACACCAACAGGTCCGTGAAGACGCCGGAATGTTCGATGTTTCCCATATGACCATCGTTGATATTCAGGGCGCCGAGGCGACCGAGTATTTGCGCTATCTATTGGCAAACGACGTCGCCAAACTGGCCACGCCCGGTAAAGCCCTCTACTCTGCCATGCTAAACGAGCAGGCGGGTGTGCTCGACGATCTGATCGTTTATAAGATGGTCGACGGCTATCGCACCGTGGTCAATTGCGCCACCCGGGAAAAAGACCTGGCCTGGATGCAACAACAATGTGCAGGTTTTGCCGTCGAGATCATTGAGCGCGACGATCTGTCCATGCTAGCCGTCCAAGGTCCCCAAGCCATAGAAAAGGCCACCGTGGCCTTGGGTAAGATACACGGCCCGGTCGCCAACCAATTAAACCCCTTTCAAGGTTTGGCCAGTGAAGACTGGTTTATCGCTCGCACCGGCTACACCGGCGAAGATGGCCTCGAAATTATCTTGCCGGCCACCGCCGTGGTGGCCTTTTGGGCGCGCCTGCTAGATGCCGAGATCAAACCCTGCGGTTTGGGCGCACGCGATACCTTACGTCTAGAGGCCGGGATGAATCTCTACGGCAACGATATGACTGAACTGACCCACCCGCTGGAGTCGGCCATGGCTTGGACCATCGCCTGGACCCCGGAAGATCGAGAGTTCATCGGTCGGGCCGCCTTGACTGAGATCAAGGCAAAACAGGCCTATGGCAAGTTGGTCGGCCTGGTGCTGGAACAGCGGGGCGTGATGCGCACGCACCAAAAGGTCCATCTAAGCGAAGACGGACCGGCCATCGGCGAGCTGACCAGTGGGACCTTTTCGCCCACGCTGCAGCAGTCTATTGCCATGGCACGGGTCACCGGGACGATAAAGGATTCCTGTTTTATCGAAATACGCGGTAAAATGCTGCCCGTCAAAATAGTTAAGTTACCATTCGTTCGAAATGGTAAGAAACAGTTCGATTAATACCCAATATGTCAGTTGAAGGAACTTAAGATGAGCAATATTCCGGCCGATTTAAAATATGCTAACTCCCATGAATGGGTACGCTTAGACAGTAACAACATAGTGACCATCGGCATTAGCGACTATGCCCAGGAAAAATTAGGTGATGTCGTCTTTGTTGAGCTGCCAGATGATGGCGCTGAAATATTGGCCGGTGACTCGGTCGCGGTGGTCGAATCGGTTAAGGCCGCGTCGGATATCTATACACCCGTTACCGGCACCGTCGTTGAGGTCAACAGTGCACTTGAAGATGCACCGGAACAGATCAACACCGACAGCTATGAAGACGGTTGGTTGTTCAAGGTCAAGATATCCGACCCAGAGGAACTACTCGATCTGATGGATGCTGATTCTTACGCCGATCAATGCGCTGAAGAATAGTCTCAGCGACCATCAAGGCCAACCGCCGCAGCATTAGCCGGTTGGCTTTTTATACCACGTTGGTGTTTTCTGTGCGGCTTTTGCTTACCGGCCCCTAGAGCCCGTGGCGCAACAGAGCTCATCCAATTGCGGCACTGGCCTCGTATTATTAGCCAATCCTAATCACGGCCCGCCGACCCTAACCTATAGAGACTGACATGACTTCACTGAACGACCTTGAATTTCGTGACGCGTTTATCAAACGACACATTGGCCCAGACGCCAAACAACAGGCCGCTATGTTAGCCGCGGTTAATGCCAGCAGTCTCGATGACCTCACCCAGAAGATCGTGCCCGAATCCATTCTCTTGGCACATCCGCTCACTCTGGAAAACGCCACGCCCGAACCGGAAGCCCTTGCCTACTTGCGCGCCATCGCCGAGCAGAACAAGGCGTTCAAAAGCTACATCGGTATGGGCTATCACGATACCTTTGTGCCGTCAGTGATTTTACGCAATGTCTTTGAAAACCCGGGTTGGTACACCGCCTATACGCCTTATCAGCCTGAGATTGCTCAGGGCCGGCTTGAGGCCTTGATCAACTACCAGCAAATGATTATCGATTTGACCGGCATGGATTTGGCCAACGCGTCCCTGCTCGATGAGGCGACGGCTGCGGCCGAAGCCATGGCCATGGCCAAACGTTCGGTACGCAAAAACAAATCAACGGGCTTTTTTGTCGACCATAATGTCCATCCGCAAACACTCGATGTCTTGCGCACCCGAGCCGAATATTATGGCTTTGAAATCATCAGCGGCGACCTCACCACCTTGCATGAGCACGACGTCTTTGGCGCGTTGATTCAGTACCCGGGTACCGACGGTCGGATCGATGATCCGGAACCCTATATCCAACATTTGCACAGCCAAGATGCCTTGGCCATCGTCGCCAGTGACCTGATGGCGTTATGCGTGTTGAAGTCACCCGGTGAGATGGGCGCCGATGTTGTCTTGGGCAACAGCCAACGCTTTGGCGTCCCGATGGGCTTTGGCGGCCCTCATGCCGCCTTCTTTGCGACCCGCGAATGCTACAAACGCGCTATCCCCGGGCGCATCATCGGGGTGTCCAAAGACAGCGCCGGCAACCAGGCTTACCGCATGGCACTGCAGACGCGCGAACAGCATATCCGCCGGGAAAAGGCGACCTCAAACATCTGCACCGCGCAGGTTCTGTTGGCCAATATGGCCGGTTTTTACGCCGTCTATCACGGTCCCGACGGGCTTAAGCGCATCGCCCAACGCATTCATCGGCTCACCGGCATACTGGCCGAGGGTCTTGAGGCCAAGGGCATTCGCGTGGTCAACTCGCATTTCTTTGACACCCTGACCATCGATCCGTTGCACAACGTTGACCTGATCTTGGAGCGGGCCGGCGCACACAGCGTCAACTTCAGGCGTTACCAGAATGATAATTTGGGCATCTCAATCAATGAGACCACGACCCGCGAAGACATTGAAGAACTGTTCGATGTGCTCTTGGGTGAGCACGACCTCAATGCCTCGGTTATGGACGCCGATTTAACGCACCAGAACACTACCTTTATTCCCGAAAACCTCGAGCGTACCCAGCCTTATCTGACCCATCCGGTGTTTAACAGCTACCACAGCGAAACGGACATGTTGCGCTACCTGAAAAAGCTGGAGAACCGCGATTTAGCACTGGATCACAGCATGATTGCCTTGGGTTCGTGCACCATGAAGCTCAACGCTGCCACCCAGATGATCCCAGTGTCTTGGGAGAAATTCGGGCGCATGCACCCCTTTGCGCCCGATAACCAAACCAAAGGCTATCGGACCTTGGTGGATGAACTGCAAACCATGCTCAAGGCCATCACCGGCTTTGCCGCCGTCAGCCTGCAGCCCAACTCTGGCGCTCAGGGTGAGTACGCCGGTTTGCTGGCCATACGCAAGTACCAGGAAGCCATGGGCGAAGGCGATCGCGATATTTGCCTGATCCCCCAATCGGCCCACGGTACCAACCCGGCCTCGGCGCAGATGATGGGCTTACAGGTGCTGGTGGTTAAGACCGACGTTTACGGTAATGTCGATCAGCAGGACCTGCAAGCCAAGGTCGACCAGGCCGGCGATCGACTGAGCTGTCTGATGATTACCTACCCGTCCACACACGGCGTGTTCGAACAGGGCATTAAGGAAATCTGTGAGCTGATCCACCAACGCGGTGGCCAGGTCTATATGGACGGTGCCAATCTAAACGCCCAGGTCGGCGTGACCCGGCCGGCTGATATCGGCGCCGACGTGTCCCATATGAACCTGCACAAGACCTTTGCCATCCCACATGGCGGCGGCGGTCCCGGCATGGGCCCGATCGGCGTTGGCGCACACCTAGCACCTTTTTTGCCCAATCACACGGTCGCCCCGATCCCGGGTGGCAACCCGCTGATGGGTGCCGTCTCGGCGACGCCCTATGGCAGCGCCTCGATCTTAACCATATCGTGGATGTATATTCGTCTGCTCGGTGCCAACGGCTTGCGCGAATCGACTCAGGTGGCCTTGCTCAACGCCAACTACCTGGTCACCCGCCTGAAGGATTACTACCCGATCCTGTACTCAGCCGAAA